>CALYVN010000006.1 GCA_945494785.1 uncultured Alistipes sp.
GCACCCTCGTTGCAAAAGCCCAAACCGAAGCGACCTTCGAGATAGAACGGTTTGCCGGCAACCTCGCCAAAACCGTGATACGAAGTTACTGCCTGAACACCTGAGCCTACACGACCGCCGATTGTCCAACCATCCTGTGCCGATACCGTAAAGGCACAGAACAAAACTGCCAATGTTAAAAGAACCTTTTTCATAATTTTGAATGTTTATGGGTTAAATAAAAATCTCATTACGATGTTGCAAATATACAAAAATTTGTATTAGTTCCATATATAAAGCAACAACAAATAAATCTATCGGCAAATATCTATAACAAACCGCACACCGAGCCTTTGTCGTACTCCACCCGGCAGCCGATTCGTTCCGAAAAAAGAGACCCGACCGCCTTGCAAGGCAGTCGGGTCTTCGGTTACAGAATCCTTGCGGATTACAAATGCTATTTCTCGTTCAATGCCGCGTGAGCCGCTGCCAAACGAGCAATAGGCACGCGGAACGGCGAGCAGCTGACATAATTCAGACCTGCATAGTGGCAGAACTCTACCGACGAAGGCTCGCCGCCATGTTCGCCGCAGATACCGCATTTGAGTTCCGGACGAGTGGAACGACCCTTGAACACAGCCTCGCGGATGAGTTGTCCCACACCGTTGCGGTCGAGAATCTTGAACGGATCGGCCTTCAAAATGTTCTTTTCGAGGTAAATCGGCAAGAACTTGGCGATATCGTCGCGCGAGAAGCCGAGCGTCATCTGCGTAAGGTCGTTGGTACCGAACGAGAAGAATTCGGCAACCTCGGCAATCTGATTGGCCGTTACGGCTGCACGCGGAACCTCAATCATGGTACCCACGAGGTATTCGATACGGTCGTTACGCTCAGTAAATACGTCGTTGGCAGTCTTGTCGATGATGTTCTTCTGGTAGCGCAACTCCTTGTGGTTACCTACGAGCGGCACCATAATCTCGACCTTGACAGGAGTACCTACGGCACGCACGTTCATAGCAGCCTCGATAATGGCGCGCGTCTGCATCTCGGTAATCTCCGGATAGGTATTGCCCAAACGGCAACCACGATGACCGAGCATAGGGTTCTGCTCGTGCAGAGCCTCCACCTTGGCAACAATCTTCTCGTAAGGGATGTTCATCTCCTTCGCCATCTCGCGCTGCTCCTTTTCGGTGTGCGGAACAAACTCGTGCAAAGGCGGGTCGAGCAGACGAACGATGACAGGATAGCCCTTCATCACCTTGAACAGACCCTCGAAATCGCCGCGCTGCATAGGCAGCAACTTGGCAAGAGCCACACGACGACCTGCCTCGTCATCGGCGAGAATCATCTCGCGGATGGCCTTGATACGGTCGCCATCGAAGAACATATGCTCGGTACGGCACAGACCGATACCCTCTGCTCCGAATGCGAATGCCTGCTGTGCATCGCGCGGAGTGTCGGCATTGGCACGAACTTTCAGCACCGAATACTTCGATGCCAAATCCATCAACTTGCCGAAATCGCCGTCGAGGTTAGCCTCTTTGGTGGCAACCTGACCGAGATATACCTCACCCGTCGAGCCGTTGAGCGAAATCCAATCGCCCTCCTTTATGGTATAACCGTTTACTTTGATTGTACGCGCCTTGTAGTCGATTTCGAGTTCGCCTGCACCCGATACGCAGCACTTACCCATACCGCGTGCAACAACGGCTGCGTGCGAGGTCATACCGCCACGGGCAGTCAAAATACCCGCTGCATCGAGCATACCCTTCAAATCCTCAGGCGAGGTCTCGATACGCACCAATACCGCCTTTTTGCCGGTGCTTGCAAAGTATTTCTCGGCATCGTCGGCAAAGAATACGACAGGACCCGTAGCAGCACCCGGCGAAGCAGGCAGACCCTTGACGATAACTTTGGCACTCTTGATTGCCTCCTTATCGAATACAGGGTGAAGCAACTCGTCGAGTTTTGCAGGCTCGCAACGCAACACTGCCGTCTTCTCGTCTATCAGACCCTCACGGAGCATATCCATTGCGATTTTCACCATCGCTGCACCGGTACGCTTACCGTTGCGGCACTGCAACATCCAAAGTTTGCCGTCCTGAATGGTGAACTCGATATCCTGCATATCGGTAAAGTACTGCTCCAAATGGTGCTGTATCTCGTTGAGTTCCTTGTAAACGTCCGGCATAACCTCTTCGAGCGAAGGATATTTGGCCTTGCGCTCCTCCTCGCTGATGTTTTGAGCCTTTGCCCAACGCTTCGAACCTTCGATTGTAATCTGCTGCGGAGTACGGATACCTGCCACAACGTCCTCGCCTTGTGCATTTACCAGATACTCGCCGTTGAAGATGTTTTCGCCCGTAGCGGCATCACGCGAGAATGCAACGCCCGTTGCCGAATTGTCGCCCATGTTGCCGAATACCATCGCTTGTACCGAAACTGCCGTACCCCACTCCGACGGAATGTTGTTGAGTTTGCGGTAGAGGATGGCACGCTCGTTCATCCACGAGCCGAACACTGCGCAGATTGCGCCCCACAACTGATCCCAAGGATTGGTCGGGAATTCGCTGCCCGTCTGCTTTTTGATAGCCTTTTTGAATGCAGCAACCAACTCCTTCAAATCGTCGGTCGTAAGGTCGGTATCCATCTTGACACCGCGCTTCTCTTTCTGTGCGTCGATAAGCACCTCGAACGGATCGTGGTCTTCTTTCGATACCGGTTTCATGCCGAGTACGACGTCGCCGTACATCTGCACGAAACGACGATAGGAATCCCATGCGAAACGAGGATTGCCCGTACGCTTTGCAACGGCCTCGACAGCCACATCGTTCATACCGAGATTGAGGATGGTATCCATCATACCCGGCATCGAAGCGCGGGCACCCGAACGAACCGATACCAAAAGCGGCATCGTATTGTCGCCGAACTTCATGCCAGTAAGTTTCTCGATATTTTTGATTGCGCTCTCTACCTCCGGACGCAGAATCTCGATAACCGATTCACGACCGTGCTTGTAGTATTCGGTGCAGACCTCCGTAGTAATTGTAAACCCGGGAGGAACAGGAATACCAATAAGGTTCATCTCGGCAAGGTTGGCACCTTTGCCGCCGAGCAACTCTCTCATTTTGCCGTTACCCTCAGCCTCTTTGTTACCGAAGGTATAGACACGTTTTACGTTTGCCATAATGGTTTTGATTTTCGTTAATAACTATTATTTTTTTACAATTTGGATTTTCCGAACAACAAATGTAACATTTTTTTCTAAATCCCATAACATTCTGCGCATAAAATTTAATTGCACGGCATCAACTCGTGCAATTCTTTGCGTTTTCGAGGTCAATCATGCCGTAATAACGCCCGAGCCGACCAATCTGTCGCCTTCGTACCAAGCGGCGAACTGCCCTGCGGCAATGCCCCTTTGAGGCTCGTCGAAAAGGATGTATGCCGCATCGTCGCGCACCGTCAATACAGCCCCCTGCAACGGTTGCCGATAGCGGATGCGGACATCGAAACGACGACTCTCGCCACTGCGCAAAGCATCGCTCGGCTCAATCCAGTGCATCTCGTCCGATTCGATGCGCAACGCCCGACGATACAGACCATGGTGAGAATCGCCTTCGCCCACATATATCGTATTGGTAGCAACATCCGTGCCGATGATAAACAGCGACTCTTTCCGACCGCCTATACCCAAACCTTTGCGCTGGCCTATGGTATAGAAATGCGCCCCGTTGTGTTCGCCGATTTTCTTGCCGTCGCGGACTGTATAGCGATAGGGTTCTGCCAGACGCTCCAATTCGGTCTGCGCATCGTATTCGGCATATTTGCGCCACGAAGGCAGTATCTCGTGGATGTTGCCCTTTTTGGCTGCGAGTTTCTGTTGGAGGAACACCGGCAAATCGACCTTGCCGACAAAGCATATTCCCTGCGAATCCTTGCGTTTGGCGGTAGCGAGCCGCTGCTCTTCGGCAATGCGGCGCACTTCGGGTTTGAGCATATCGCCGACAGGGAACAGGGCATATTTCAGTTGCTCCTGCGAGAGTTGGCAAAGGAAATAACTTTGGTCTTTGTTGGGGTCGCTGCCCGCCAGCAGCGAGTACGACACGTGCCCGTCCACCACACGCTCCGCCTTGCGGCAATAGTGTCCCGTTGCGACAAACTCCGCGCCCAACTTCAACGCCTCCTTCAAAAAGACATCGAATTTAATTTCGCGATTGCACAACACATCGGGATTCGGCGTTCGGCCTCGTTCGTATTCGGCAAACATATAATCGACCACACGTTTGCGGTATTCGGCCGACAAATCGACATAATGGAACGGAATATCCAACCGTTTTGCCACCAACTCGGCGAACACTTGGTCGTCGTGCCACGGGCAGTCGCCTTCGAGCGTACCCGTCGTATCGTGCCAATTCCGCATGAACAGCCCGATGACCTCATGCCCCTGCTGTTTGAGCAGGTATGCAGCCACCGACGAATCGACACCGCCCGAAAGTCCTATTACAACTCTTGCCATAAATACGATTTAAGCCCTCCGAACAAGTTCAGCCCTCCGAAAAGGCGTGCGCAAAATTAGTCATTTTTGGCGTAAAATGAAAATCGTTACCGCATGTCTCAAAAAACAGGCGGTTGCATCCTTCGACACAACCGCCTTGAATATAATCTTATCGCCGGCAAGCGTTATTTTGCGCTCTTTGCATCGTGGTCGTAGGCATCGGCCTTGGTATGCCACAGCGTAGCCATGGTCAGCAAGCCGAGTGCAGCCACGAAAATCATAATTTTGAATACGCCCTCCCAACCGAATTGCGGGTTGTCGGCAATCAGACCGAAGACGTAACCCGAGATAATCGGTGCGATATAACTCACGAAACCTATGATACCGTTGGCCGACGATGCTCCGCGACGAGTTACCTGATTCGAAGCGATAACTCCGATAAGAGCCTGCGGACCATAGATAAAGAATCCTGCGCAGATGAGGAATACGCTCAATATAAGCGGATTGGTATCCTGCGGGAAGAAGCAGAACGCAGCAATGAAGAGTATCACTCCGAGCATGCAGAATACGCAGGTACGCTGTCCGCGACCCTTGAAAAGTTTATCGGTGATGATACCCGCAGTCAGCATACCTATCACGCCGAACACCTCGAACATCGCCACCACGCCTGCCGACTGTGCTGGTGTCAAACCACGACTCTCCTGCAAGAAGGTAGGACCCCAATCGAGCACCGCCATACGGACGATGTACACGAAGAAATCGCCCAACGCCAAAATCCAGACCACAGGATTGAGAATTACCTTGTGCAGCAGGAAATCGCGATAATCCTTTTTCTCCGCCTCGCTGCTCTCCGTCTTTTTCTCGTCCGTGCCGCCGAGTTCGGGCAGTCCGACCGATTTGGGAGTATCGCGCAGCGTAACGATAAGGAATATCACACCTGCGACCGCTATGAATGCCGGTATCAGAAATGCCCACTGCCATGCGCCCACATGCTCTATGGCATTGGTCAGACGCTCGGGACTGACATTCTCGCCGAGATTGCCCGTGATGCGTGCCACCATCTCGGGATTGCCGCTCATGTTCGCGCCCATGCTGCCCATTATCGCACCGCTGAGTACAGCAGCGACGAATGCGCCGATGGAGTGCGACGTGTTCCACAACGACATCTTGGTAGCCAACTCCTGAGGCGGAACCCAATGGGTTATGAGACGGTTGCAAGGCGGAAAGCCGCAACCCTGCACAACCTGATTGACTATAAAGAGAATGGCGAACAGTACCACCAGAGCCTTGACGAAGTTGTCGCCATAATCGGCACCCACGAAATAGGCGCAGATGACGGCACCTGCTCCGAATATGATGTTACAAACGGCACTGACCGACAATCCGGTTACCATATGCCAACGGCCGTTTACGCGGTCGGCCAAAAAGCCGTTTACGAGTTTCGACAGACCGTATATGAAACTTCCAATCGCCAAAATCGCACCGAACGTAGCCTTTGTGATGCCGTATTCGGCAGTAAGTCCCGGCATGGCGAACGAGAAGTTTTTGCGCACGAAATAGAATATGGCATATCCTATCATCGTGCCGATAATCGTGCGCCACTGCCAATATCTGAATTTTTTTTGCTGTTCCTGTGTCATAGGTTTTGAGGTTTTAGGTTGGTAGTTGGGGTTAGTTTATCGCCTTCTCCACCTGCTCGAATGCGGCCGCGATTTCGTCGATAATCGGTGCCGTTTTGTCGAGCGATGCTATCTCCGCAACGGTCGCTTTCAGACCGAGCGTAGCAATTTTCTCCTGCATTGCGACGCTCTGTGCATCCTCCGGATTGTTGTAGTGGAGTGCCGCGCCTATGCCCAAAAGCAGATTCGGCGTTGCGACACCTGCCTCGCGAGCGGTCAAAAGCGGCTTGACCAAGCGGTCGCCTGCCGAGAGTTTGCGCAACGGCTCGCGACCAACGCGCGTAACATCGTCCTTCAAATAAGGATTCTTGAAGCGGCCGATGATTTTGTCGATATATTTGAAATGCGCCTCTTTGTCGAAACCGTATTTCGCTATCAGTCCCAAACCGCTCTCCTGCATCGCAGCCTTGACGATTGCATAGATTTTTTCGTCGGCAATACTCTCGTCGATGGTCTTGTAGCCCTTCATTTTGCCCGTATAGGCGGTAATGGCATGGCCTGTGTTGAGAGTAAAGAGTTTGCGCTCGATGTATGCGATAAGGTTGTCTGCCAGATTCATGCCCGCGATATGCGGCACCTCGCCGACAAACGATTTTTGTTCGACATTCCATTCGTAATATGCCTCAACGACAACGTCGATTGGATTCTCGCTGCGGACAGGAGGCACTATACGGTCCACCGAACAATCGGGAAAACCGACATATTTCTCACAATAGGCCTTGTCTTCGCCTTCGAGATTGCCCAAGACATGCTCGCGCAGTTGCGACGATGCACGCACCGCATTCTCGCAAGCGATGATGTTGAGAGGCTTCTCGATGCCCGCTTTGCGACGCGCCGCGATACCTTTGGCAACGGCTGGAGCGATGCGCGGGAGAATCATCACGCCGACGGCTGTGGTCAGCAGTTCGGTCTGCTCGTCCGCAATCTCGGCAACGACGGCATCGGTAGTCGAATTTACGCCGGAGATGTTGGTAATCTTCTGCTCGACGCACTCCACATCCATGATATGTACCGTGTAGGTCTTGTCTTCGTTGATTTTGTCGATTACCGTCTGATTCACATCGGCGAATACGACATGGTAACCAGCCTGTTCGAGTACCGCACCGATAAATCCTCTACCGATGTTGCCGGCTCCGAATTGAATTGCTTTTTTCATGGTTTGTATTTTTGTTGTTTAATTGCTGTGTTGCGGCATTTTTGCCGTATCAATTTGCGAAGTTACTAAAAAAATGCAGGTCGGCAAAATTATCGCCATAAATTTATCGGTATGCCGTTTTGGCAGATACGGTGCCAAAGAGTCTGCCAAAACCGATATTGGAACGAGATTTGCCGCATGGCACCGACAAAGAGCCGAGTATATTTTCGGCAATATGCAACGATGTACAAAATAAATGGCGTATGCGTTGCGTTTGCGTAGATACAGAGTTTAACTTACGATAATTGAGCCTATGACGATTTTTGCCCATTAACCTTTTTAATGTATCGAATTATGAAAAAAGTATTTGTATTTATCGGAGTATGTATGGTTGCGGCACTTGCGGGTGCAGGTGCAGCACTTTGGGTGGTCGGCAACCGCTCGGCAGACATCGACGACAGCCGACCGAGCATCGAGCGCACGGTGGAGCGGATGCCCGTTGTCGGCTCGCAATTTACGACCTATCAGGCAGAGAACTACCCCGATTTGACCTACGCAGCCGAAAATGCGGTAAAGGCAGTTGTCAATATCGAGGCAACGCAGGAGATTGAGATAGGCTCGCGCAGTTTCAATCCGTTTTTCGAGTTCTTCGGTTTCCCGCAGGGTTACGGCGGGCAGGGCGAGCCGCAAAAGCGCGAACAACGTTCGGGCGGTTCGGGCGTAATCATCTCGGAGGACGGCTACATAGTTACCAACAACCACGTTGTCGAGAATGCCTCGAAACTTCGCGTAAAGTTGAACGACGGCCGCATGTTCGATGCCAAAATCATAGGCCGCGACCCCGCTACCGATGTGGCGTTGATTAAGGTCGATGCCGCACAATTACCGACGCTCGCTTTCGGCAGTTCGGATGCGTTGCGTTTGGGCGAATGGGTATTGGCAATAGGCTCGCCGTTCGATTTGCAATCGACCATCACTGCCGGCATAGTCAGTGCCAAATCCCGCAGTCTCGATGTCATTCCGAGCGAATTCCGCATCGAATCGTTCATCCAGACCGATGCTGCCGTAAACCCAGGCAATTCGGGAGGTGCGCTCGTCAATACGCGCGGAGAGTTGGTCGGCATCAACACGGTCATCAAATCATCGACCGGAAGTTATATAGGTTATTCGTTCGCCGTACCCGAGAGCATCGTCCGCAAAGTGGTGTGCGATTTGAAAGAGTACGGTGTCGTGCAACGCGCCCTGCTCGGCATCACCTATCGCTACATAGACCAAGATTTCATCGACCAACTCGGCGATGACACGGGCATAAAGTCGGTCGGCGGAGCATACGTCGCTTCGGTCGTCGATGGAGGTGCCGCTTCGGAGGCGGGATTGCGCAAAGGCGATGTCATCGTGGGGATTGACGGCATAAAAATCGACACTCCTACCGCCATTACCGAGCAGATAGGCAAACATCGGCCTAACGACAAAATTAAAATTTCTGCAAAAAGAGGCGATTCCATGAAACATTTCGACGTCGTTTTGCGTAATAAAGCGGGTAAAACCGAACTGCTCACCAAGGAGGATGTCGATGTGGTCGAGGTCTTGGGTGGCAGATTGGTCGATGCAGGTGCCAAACTATGCAAAATGCTCGATATTCGGGGTGGCGTGCAGGTGGCATCCGTCAAACGCGGAGGTTTGCTCGACAGAGCGCGCGTCCGCGAAGGTTTTGTCATCACGCATATAAACGACAAGGCTGTCCGTTCGACGACCGACCTCGCTACGATGTCCGACAAAATCCGTTCAATCGACGGTGTTTACCCCAACGGTCGTGCGGCAAGTTACGTCATAGTCGAATAGTGCCGCACAGCCGCCGAAAAGGGATATTTTTAGATAGTTATAAAACAAGATGCGTCAATTAAAGATTACCAAATCCATCACCAACCGCGAGAGTGCGTCGTTGGACAAGTATTTGCAGGAGATAGGCAAGGAGGAACTTATCACGGTCGAGGAGGAGGTGGAACTCGCCCAAAGAATCCGCAAGGGCGACCAAGAGGCTTTGGAGAAACTGACAAAAGCCAATTTGCGGTTCGTGGTTTCGGTTGCCAAGCAGTACCAGAATCAGGGTTTGAGCCTGCCAGACCTTATCAACGAGGGCAATCTGGGACTTATCAAGGCTGCCGAGAAATTCGACGAAACGCGAGGTTTCAAATTCATCTCCTATGCAGTGTGGTGGATTCGTCAATCGATTTTGCAGGCATTGGCAGAGCAATCGCGAATAGTGCGTCTGCCGCTGAATCAGGTCGGCTCGCTCAACAAAATCAACAAGGCATTCGCCCGTTTCGAGCAGGAACACGAGCGCACGCCTTCGCCCGAAGAGTTGGCGAACGAATTGGAGTTGCCGAAGGAGAAGGTTACCGATACGTTGCGCGTAGCGGGTCGCCATATCTCGGTCGATGCTCCATTTGCAGACGGCGAGGACAATTCGCTTTTGGACGTTTTGGTCAATCCCGATTCGCCGAATGCCGACAAGGGGCTGATTAACGAGTCGCTCTCGACCGAAATCGACCGTGCTTTGGAGACGCTTACCGAGCGCGAACGGGACATTATCCGTTATTTCTTCGGCATAGGCTGTTCGGAGATGACGCTTGAAGAGATTGGCGAGAAGTTCGACCTCACGCGCGAGCGCGTTCGGCAGATTAAGGAGAAGGCCATTCGCCGTTTGCGCCACTCGTCGCGCAGCAAATTGTTGCAATCTTATTTGGGGTAAGCCGCAAAAGAGAATTGTACGAACGACCGGCAGCGCAATACGCCGGTCGTTCTGCATATACTACCCCTTCGCTTGCAACGATATGTTTATTTTGACGGCATAAATTCCGCCGTTTCGTTTTTTATGCTATCTTTGCAATAGAAACAAACTATAAACTATATGAAAAAAATCATTTTTACCTCTATGGGAATTATGGCAATGGCTTTGGTCGGTTGCAAATCCGAGACAAAAAGCGAAACGGCATGGATTGTGGACCGTTTCGACGACATCAAGGTAATTCGTTACGAAGTACCCGAGTTCGAGAAATTGTCGTTGAACGACAAAGTGTTGGTCTATTACCTCGCCGAAGCGGCCAAATGCGGTCGGGACATATTGTTCGACCAGAATTTCAAGTACAATCTTACGATTCGTCGTGCATTGGAGCAGATTTACGAACGCTACGAAGGCGACCGCACGGCTGCCGATTTCGTGGCTATGGAGAAGTATCTGAAAAAGGTGTGGTTTGCCAACGGCATACATCACCACTACTCCAACGACAAGTTTGCGCCCGAATTTTCGCGCGAATGGTTTATGGCGCAGTCCGAAGCCTGCAAGGTCGAATCGCCCGTTGCAGTGGAGGAGATTGCCGAAATCATCTTCAATCCTGCACTCTACCCTACCAAACTCAACCAAACGGCGGGTGTCGATATGGTCAAAGAGTCGGCTGTCAATTTCTATGAAGGCGTAAACGAGGCAGAGGTACAGGCTTTCTATGCCAAAATGGCTGCCAAGCACGACCCTCGTCCCGTTTCGTACGGCCTCAACTCGAAACTTGTCAAAGAGAACGGCAAGTTGGTCGAGAAAGTTTGGAAAGAAGGCGGCATGTACGGAGCGGCAATCGAGCAGATTATCCATTGGCTCGAAAAGGCAGAAAGCGTTGCCGAAGAGCCTTTGAAGGATATTATCGCCAAACTTATAAAGTACTACCGTTCGGGCGACCTGCGGGATTTCGATGCTTACAACATCGCTTGGGTGCAGGACACCGTTTCGAATGTCGATTTCGTCAATGGCTTCATCGAGGACTACTCCGACCCGCTCGGTCGCAAGGCTTCGTGGGAAGGCAACGTAAGTTTCGTGGACAAGGCTGCCTGCGAGCGTACGAAAATCATCGCTGCCAATGCGCAGTGGTTCGAGGACAATTCGCCTATCAACCCTGCCTACCGCAAGCCTGTCGTAAAGGGCGTGTCGGCAAAGGTCATCACTGTTGCGATGTTGGGCGGCGACTGCTACCCTGCAACCCCGATAGGCATCAATCTGCCTAACGCCGATTGGATCCGCAAGGAGTACGGCTCGAAATCGGTAACAATCGACAACATCACCTACGCCTACAAGCAGGCTGCACGCGGCAACGGATTCAGCGAAGAGTTCGTTTTGCGTGCCGAAGACCGTGCCCGCATGGAGCAGTACGGCAAGTTGGCAGACGACCTGCACACCGACCTGCACGAGTGTCTCGGTCATGGTTCGGGTCAGTTGGCACCGGGTGTACGCGGAGGTGAACTCGGCTCGTACACCTCCACGTTGGAGGAGACTCGTGCCGATTTGTTCGGTCTCTACTATCTCGGCGACCCTAAAATGGTCGAAATCGGACTTATTACGTCGCTCGACGTGGCAAAGGCTCAATACGCTTCGTATATAATGAATGGTCTTATGACCCAACTCGCCCGCATCGAATTGGGCAAGAATGTCGAGGAGGCTCACATGCGCAACCGCAAGATGATTGCCGAGTGGTGCTTCGAAAAGGGCAAGGCCGACAACGTCATCGAATTCGTCAAAGAGAATGGCAAGACATACGTCGTGGTCAATGATTTCGAACGTCTGCACACCCTGTTCGGAGATATGCTCCGCGAGGTGCAACGCATCAAGAGCGAGGGCGATTACGAAGCCGGCAAGGCTTTAGTGGAGCAGTACGGCGTCAAGGTCGATTCCACGCTGCACAAGGAGGTACGCGAGCGTTATTATGCTTTGAACATAGAGCCTTACGGCGGCTTTGTCAATCCGGAATTCGAGTTGGTCGAAGAGGATGGCAAGATTGTGGATGTCAAGATTTCCTACCCTGCCAATTATGTAGAGCAGATGCTCCACTACTCCAAAGATTACTCGTTCCTGCCGTCGCTCAACTAACGGCAAGCCGATTTACACGGCAACATACAGATACGGAAAGGGGTTGTGTTAACACAACCCCTTTTAAGGTGGGTAATAGTTAGTAAAATGCAAGGCATTGAGAAAGAGGGCGACAGGAGTTTACTCGACGTAAATGACTGCGCCCTCTTTTCGATAATAACGCGGCAGTTTGCAATTATTACACACCGCACATTACTGTTGCGATAATGCAATCAAAACAAGTATTTGTGCCGAAAATATGCGCAAAAACATGGTCAGCGGATAGACCGTCGCATAAGAGACCGAAGCACGGTCGTCGGTTGCCACCGTATTGGCATAGGCCAATGCCGGAGGATCGGTCATGCCGCCCGACAACAATCCCATAATCGAGAAGTAGTCCATGTGCAGCATCTTGCGCGCAATAAAGCCGACTATGAGCAACGGCACCACGGTTATAACGACACCGTAGAGAATCCACCAATAACCGCCACAGGCAACGGCATCGATAAACCCTTCGCCTGCACTCAAACCGACTGCCGCCAAAAAGAGCGAGATACCGATTTCGCGAATCATCATGTTCGCGCTGTTGGTCGTAAAGGTAACGAGTTTGTATCGCGGACCGTAGCGTGCCATCAAAATAGCCACGATGAGCGGACCTCCTGCCAAACCGAGTTTGACTGGTTGCGGCACACCGGGGAACATAATCGGAATCGAGCCGAGCAACACACCCAAAAAGATACCGACGAAAATAGGCAGCAGATTCGGGTGGTCGAGGCGTTTGACCGAGTTGCCCAACATGGCTGCCACTTGGTCCAAATCGCTCTTGCAACCCACGATAACGACGACATCGCCCATTTGCAGGCGCAATTCGTGCGATGCCACGAGTTCGATACCGGCACGGACAACGCGCGTTATGGTAACGTTGTAGTTCTCGCGGATGTGCAAATCGCCGATACGTCTGCCATTGAGTTGCGACTTGGTAACCACGATGCGTCGTTTTTCGAGATTCGAGGTAGCCGAGTGCCACTCCTCGTCGGCAAGTTGCACCTTCTCGCCGACCAGCGATTGTACCAACTCTTCATCGCAACTGCTCGCCACCACTCGCAGAATATCGTTTTCGTGCAGCACGGTATTTTCCGAAGCGATTTTTTGATTGTTATCCTTGCCCATGATACGCGCCACGACGAATTTGGTACGGGCTATGCGCAACAAATCTGCCACGCTCTTGCCGACCACCGCACGATTGGTTACGCGCAAATCTATACGCACCGTATGCGCCGCATTGGCCTTCTCGTCGGTAGCCGCTTCATCTTTGATTTTTATGCGGAATGCGACCCTGATGAGGAGTATCGAGACGATTATGCCGACCACTCCGAGGGGATATGCCACCGCATAGGCCGATGCCAACAGGTCGCTGTTGCCGCCGAGATCGTGGATGGTCTGTTGCGCCGCGCCCAACCCCGGGGTATTGGTAACCGCACCCGACAAAACCCCGACCATGGTGGTCAGTCTCTCGCCCGTCAGCACATGGATTCCGTAACATATCGTGCATCCGAGTAACACGAGCAGGGCGGCAAGCATATTCAACCGCAAACCCTCCTCCTTCAACGATGCGAAGAAACCGGGACCCACCTGCAAACCGATGGAATAGACGAACAGAATCAGGCCGAACTCCTTGATGAATGTACAGATGCGTTCATCGATGACAAGTCCGAAATGGGACAGCAAAATGCCGACAAAAAGCACCCACGTTACCCCGAGCGATACCGAACCGAATTTGATACGGTTGAGTAGCAAGCCGAGTGCTATGGTCAAAGCCGTAATCAGAACAGAATTTGCGATGCTGCTTGAAAAAAACAAATCAACCAACCACTGCATACATATTGAAGTAAAAATTATTAACCTAACCGAAGTTGCCCGTAAGCGACGCAAAGATAGCAATAATTATTTACCGCAGACGCACAAATTAAAATAAATTAAAAATACGCCTCGTCCTACGGCACACCGTCATCGTCCGATGCAGGTGCTTTATACCGATACAAAAATCGGGCAGATTTGTTCAATCTGCCCGCAACGTATTACGCTAAAACAACGTTTCCAACGACTCCAACCACTCTATCGTCTCAACCGTCAGAGTATCGGTACGGTCTGACCACGACCGATTGCGGATAAGTCGCTCCTTGTTGCGCTCCAACCGTTCGTTTATCGGGAAGCGTGGTTTTGCAAGCGACCCCTTCTCTTCGCGCAATGTCGGACGGATTGTGCGCACGAATACCGAATCGCGCGTCGGACGGCGATGCTTTTCCCATTTGAAACCGTCCAGATGCAACGGTTGCGATTCGGGAATTTTATCGAGCGGATAGAACTTGTATGTCGGATTGCCGCGATAGGTGATGCCCGTAACCTTCTTATCCTCGATGTATGACGACATATCGGCACTCTCGACGTACGCCATCATCGTAATCTCGGGCGGGTCGTTCTCCTCGATATAGTATATCGTGCGGACATTGCCGTTCACATCGTTGCGGTATATCTGATTGTCGCGGAAATGAGCACTCATCTCCTTGCCTGCAACCTGATTGTAGTGCGCCGTATCAATCTCGGCTATCGTCAAAGGCTTGCCCTCGAAATCGGCACGCACTATCTGCTGCCGTTGCGTAAAGATGTGCATGACCTCCGAAGTTATCTGATTGTTCTCGTTCCACAGCACAGGCTCGATGAAGAGGTGTATTATCGAATCGAGGCTCGTCGCTGCAATCGAATCGCACACCGATTGGAAATCCGAGCGGTACATGCGCACATTGCGATAGCCCAATATCATGCGGTAAACGGAATCTTTCGCCAAAGTATCGACGGCAACCGAATCACCCTGTTCCTTCAAAAAGTAGTGCGCAAGCAACGAATCCAAAACATTGTTGGCCAACGAATCGCACAGATTGTACTCCGCCATCAGCAACGAATCGGCCTTTGCCACCGTTGCCGAATCGGCAGGCACAAGCCTTATCCGCTTTCGCGCCAATTTCGCCAATCTGCGTTGCAGACGAGCCTCCTCGCGTTGTGCTTCCCTGACTTTGCGCAACGAATCGGCAGCCTCCATTTTGCGCAACATCGCAGTTCGTTTGGCCTGACGGCGGTCGGCTATCTCGTCGAGCCGTTTACGCAATGCTTCGGCTTTGATTTTGCGCTGTTCCGCAGCCTCCTTTTTGCGCTGTTCGCGCAACATCGCCTTGCGCTGCGCCTTTGTCAGCGTATCGGCTTTCAACGAATCGACCGCCAAAGAATCGGCCCTCAAAGAGTCCGCCTTCGTGGTGTTGTTCTGCAAAGAATCCGCCACCGCTGCATCGGCGACCACGTTATGCTCTGTCGCGGTACGACGGTCGGCATTTGTCGGTGCGTTGGTCGATTCGCCACGGTCGGCAGTACCGCTATCGTGTCTGCGATTGCGACGATTGTCGGGTCGCACGGTCCCACGTTCGCCCTCGCGTTCCGACCCGTCGGACACTTGTGCCTTTTTGTCGCTCTCCTCTTGGCGGCTACTCTGCATCTCGGCAGACTTTTTCTCTGCCAACTCCTTCTCGCGTCTCTCCGCTTCCGTATTTTTGGTATAAAGGAACATCGAATCGGCACGCAAAAATACCGAATCGCCCTGTTCCAAGTCGTAACTTACAACCGACGGCTCGCGAGTCAGCAAAACATCCCCGCGCTCCTTCCAATACTCGCCCCAATCGCCGAAAGCAAGCATTTTATGATCGATGTCGTCTATCTGTATGTTGCTTTTCAGCCGCACATAACCCCTGTCGCGGTAGTAATCGACCGTATCGCTCCACATCTCCTGCTTCTCGGTCAATATATATCCGTTGAGCGTCAATCGGTACACTTGGCTGTCGCGGTCGAACGAGCCGCAATCGGCATAGAGATACTCATGCTCCTTTTCGTTCCAGATGTTGGTATTGTTGAAAAAACGGGCGCAATTGGTCTCGATGTTGTAGATAACCGAATCGCCCTTCATCC
Source organism: uncultured Alistipes sp. (assembly GCA_945494785.1). Classification (GTDB taxonomy): domain Bacteria; phylum Bacteroidota; class Bacteroidia; order Bacteroidales; family Rikenellaceae; genus Alistipes. The sequence continues at coordinate 16,194 of CALYVN010000006.1, forward strand.
GATAGGTATCGTTGCGCATCTCCACATCATCGACGCACACTATATCCTTTATGTCGGAGTAATAGAAGCCGCTGTTCGATTCGAGCATGTTATCCTCGTCGATAACCACACCTCCGCCATGGTACTCTCCCACATTCGATTTGGTGTTGAAGAGGAAATTGTAGGTGTACATCGTCGCCGTGCGATCGACCACCTTGACTATCTCGGAAAACACACGAGCCTCGTCGCGATTACGGTCGTACTCGGCACGGTCGCCATAGATATATGTCGTACCTTTGTTAATCAATACATTGCCGAAGCACTCCAACCGCGAGTCGGAGTGTCGGACGGCACTGTCGCAGGTAATGACCGCGCCGTTGTGATGCGCTGCCACATTGCCGACCAAAATCTGCACCTTCACTCCGCCAATCTCGCGCTGAAAGCCGTCGTCCGACTTCAAGTCAATCATCTTGCCGTTGTCGTTCTGCGCCTTATCGGCTCCCTCCTGCCGGACGGCAGCATCGGACGGCATACGCACAACCGGCATACCGCCACTGCCTGCAAATACCAGACTTGCAAGCGACAGCAGCAAAACGGATATGGTCGTCAATCTACTGCGCACAACTACTTAACCCAATGTTTGTCGGAAAATTCGCCGTCGCGGAATTCGGGTGCTATATAGACATACATGGCATCGATGCGTTTGTCCAGCCACTCGCGGAAATACTTGCGCTGTTTGTCGCTGAGTGCCATCTGTTCCAACCGCAGATAATCCTCGTCGAGCGATGCGGCATGAGCAGGTATCACCTCGACGAGTTTTACGATTTTGCAAAGGTCGTTACCCATCAAATCGTTGGTACGGAAAGCCGGCGACACCTCGCCCACCTTCAACCGACGAATGGCATTGTAGTCATCGATACTCTTGCCACCTCCCGCTCCGAAATCCTCTTTCAGGAACTTGGTCGCCGTCAGTTTCGCATCGAATGCCGAATAGCGTTCGAGCAAATCGTGATTCGATACGATACCGCCGTTCTGTTTCGAATACTTGTCGTCCGAAAATTCGGCAGCAGCCCGTTCGAATGTCAGCGAATCGGCCTTAATAAGCAGCGCGATGCTGTCCAATTTGTGCAGCGGAGCGGTAATCTCCTCGATGGTATAGGTAGGACGCAACAAGATATGGCGACAATGGTAGAGTTGTCCCTTCTTGTCTATCAGTTGAATCAGGTGGAAACCGAATTCGGTCTCGACGACCTCCGACACCTGCCCCGGTTTCAACTCCTCCAACGCATCGGCGAACGGCTTGACGAAACCTGCCGCCTGCATGGGTTCGAGTTCTCCGCCCCGTATTGCCGACGGATCGACCGAATACATACGCGCCAATGTCGAGAATTTAGTTTTGCCCGTAACGATACGCTCGCGCATATCTATCAATCGTTCGCGAGCCCGACGCTTTGCAGCATCCATACCGTCGGGGAATTTGGTGATATGGGCATAGACATACTGCTCGGCTATAATCGGAAGACTGTCCTTGTCGATATTCTTGTAGTAACGCTCGACCTCGCCGGGAACGACCGACACCTTGCTGACGATTGTCTGCTGCATGGCTGCCGCATAGGATTGTTCCTCGATACGGCGACGCAGCAATTCGCGCAAGTGGTATATGGCCATGTGGTTGCGGCGTTCGAGTTCGGTAATCGAGCCAGCTTCGTCAATCATCGACTGCACCTGCGTTTCGACACGTTGCAACACATCGCCCGTATTGATTTTGACCGAGTCGATAAGGGCTTGATTGTAGAGCAGTTGCTGCATCAGCAGATTCTCCAAAGCCTCGTTCTTCGGGTCGCGGTCGGAGGTATAGCCCTCTGCCCTGCGTTGCTGCACCAATTGGTCGGCGAGTTGCTCCACCTCCGAATAAGAGATGGACGAATTGCCGACTACGGCAACCACCTTATCCAGCATCACGAAACGTTTTTGGGCTTGCACGGCACCGAGTGTCGCACATGCCAACATTGCTATCAATATCCTCTTCATTATCGTCAATGTGTTTCCAAATATAATGTTATCGACCGCTATTCGTCGTTGTTCCTACCGAATATACGGACATGACCCGTTTTTATTGCGTTGTTCACCATACTATCCTCGTGCACCCTCAACAATTCGCCCTGCCGGCGTGTTATCAATATCCGCCGAATGCGCTCCTCAACCATTTGGAGCGGCATCGCATCGTCGGCATCCAGCACATCGGTAATCAGGAAGATGTAGTAAGTGCGATTGTAGTGAATCTGCTGCACTCCGCGTTTGGACAACATGGCCTCGTTGTGTCCCGAACGCAGCACGGGCAGATTGCTCAAAAATTCCGAAAAATCCGTCCATTCGTCGAAGCGCACGAAACGGAAATTGTGCTTGCGGCACAACGCCTCCAAATCGCGCCGTTCGTCGCTCTTGGACGAAGAGAACAGTCTCACGAGTTGTTCGCGCCGACGATAACCGTCATTGACCGCCACGATTCGTCCCTTGACCATGGGCGAGGCAATGCGGAAATCGGCACGATGCGCCGCATAGTAGTCGGCAATGTCCCGCTCCGACACATCGTTGTTCATATCGGTATCGATATAGTATTGGTCGATTTTGCGGATAAGCAACGATTGGCGATACTCCTCGACCTTGCGGTCGATGTCATCGACATCCGTCGGAAACATCAATGCCGCCTCCTGCAATTTGAGTTGGCGCACCACCCACTTTTCGACATAGGCATCGACGTAACTTGCACTGTCGGCACCCGACAACCCCTGCGGTACAATCTGTTTGATGTCGAAGGTGGTCAGTTCGCTGCGACCGACACGAGCAATCGTATCTTTACCGAAGAAGAGATTGGACGGCATTCGGCACTGCGTCGCCAAAAGCGACACAGCGAGCACCGTTATCTTTCCAACAAGTTTCATATACAATCTGCAAAGATAAGATTTTTACCCGAATAAAACGCATTCGGTGCCAAGAATATTATTTGCGCCGAAACACCTTGCGCGATGTTTCGACAAAGAACAGCGCAAAGAGCAGGCACGAAGCGGCATAGGCGGAGAAGTAGGCGGTATCGTTGCCTATCATCTCGCGGAACGACACGCCGTCCATATCCAAGCAGATGAGAGCCAAGGCAATAGCATTATTGACCGAGTGCAGTATCATGACCGAAAACAGCGATTGCGTACGCAAATATATCATACCGAATACGAAGCCGACGACGACACCCGCCAATGCCGTGGCAGGCTCGACATGAACAATGCCGAAAAAGAGAGCAGAGACTGCGACGGCGACGAAATTACTCCAACGACGGCGCAATGTTTCGAGGACTATGCCGCGACATAGCAATTCCTCCAAAACGGGGGCGAAAAACATGGCCGTAACACATGCCCAAAATCCGCGACCGACACCCGCATTGTCGAAATGAGGCAACAATTCCATTACCGGCTCCAACACTATCTGTGCAACCACAATCCATGCGATGCCCGACAAGATGATGTTGGGATTGAACCCCGATGCCGAGAATCGGGCAATGCGCCAATTGCCACTCCGCGCCCCGACATAGAGCAGAATCGCAATGACGGATACCGCCATCGATACGGGATAGACTATTGCAATGCTCTCGCCGCTAAGCACCTGTTGCTGCATAAACTCTTCGATGTTGCCGGTATCGACAACGGACGAATCGGGGATGGCGATACCGAACAATGCCAATACGGTTGCCACCAACACCTGCGAGACAAAAAAAAGAAGCAGCATCATCAAAACATCGCCCACCGTCGGAAACCTGCGGCAATCGGAGGCCGCTTTAACCGGCTGATTATCGGCTGTCTCGCCCGACGCAGAGCAAGCAGCCGATTCCGACGCATGCGCGAGTTTTTTGCAATGTAATGCCATAACAAACAGAATTTGGATTGCCAAAGATAATCAAAAGCAGCGGAAACTTATCGGTTTTCAATTTAATTTTATTAAATTTGCCCGATATTAACTGCCCGTAACCGTCGATTGGGTACAGGCGGACAATTTTACAAAACGGATACGCGAATGGCAAAAGTTGTAGCACTTGCAAATCAGAAGGGCGGAGTAGGCAAAACCACCACTGCCATAAACCTTGCGGCATCGATAGCGTTGTTGGGCAAAAGGGTTTTGTTGCTCGATGCCGACCCGCAGGCGAATGCAACGTCGGGTTTGGGTTTCGACATCAACCTCGACGGAATATACGAATGTATAACTGGCGAAAAGAGTGCCGACGAGGTGATACTGAACAGCCCAGACATCAAAAAATTGTGGGTGCTGCCTTCGAGCATAGATTTGGTTGCCGCCGAAACGGAGTTGCCCAACATGGAGAATGCGCACCACGTCATCAAACGCATAGTGGACAGTGTCAGCGACCGCTTCGATTACATCTTCATCGACTGCTCGCCGTCGTTGGGCTACACGACCGTAAACATACTTACGGCAGCCGATTCGGTATTGATACCCGTACAATGCGAATACCTCGCTTTGGAGGGTTTGAGCAAATTACTCAACACCATAAAAAAGGTCAAAAGCGGATTGAATCCCGCGCTCGAAATAGAGGGTTTTGTGCTGACGATGTATATGCGCAACCGCCTGAACAACCAAGTGGCGACGGAGGTACGCGAACATTTCGGAACGCTCGCCTACGACACAATAATCCAGCGCAACATCCGTTTGGGTGAAGCACCGTCGCACGGCAAACCGATTATGTTGTACGATGCCTCTGCAACGGGAGCGGAGAACTATCTGATGTTGGCAAAAGAATTTTTGAAACGAAACCGTAAAAAGCAATAGAATAGATATGAAACAGAGAGGATTGGGTCGCGGATTGGATGCCATATTCGGCAACGACGCCATAGACCTTAAAGCGAAGCCGATGGCAGAGATGACGGAGATAGCCGTTGCCGACATAGAGCCGAATCCGACACAACCGCGCCGTACATTCGACGAACAGTCTTTGGAGGAGTTGTCCGACTCCATCCGCACGCTCGGACTGATACAGCCTATTACGGTAAAGACCAAAGAGGGCAAATATCTAATCATCAGCGGAGAGCGTCGTTGGCGGGCTGCCCGCGCGGCAGGATTGGAGCGGATACCCGCATACATTCGCGATGTCGATGATACCAATCTGCACGCCATGGCATTGGTCGAGAACATTCAGCGACAGGATTTGAACTCGATAGAGGTTGCGCTCGGTCTGCAACGCCTTATAGAGGAGTGCGGACTGACGCAGGACGAGTTGGCGGAGAAGGTGGGCAAGAAACGTTCGACCATATCGAACTACATGCGTCTGTTGCGTCTGCCAGACCAAGTGCAACTCGCCGTCAAAGAGGGTGTGATTTCGATGGGACATGCCAAGGCAATCGCTTCGCTCGAAAACGACAAACAGCAGTTGGCTTTGCTCAAAAAATGCGTAAAACACAATCTGTCGGTGCGCCAAGCCGAAGATTTGGCTCGTGCCATTGCCGAGAAGCCGAGCGTCAAGAAGGCGGAGTCGGCAGACGAGGAGTATCCTGAGGCATACACGCGGTTGGTCGAGCATTTGGAGCGATTGTTCTCGCAGGACATCAGCATAAAACGCGGCAAGAACGGCGGAGGCAAAATCATCATCGACTTTGCCGATGACAAGGAGATTGAGACATTTATATCCCGTTTGGCTGCAAAGCAGCCGATCGTTAAGCGATGAGAGGTAGCGGTGCAGGTTTTTCGGCCTTGACAGGCAGATGGTGGCAAAGATTGCTGCTCGTTGTAGCGGCAACAGCCGTCTGCTGCACCTCTTATGCCCAATTCGGCAGACAGCAACTGCGTGGCGAACGGACGATAATACGCGGAGGCATGGTGCAGAAGCCCGATTCGCTTGCGAAAAACGGAACCGACCCGACGATTATGGCGGGTGCGGCAGATTCGTTGAAAAAATTGGTTGTCGATTCGTTGTTGCTCGGCAAAGATTCACTGCAAACCGCTCTGCCCGATTCGTTGAGATACACTCTGCCTGCCGACTCGACGGCAATACTTCCGACGGCGACCGATTCGCTCGGCAAGGATTCGGTGGTATTGACCGAAAAGCAACTCAAACGCCAACAGCGGCGCGAAAACCGCAAACCATTTTTAAGCGATTCGATGGCTTTGCGCAAGGTTTGTTGGGCGTCGTTGGTCATGCCTGGTTTCGGTCAAATCTACAACAAGCAGTATTGGAAGTTGCCGATTCTGTACGGCACATTCGGAGCGACGCTCGGAATGTTCATCTATGAAAACAGCAAATACCGACCGTTGAAAAAGCAGTTCGATGCGCTGACCGATGCGAGCATGATTCGCACCGAGGAGTTGAACACCTTGCAGTCGCGCATGATAAAGCACAACACTTGGCGACAGGTATTTTTGGTCGGAGCGGTTGCATCCTATCTCTATTTCATAGGCGATGCTGCCGTATGTTACTCGACCAACGAGGTCTCGTCGGTAAACAAGGCGACGACGCTTGCCACGATATGCCCGGGTGCAGGTCAAATCTACAACAAGAGTTATTGGCGCGTACCGATAGTGGTCGGCGGATTTGCGACCATGGTTTACTGCATCGATTGGAACAACCGCGGTTATCAGCGATTCAAAAAGGCATACCGTTTGAAATACGATTTCGACCAAAATCCCGAGAAGTATCCGAGCGGCTCGCAGGACGAATTTAACGGTCGTTATTCGGCAACGTTCCTCAAAAATCTGCGCAACAGTTACCGTCGTAACCGCGACTTGTGCATAATCCTCACGGCAGGTCTGTATGTTCTGCAAATCGTCGATGCACATGTCGATGCCCATTTGCGCGACTACGACATATCCAAAGATTTGGCGGTGAACCTTCAACCGATGATAAATTACAATCCGGCTCTCGGTGCAGGTTCGGCATCGTTCGGGATGAATCTGAACATAACTTTCTGACGCAATTTTACTACATGAAACTCCCCATCCGTGCAATAGCAATCATAGCGATATTGTGTTCCGTCCTGCCTTACTGCGCCACGGCACAGCGACGCACCAAAAGAGCCAAGACCGAACATCGGATACCTGTGTACGACACCATACGGGTAGTGGTAACCGATACCGTGCGCGTAGAGCCTGTGGTTGCACCGCGCATCGATACGTTGGGTCTCGCGCTCTCGCCCGCCGAGACAGATTCGCTCGTCGAATTGTGGAGCCGTCTGGCGGCACAGCAGAGCGACAAACGATTTTTCGAGCCATACGCCGTCGAGACCGAAACCGAACGCTCGCTCCCAATTGACTCGTTGTACAAAACGCGGCTGTTGGATTTGGTTTCGCCCGTGCATCTGCCCTACAACTACATCGTGCGCGGCTACATCAATCAATATCTACATAATCATTGGAGTCCGTTGAGCCGGATTTTGGCAATGTCGAAATACTATTTCCCGATTATAGAGCAAGAACTCGTCAATGCCGGTTTGCCCGTCGAATTGCGAGCCGTGGCCATTGTGGAGTCGAATCTGTCCAACTTGGCAACCTCGCGGATGGGAGCGGTCGGGATGTGGCAACTGATGCCCGCTACGGGCAAGAATCTCGGCTTGGAGATAAATTCGCTTGTTGACGAGCGGTGCGACCCCGTGCTTTCGACTCGTGCGGCATGCCGTTTTTTGCGCGATTTGTATCGCATATACGGCGATTGGACGCTTGCCATAGCCGCCTACAACTGCGGACCGGGGAATGTAAACAAGGCGATTGCGAGAGCAGGAGCCAACGGCAAAACTTTTTGGGACATCTACGATTTTCTGCCACGCGAGACGCGCGGTTATGTGCCCAAATTCATCGCCGCATCGTATGCCTATGCCTACCACCGACTGCACGGCATCCACGCCGAAACCACTCCGCAGCATATTGCCACCGACACCGTAGCAATCGACCGTGTGATGCACCTCGGACAGGTGGCATCGACCATCGATATTCCTATCGAAACGTTGCGAGCGCTCAATCCGCAATACAAAATGGACATCGTCCCCGCATCCCGCAAGAGATACTCTTTGACGCTGCCCGTAAGTTATCTGTCGGAGTTTATCGAAAACCGCGACTCGATTTATGCCAAAGACTCGCTCTATCTGAAAGAGTTTATGAATCCTGCCAACCTCGAAAAGCAGCGTGCGCAGGGCGTCGGCTATGTATATAAGGTCAAGGCGGGCGACAATTTGAGCATCATCGCAAGCCGCAACCGCGTAACCGTAAAGGATTTGATGCGTTGGAATCATCTCACATCGACCACCATCCGCATCGGACAGAAATTGCGGATAGAGAAGCCGAGACCGAGAAATTAGGGATTGTCGTTGCCGCTTTCCGGCACACAGTAACCGAATATCTTTTACTCCTCTCTTGCACAACGATAGACATCGTCGAGACGGTGCGACATATAATACTGCAACACTCCGCGTATAACCATATAGAGAGTGAAGGCGAGCCACAGGGCATCGTTGCCGACAAACGGCGAGAAGCAGTAGAAAATGGCGAAATATGCCGCAGTGGAGAGCAGCATGGAGTTGCGCATGATGCGGGTCATCGTCGCTCCGACCATAACCCCGTCCAGCATAAACGGAATGGCGGCTGCCAACGGAATAACCATCACCCAACCTATATACCTGCCCGCAACGGCGAGCAACGATGCCGAATCGGCGGAATTTTGGTTCACAAAAAGCATGAATATATCCCGCCACCAACCGACATAAATCGCAATGCAGACGAACGAGGTGAGAAATGTCCAACCGAGACAACGCCGCACGCAACGGTGCAGTGAGACCTCGTCGCGAGCCCCGACGAATCGACCCGTCAGAGCCTCTGCCGCAAAGGCGAATCCGTCGTTCATATAGGAGAAGAGCGTAAATATCTGCATCAGCATCGCATTGACCGCGAGAATGTCGGCATCGCCCATGCGAGCCGATGCACCCGTAAAGAAGGTGTAAACGGCCACGATGCAGAAGGTACGGATGATAATATCGGCATTGACGCGGAAAAACTCCTTCAAAGGACGCAGGTCGAAGGCTTCGCGAATGTCGATACGGCGCAACGTTTTGCGGAAACATACGATTAGCAGCAGCACCGAAATCAGCAGTCCCGACCATTGCGCAACGACCGAAGCGTATGCTATGCCCACGATACCCATATCGAAACCGAAGACGAACCAAAGGCTGAACAAAACGTGTACGACATTGACGGTTATGGAGGTACACATCGGAATTATCGCATTCTGCATACCCGTAAACCAGCCGTTGAGACCGAACAGCATAATGCCTGCCGGCACAGCCCAGACTCGGGCATAAAAGTAGTCGGCTACCATCGCGTTGCCGTTCATCGCCCACAGCGACAACTCGCCGAGCGGATATTGCAGCACGAGTATCGCCACGCCGAGCAACAAAGAAACGGCAACGGCACGCGCGAGCATTATCGTCGTTTCGCGGAAATTGCCTGCACCGAATGCCTGTGCAGTGAATCCGCTCGTACCCATACGCACGAACGAGCAGTTCCAATAGATGAAATTGAATATGGATACGCCGATGGCCAATGCCCCTATGGTTTGTGCCGAATCGCCCCAATGTCCCGCAATGGCGGTAGAGAATATACCCATCAACGGAACGGTTATACTCGACACGATATTCGGTATCGCTATGCGCAGAATCTCTTTGTTCATACTTTTCATCGACCGCAAAAATACAAAAATATATACATCGGCACGCATTTGGCGCGAAGTTTGGTTTCTAATCCCGAAAAAATAGAGTACCTTTGCCGCCGTAAACAGAAGCATATATGAAAGACTACAAAAGCGATGCGGGAGTTGCACTCTCGCGCTTCGCAAAAGACAAACGCCTGCGCCGTAACGACGCCGAACACACCGAACATCGCCGTAACCGCATTTCGGACGATGCCGCACAACAACATCGGCGTTCGTACAATCCGAATTTCACAGCCGACAACCGCCTGAAAGGCGACGATACCAAAACCCGTTCGTTCGGCAACGGCGACCGCAAACCTGCCGGAGAACACAAAACCTTCGGCAACCATAAGGGTTCGCACAAACCGTTCGACAACAAGCGGGCCGGCAAAAAACCGCTCGGCGAACGCACACCCGACACCGGCAAATTCGGCAATCGCAAACCGTTCGGTGCAAAATCGGACAAACCATTCGCCCGCAACGGTCATCGGACTGACGACAAACCGAAAACATATCCCAAATACAATCCCAACCGTGCCACCGACGAGATTCGTCTCAACCGTTTTGTGGCGCAATCGGGTCTCTGCTCGCGTCGCGAAGCGGACGAATACATCGCTGCCGGTCTGGTCAGCGTAAACGGCGTAACGGTTACCGCGCTCGGTACGAAGGTCAAACCGACCGACGAGGTACGTTTCAACGACGAACGCATCAAGGGCGAAAAGAATGTATATCTGATTCTGAACAAGCCGAAGGGGTATGTTACCACCTTGGAGGACGAACATGCCTCAAAGACGGTCATGGAGTTGGTCAAGGGGGCTTGCACCGAACGCATCTACCCTGTCGGACGGTTGGACAAAAACTCGCTCGGGCTGCTGCTGTTTACAAACGACGGCGACATTACCCGCCAACTGACGCACCCATCGTACAAGAAGAAGAAAATCTACGAGGTTACGCTCGATAAGCCTCTCACCCGTGCCGATTTCGACACTTTGGCAGAGGGTATAACGTTGGAGGACGGCGATGCGTTTTTTGACGAGATTTCCTATCTGAAAGATGACAAAAAGGCGGTCGGCGTAGAGATTCATTCGGGACGCAACCGCATCGTCCGCCGCATGTTCGAACATTTGGGTTATGCGGTTACCAAACTCGACCGCGTTTACTATGCCGGTCTGACCAAGAAAAACCTCAAACGCGGAGCATGGCGATTCCTGACCGCAGACGAGGTAAACCGACTGAAATCGGGCAGATACGAGTAGGATAGTGGTTAGTGGCCGGTGGCTGGTAATTATTGATTAGTAGTTAATAATTTGCGGGCCCGCAAAAAACTATCCACTAATCACTGTTTTCTACCGTCCGAGTATGAAAATCGTCGGGCGTTTTTGGATGTCGGGGATGCCGCATTTCCGCCATTCGGCAATGGTGGCCGTCCGGATATATTCGGTTGCGGAGGTAATGTCGCACGCTATGCAGAGGCGTGTTTCGGCTGCGCACGCATGCAGCATCTGCTCGACAAGTTTTATGTTGCGATAGGGGGCTTCGATAAATGCCTGCGACTGATTTTCGGCCACAGCCCTCGCCTCGAACCGCTTTATGGCACGCGAACGGTCGGGCTCTTTGACGGGCAGATAACCGTTGAAGGCAAACGATTGGCCGTTCATGCCCGAAGCCATAACAGCCATTATTATCGACGACGGACCGACCAACGGCACTATCCGCACGCCGTATTTATGGCAGAGTGCCACAACCAACTGCCCGGGGTCTGCCACTGCGGGTACTCCCGCTTCCGAAATTACACCGGCATTGCGTCCTTGCAGAATCGGAGCGACCATCCGTTCCACCTCCGCACCCGCTGCCGTATGTTCGTTGAGTTCGACAAATTCCACGTCGTCAATAGGCCGACCGATACCCGCCTTCGACAAAAAACGCCGAGCCGAGCGGATATTCTCCACGATGAAATAATCGAGCAAGGCTATGACTGCCCGATTGGTCTCCGGTGTAACGTCGTAAGGCGCAGTATCCGCGCAAATCGGACACGGAATCAGATACAAAGTTCCTGCTGCCATACGTTATTCGTTGATATATATACGTTTGACACGTTTCGACACGGAGGTAAGCACCTCATAACAGATGGTATCGAGTATGCGTGCCATATCTTCGGGAGTATTGCCGCGCTGCGGGGAGAAGATAACCACATCGTCGCCCTCGCCGACACCCTCTATGTCGGTTACGTCAATCATGCAACTGTCCATGCAGATACGTCCTACCGTAGGAGCCGCTTTGCCGCGTACCAGCATCGACCAAGCACCGCACCCCAAATGTCTGTCCAATCCATCGGCATATCCTACGGGGATGGTTGCGATGCGGCTGCGGCGCACAAGGCTCTGCGCACGCCCGTAACCGACACTCTCGCCACTCTCCAACTCGTGAATCTGCACTATGCGGGTGCGCAGTGTCGATACCATTTCGAGGCTGTCGTTGTGGACATAGCCGAAACCGTACAATCCGAGTCCGAGACGACACATGTCGTATTGCGCTTCGGGGAATCGAAGGATTGCAGCCGAGGCTGCCGCATGGCGCAGAATCGGATATGGCAGATGGGCAGCCACAGCACTGCTCATGCGCCCGAATCGGGCAAGTTGCGTCCGCGTAAATTCGTCCTGCGACGCATCGTCGGCAACGCAAAGGTGGGTAAAGACCGATGCCACACGCACCGTATCGGCATAGCGGTCGAGGCATTCCAACAGATGAGGAATCTCCGACTCGGAAAATCCCAATCTGTGCATACCCGTATCGAATTTGATATGGACGGGATAATTGCGACCCCCTGCGCACTCCACCTCGCGGACAAATGCGGCAAGTGAGCGTTCGCTGTAAATCTCGGGTTCGAGCGAATTGGCGACCATCACATCGAAACTTGCATCGTCGGCATTAAGCACGACAATCGGCATCGAAATTCCGTTCTCGCGCAAAGCCACGCCCTCGTCGGCAAATGCCACGGCAAGATAGGCAACGCCCTGTTTTTGGAGCATCCGCGCCACATCCGCATCGCCGCTGCCGTAACTCGATGCCTTGACCATAGCAACGAGTTTGACATCCTTACGCATCCGCTCGCGGAAATAGTTGATGTTGCGAATCATCGCCTGCAAGTTCACCTCCAATACCGTCGTATGCGATTTGAGTTGCAGACGATGAGAAATGCGTTCGAATGCGCTGTTGCGGTTGCCTTTGAGCAGCACAGTCGAATCGGTTATGTCTATGTCTCCGATATGCGCCATCAACTCTTCGGTATTGGCAAAAAAGCGACTGCCCGCAACGAAACGGGAGCGATATCGCGATATTTTCGCACCCACACCCACCACTTGTGCGACATTTGCGGACGATACCATGGAGGCAACATGGGCATAGAGCGCATCGTCGTCCATTCCGCTTTGGAGTATATCGGACAGAATCAGTACCATGCGGCGTTTGCCACCCGCAACCGAACACATATAATCGAGCGCAATGGCAAGCGAATTTATATCGGAATTGTAGGTATCGTCGATAATTATGGAGTTGTCGATGCCCTGTTTGACCTCCAACCGCATCGCCACGGGACGCACCGATGCAAAATCGGGTGCAGGCCATTGCATCACACCGAAAAACTCGGCGACAATCTGGGCATTGCGCACCGATGCCGCATCGTTCATCGTCGGAGCATCGATTGCGGCTGCATCGCACAGCCGACGGTCGGCGTATGTACGGCGCACGGCATCGGCAAGCAACGGATATGCCGAATGGTAGATTATCGTCCCTGCATTGCGTGCCAGCAGGAGTTTTTCGGCGATTTTCTCGGCAAGCGACTCGAAATTCTCCTGATGCGCATCGCCTATCGACGTAAAAATTACCATATCGGGACGAATCATCGACTCCAACCGCGCCATCTCGCCCCGTTGCGATATACCGGCCTCGATGACGGCAACATCGCTCTCGTCGTTCATCATAAGCAACGACAACGCCACACCCAACTGCGAATTGTAACTGCGTGGCGAACGGAACAGATTGACCGATGCGGGAGCGCACTGCGCAATCCACTCCTTGACAATCGTTTTACCGTTGGAACCCGTAACGGCCACTACCCTGCCGCGATATTGCGCACGATGCTCGGCTGCCAACTTTTGCAATGCGGCAACCGAATCGGCCACCTTCACCACTCCGCAATCCGACGGCAAAGCGCAATCGCGCTCTACCATGAATGCGCGTACTCCGCGTTCGTACATCGTCTGCACGTAATCGTGGGCATCGTGATTTACGCCCCGTATGGCAACGAACAGCGTATCGTTCTCTATGGCCGATGTACGACTGTCTGTCGCAACGGCACGCACCGCAAGGTCGGTGCCCAAAAACACACCGCCGCAGATATGCGCCATATCGGACAAAAGATATTTCATCTGTCTCAAATTTTGAAATTCACAATAGTTATGCCCGCTCCTCCGCTATCGGGATGAGCATCCGTTGCACTCTCTACTTCGGGTATCGACCGCAAAAGCCGGCGCACCTCCTCTTTCAAGGCCCCCGTACCTTTGCCGTGCAGAATGGTTACGCTGCCGATACCGAGCATCAGCGCATCATCGACCAACGACTGCACCCTCTCCAAAGCACTCGCCACACGCTCGCCGCGAATGTCAATCGAACTGCGGAAATCGAGCCGCCGTTGCGAGATGTCGGACGAAATTACGGTGCGCGGAGCAACAGGCCGCGTCGCACGCCTGTATTCGGAGGCCGATATGGTTTCGAGCCGCGACGCATCGACCGTCGTCAGTATCTGCCCGAACGCCACCTGCACACGCTTGCCGCGAATCGACTGCACCACACCGACACCGTCCTGACCTATCAGCCGCACTTTGGCATTCACCTCCAAAGGCAACCGCTCCTGTATAGTCGTTTCGGTTGTCGCCGCTGTTTCCGCACCGCCCGTTTGCGCCTTGCGCTCGTCGCGTCGTTGTTTGCGACGTGCCACACGCGCCATTTCGCGCTCCAACTGCTCGTCACGCTCGCGCATGGCCTCGTTGTCGGCATCGACCTTCTCTTTGAACTTGTTGAACGATTGCCGTATCAGTCGGGTCTGTTCGCGCTCGGCCTGCGACTCGCGAATCTCCTTTATGGTCGATTCGATTTGACGGTTGGCATCGGCCATAAGACTCTTGGCCTGCTCCTTTGCCTCGCGAATTATCGCATTGCGCTCCTCACGAATCCGAAGCAGTCGCTCGTTGTAGTCGCGTTCCAACTCCTCGACCTTGCGGTCTGCCACACGGATACGTTCACGCTTCTGTTCCCAATAACGTTTGTCGCGGGCGATTTCGCGCAGTTGTTTCTCTATATCCATGTGTTCCGAGCCCGCCTTCTCCCTTGCCGACGCGATAATCTCCTCCGGCAAACCTATCTTGCGGGCAATCTCAACGGCAAACGAACTCCCGGGTTTGCCCGTTTCCAAACGGAACAGAGGCCGAATGTTCTGCACATCGAACATCATTGCGCCATTAAATACGCCTTCGGTATTCGATGCGAAGTATTTGATATTGGAGTAGTGCGTAGTAATCACTCCGAACGTACCGCTTGCAACCAACCTCTCCAAAATCGATTCGGCAATCGCCGCACCGATTATCGGCTCCGTACCCGAACCAAACTCGTCAATCAGCACCAATGTAGCCTCGTCCGCTCCTGCCAGCATGGCCTTCATGTTGAGCAGATGCGACGAGTAGGTCGAGAGGTCGTTTTCGATGGATTGCTGGTCGCCTATATCGATATATATGTTGCGAAAAATCGGCATCTCGCTGTTTTCGGATGCCGTAACCGGAAATCCGCATTGGAACATGTATTGCAACAGTCCGAAGGTTTTCAGACAAACCGATTTGCCACCCGCATTCGGACCCGAGATGACAAGTATGCGGTGTTTACCGTCCAACTCCGCATCGAGCGGAATCAACTCGCGACCATTGCGACGCAACGTCTGTGCAAGCAACGGATGCCGTGCCGACAGCAACCGCAACACGCCCTTTTCGGCAATTACGGGTTTCACTCCGCCGTTGGCAACCGCCCAACGCGCCTTGGCACGAATCATATCGACGGTGGCGATATACTCCTCTGCCCGAGCCATATCATCGACATCGTTGCGCACGAAGTCGGTAAAGGCGGTCAAGATGCGCACTGTCTCCCGCCGTTCGGCGTACTCCAATTCGCGCAACTCGTTGTTGAGTTCGACCACCTCGACAGGCTCTATATAGAATGTTTTGCCGGTTGCCGATTCGTCGTGAATGAATCCCGACAGTTTGCGTTTGTTCGCTGCCGCAACGGGAATAACCGCACGACCGTCGCGAATCGATATTACGGCATCGGCATCGACCACACCGGCACTTTTTGCCGATTGCAACACAGCCTGCAACCGTTTCGACACCTGACCTTCGCGCATACGTATCTCGCGACGTACCGATGCCAATTCGGGCGATGCCGAATCGCGGATGTTGCCATAGTCGTCCACTATGCGGGCGATTTCGCGCACCACATGCGGCAACGCATCGACTCCGGCACTCAATTCGGTCATGCAGGGGTAAGCCCCCGCCTTGCGACTGCGCACGAAATAGACGGTCGAAGCCACAGACGACAGCGTTTTGCCCAAACGCACCACATCCACCGTTTCGATAAACGTACCCTCGACACGCACCTTGCCGATTATGTCGTCGATATCCGAAAATTCGTCGGTCGGAGCATTCGGCTCCATCGCAATCATCTGCCGCATCTCGTCGGCAAGCGACTGCCGCAAGACAACCTCGCGGCGCGATGCCGTAAACCGCTGCTCGTCGAGCATCTGCACCGCACGCTGCATGGTGCAATACGCCCGACACTGTTCGCGCACGACATCGAAACCGATTTTCTGTTCGAAATTTTCAGGATAAATCATACCGCTTCAACGAATCGTTGCAAAAAGCGACCGCCAACAGATGGCCGCTATTCCGCTTGGCTCTTGTCCAACTTCTTTTGAGCCTTTGCCGCCTTTTTTGCAGCCTTTGCCTTCTCCTTGTCGATTTTGTCCTTTGCACCGAACAGCGAGAAATGCACGTACCGTTTCGGGTGCTCCTTCAAATCGGCAAGCAACGCCGACAAATTCGCCGAAGCCTGCGTCAGATTGTCGTACAGTTGTTTGTCGTAAGCCAATCCGCCCAACGTACCATTTCCGCTGTTGATTTGGGCAAGCAGCACATTGAGTTCGCTCAAACTCTGTGCAAGCGACTTCGCGGCACCTTTGTCGGCAATATCGGAGGTTACGTCGTCGATGCTCTTGACGATATTGTCGATGCGTGCGCTGTTGTCGCCGAGCGTCTTGGTAAATTTGTCGATGTTGGTTACTATGTCGTTCAACGCATGCGTATCGCGACCTATCGCACCGTCCAATCCTGCGGTTATCGAATTCAGATGCAGTATCGCCTCGTTTATCGCCTTGTTGTTATCGACTACCAACGCATTGAGACTTTGGAGCGTCGAATTGAAATTGTCGGTCAGGGTAACGATTTTGTTCTTGTAAAACTCCATCTCGGCATTGTCCATCGACAGCAAATCCTTCGTATATCCCGCTTCGATGACCGAGCCGCTCTCCAAAACAGCATCCGAATTGCCGAGTACTATCTCTATCGCCTTGCCGCCCATAATGCTCGTACTGAATATGCGTGCCTCCGAATCGGCAGGCAGACGATAGGCCTTCGGAATCGAAAGGGCTACCTCGACGCATGCCGGGTCGTCGGGTGCTACGCGAATATCGGAGACCTTGCCGATTTTCACGCCCCTAATCATCACCGCTGCGGCATTCTGCACACCGTTTACCTGACTGTATCGGGCATAATAGGTGGCATGGCGACCGAATACATCGACACCGCTCAAAAATCGTATGCCGGCCCAAGCGCACAACAAAATCACAAGGGCGTAAATTCCGATTCTAACCTCTCTTTTCATATATGTTCTCTTTATTGTTTCTTCTATTTTTTATCCTGTACGGTTTTGGTTACGAACGCCTCCGGAAACTCTTTGCGCACTGCCGGCAACGCCTTTTGCGCCGATGCCTTGTCGGAGTAGGTGCCCACGCAGTATTTATAAGGGAAACGCCCTTCCGAACGCACCTCCGTTACCTTGCAACGGTACGATTTGAATCGCGCATCGCCCGCATCCAGACGCACGGCGCTTGCCATAATCTGAATCGTCCAACCTGCAACAGTCGTATCTACTCGCTCGGCATCCGCCTTGTGTTCCGACTGCGGTTCTGCCGACGGCGCAGACTTTGCGACAGGCTCGGCAACAGCCGTCTGTTGCGGCTCCTTCTCGCCCAAAAGCAGCGATTTGCGGACGAATGCCACATAATCTTTGACTGCTTCGAAAATCGCCGAAACTATCTCGCGCTGACCCTTTTCGGATGTGATATATTTGAGTTCCTGCGGATTGGACATAAAGCCTATTTCTGTCAGCACACTCGGCATATCGGTTGCATAAAGTACCTTCAAAGGCTGTCTGCGGATGCCGCGATTGTATCTGCCTTGCGACTTGTAGTGTTTCTGCACAAGTCTTGCCATCATTTCGCTGTATTCGCCGTAGGTAAACTGCAAGTTCTTGATATATGCCCTCACAATCGCCGCCGTTTTGCTGTCGGACATATCGAGCAGTTCGTCTTTGTTGTTAAGGTACAGCGCATTGTCGTTGGAGCGCGTCTCCAACGAACTCTCGCCCATTATAAGCGTTTCGACACCGTGAGTACGCGGGTCGCGAGCCGCGTTGGAGTGAATCGATATCAACAAATCGCCATCCGCACCGTTGGCTATGTCGGCACGAGCCTGCAAATCGTCGGTCAGCACCGATGAGAATTGTTTATCGACCTTGCGGGTATAGACGACTTTGATGTCGGGCATACTCTTTTCGATAAGCGCACCGAGTTTGAGTGCGACCTGCAAATTGATATCCTTCTCGCAAATACCACCATATTTTGCACCCGGAAATTTGGAACCGCCATGTCCGGCATCGATTACTATCACACGGACCCCCTGTGCAACATTTTCACCCGACGCAACGTTGAACGAAAGTATGATGCCGACAAGAGTCAAAATTATGCAAACACCTATGCGCTTCATGGGCAATTACGGTTACGAATTGGATATATGGAGTTTTTTAACTATCTTTACGCGCTGAAAAAACGCACATACACGCGCACAGGGGGCTTGTTTTTGCGTTTTTGCCGACGCGTCGGCAAAATTATGAAAAATTATTGAATTTTTGAAACATTTTAGGCTGAAATATACACTCTCGTTGTTAATCGCGATTGCTTTCGTGCAGATGGTTTTCGGTTTTGCACGACATGATGCTCCGACAGACGACAACACGGCCGCCTTGACAAGGCAGGATACGGTTGTCGCCTCTACCAATCGGGCAGATTCCGCAACGGCTTTGCCGACCCGTCCGACACGTCGCGCCCGCAAACATGCCAACACCAAACCGAACCTGCTCGCTCTGCAACAGCCCGATTCCGTCGCACTGCCTCAACAGACTGCCGATTCGTCGGCAATCGTACCGCACGGCACCGTTCCGGCAGCCGATTCGGTTGTCGCAGGCAATGCCGACACCGTGCGTACCAAAAAGCGCAAAGGCTCGGGTCTCGACCAGATTATTGACGGTAAAAACTCCGATTCGCTCTTCTACGACGTGCGCAACAAGAAGGTGTACATCTACAACAAAGGCGATGTCAAATACGAGGACAAGAGTTTGCAGGCCGATTTCATGCAAATCGACATGGAGACCAAAGAGGTGCATGCCTACGGCAAACCCGATTCGGTGGATGGCAAGGCTGTAAGCACCCATCCCGTTTTCAACGACGGAGGCTCGTCCTACACAATGGATACCATAACTTACAATTTTGGCTCAAAAAAGGCATTCATTCAGGGCGTTGCCACACAGGAGGGCGATGGTTGGCTCGTCGGCGGCAAAATCAAAAAAATGGAGGATAACACCGTTAATATCCAATCGGGCAAATACACCACCTGCGACCATACCGAACATCCGCATTTCTATTTGGCAATGACCAAGGCGAAGGTTATCCCCGGCAAAAAGATTGTTACGGGGCCCGCCTATCTCGTCATGGAGGATGTGCCTATCTATTTCCTCGGCATTCCCGAAGGTTTCTTCCCGATAAATCTCGGTCCGAAATCGGGTTTGCTGATGCCGTCATACGGCGAAGACGGCGCACGAGGTTTCTTCCTACGCGGATTGGGTTACTATTTCATCTTCGGACAGCACATGGATTTGGCGGTAACGGGCGGTATTTATACGCTCGGCTCGTGGGAAGTTGCGGCTTCGTCGCGCTACACCAAACGCTACAAATTCTCGGGCAACTTCTCGTTCGACTATTCGAGCATCAAGACGGGCGACAAGGGCGAACCCGACTACATCAAACAGAACAACTTCAAGTTCATGTGGACCCATTCGCAAGACCCGAAGGCCAACCCCGGTTCCACATTCTCGGCATCGGTCAATCTCTCCACCAGCGGTTACAGCAAATACTCCGCCAATACGCTCAACGACATCCTTTCGACCCAAACCAACTCCTCCATCTCCTATTCAAAGAGTTGGGCAGGCACGCCGTTCTCGTTGTCGATGAACATGGCCATATCGCAAAACTCGCAGACCCGCGCCATATCGATAACCTTCCCGACCATCGTATTCAACGTTTCGCGCGTCTATCCGTTCAAGCGCAAAGAGGCTGTCGGCAAGGCTCGCTGGTACGAGAAAATATCGTTCACTTACAGCGGAAAAATAACCAACTCCGTCTCGGCGCAGGAGAACAAGATATTCACGAAGGAGACGCTGAAAAACATGCGCAACGGCATCGAGCATACGCTGCCCGTATCGGCGCAGTTCACGCTGTTCAAATATATCAACATCACGCCGAGTTTCAACTACACCGAACGGTGGTATTTCAAGCGACAGATGCAGGAGTGGAATCCAGAAACCAACAAAGTCGAAAAACTCGACCCCGAATACGGTTTCTACCGCATCTACAACTACAACGCATCGGTCAATATCAGCACTACAATCTACGGAATGTGGCAAATGAAGAAAAAGACCAGCAAGATACAGGCTGTGCGCCACACACTGACGCCGAGCATCGGTTTCGCATACGCGCCCAACTTCGGCAAGCAGAAATACGGCTACTACAAGACCGTACAATCGGACTCGCTCGGCGGCTATACCGTCTATTCCCCTTATGCCGACAATGCCTACGGCGTACCGGGTCAGGGGCAATCGGCTGCACTGACATTCTCGTTGTCGCAAACACTCGAAATGAAGGTATTGAGCAAGCGCGACTCGACGGGCGTAAAAAAAATCAAACTCATCGACGAATTGCGCATCAGCGGCTCGTACAATTTCCTCGCCGACTCCATGCGGTTGTCGAATCTGCCGATTTCGTTCCGTGCGACCATCTACAAGAATTTCGGCATCAACCTGTCGGCGACACTGGACCCTTACGAGGTCTCGCCGCAGGGTGTACGTTACAACAAACTGATGATTAGACGAGGTTTGCCGGGTCGTATCGTCAATACGGGTTGGAGTTTCGGCTACACCTTCAAATCGCGCGAAAACAAATCGCAGGCTGCCGTAAACGACATCAACACCATTCCGCCCGAATACTTCAATCCATACTCCGACCCTTACGGACTGATGGACCCCGTATTGCGCAGACGCTACATGGCAGCCGGATATTACGATTTCTCCATACCTTGGAACATCGGTTTCAACTATGTCATCAGTTACGGCATTCAGTATGTAAACAACGGCACGACCGGTTACAAAAAGAACGTTACGCAGACCATCGGTTTCAACGGCAGTGTGAATCTCACGCCCAAAACGGGTGTGTCGTTCACCAGCGGTTTCGACATACAGAACAAAAAACTGACCACGACCTCCATCTCCATCACACGCGATTTGCACTGTTGGCAGATGTCGTTCGTCTGGATTCCGTTCGGTACGCACAAGAGTTGGAGTTTCAACATCGGCGTCAAGGCTTCGTCGTTGGCCGACCTCAAATACGATAAAAGCCAAACCATGTACGACAATATGTTCTGATTCGGTACGGCTTTTGCGCTTGATATAAACACGAGAATAAAACAATATCAAAATATGAAACATACACACGCTGACAATCAAGAAATTAACAGCGACGCAAGGCTCGATGACAAAGAGCAGCGGCACAGCAACGACGATGCCGCATGCGACAATCTGACAGCAGAGCAGAGCGAATCTGACAAGGTGGCAGACAAGCAGTCGGCCGATGACGACAAAGCAAAGGCGCAGGAATCGCAGACCGATTCTGCACCGAAGCAGGAGGAGGTCGATTGGCGCGACAAATACATTCGGTTGCAGGCCGAGTTCGACAATTTCCGCAAGCGCACTCTGCGCGAAAAGATGGACCTGATCCAGAGCGGAGGCAGCGATGTATTGAAGGCGATGCTGCCCGTGTTGGACGATGTGATGCGGGCATTGGAGGCTTCGAAAAAGAGCGACGATTTGGCTGCTCTGCGTAAGGGCGAAGAGTTGGTCGCTCAAAAGTTCGTCGATGCCCTGCGCCAAAAGAACGTTACCGAGATAGAGGCACAGGATGCCGATTTCAATCCAGATTTGCACGAGGCTGTTGCCAAATTTGCTGCGGGCGAGGATAAAAAGGGCAAGGTAATCGATGTCGTACAACGCGGTTATATGCTTGGCGACAAAGTATTGCGTTTTGCCAAAGTTGTAGTGGGAGAATAATACGATGGCTGAGAAAAGAGATTACTACGAGGTATTGGGCGTCGCAAAGAATGCCAATGCCGACGAAATAAAGAAGGCATACCGCAAGGCTGCCATAAAATATCACCCCGACAAGAACCCCGGCGACAAAGAGGCCGAAGAGAAATTCAAGGAGGCTGCCGAGGCTTACGACGTATTGTCGAATCCCGACAAACGCGCACGTTACGACCAATTCGGACACGCGGGCGTAAACGGAGGTGCCGCAGGCGGAGGATTCGGAGGATTCGGAGGTGCGGGAGGTTTCTCGATGGAGGATATCTTCTCGCAATTCGGCGACATCTTCGGCGGACATTTCGGCGGATTCGGCGGCAGCGGTTCGGGTCGCGGAGGACGACGTGTCAATCGCGGTACCGACATCCGCGTAAAGGTTAAACTGACCCTTGCCGAGATAGCAAGCGGCACGACAAAGAAACTTAAAATCAACAAATACGTCGTCTGCGACCAATGCGGCGGTACGGGTGCCAAAGACTCCTCGTCCTACACCACTTGTGCCACCTGCAACGGTACGGGTGTCGTAAATCGCGTCGAGAATACCTTTTTCGGGCGCATGCAGACCCAAAGCGTATGTCCCGCATGCGGCGGCGAAGGACGCATCATCAAGGATAAGTGCGACAAGTGCGGTGGCGAAGGCATAGTCAAAGGGAGCGAAGTCATCGAAATCAACATCCCTGCCGGCGTAGGCGAAGGTATGGCTCTGACCGTCTCCGGCAAGGGCAATGCAGCACGCCACGGAGGAGTAAACGGCGACCTGCTCGTGGTAATCGAGGAGGAGCGCAATCCGGAACTCGTACGCGATGGCGACGATTTGATTCACAACCTCAACATCACCATTCCGACCGCTCTACTCGGCGGCGAGGTTGAAGTACCGACCATCGACGGCAAAGCACGGATAAAGATAGCCGCCGGCACCCACGCAGGTAAGGTTTTGAGACTGCGCGGCAAAGGTTTGCCTTCGGTAAACGGCTACGGACGAGGCGACATACTCGTCGTGGTGGACATAACGATTCCGTCTTCGCTCAATTCGGCAGAGAAGAAATTGGTCGAGCAACTCGCCGAGATGCCCGATTTCAAGAGAGCCGAAAAGGTCGAGAATCAAAACATATTCGAGCGAATGAAGAGTTTTTTCAGATAAAAAACCGTTGAAATTATGGGTTGGTTCACTCCGTACAAGCGTAAAGCCAATGAGTTCAAATACACGCCGCGCTATTTCGATGCCGACAAAGAGCGTCGCGAGCAGCGCAGACGCGAACTGTGCGGCGAAAGTTCGGCAGATGCCGATGCGGAATATCAGGTCGGCAGGTATATCCGCACCCAACGGGCAGCGCGTGCCGAAGCACGTGCCGCACGAGGCAACCGCGGCCGTCATCAGCCGATTGTACTGCTTGCGGGCATCGTGCTGATTGTGCTGTTGGCATATATGCTCTATCCGCGCATCGTATCGGCATTCGCCACGGCACAAACCGCCGAACAGAGCCGAACGCAAAGCGAGGAGTTCAACCCCTATACGCCGATTACCGTAGTACCTAACGATTACAAGGAGGAGTAAATGGCCGATCGCATAAAACTGTTGCCCGAAATTGTCGCCAACCAAATCAAGGCAGGCGAGGTCGTGGAGTCGCCATCATCCGCAGTCAAGGAGATGTTGGAGAATGCCATCGATGCGGGTGCCACATGCGTCAAGGTCAATTTCAGCAACGGCGGCAGAGATTTGATACAGGTCGTCGATAACGGCTGCGGCATGTCGCCGACCGATGCCCGCATGGCGTTCGAGTGTCATGCCACGAGCAAAATCGCCACGCTCGACGACATCTATGCCCTGCACACTTTCGGTTTCCGCGGAGAGGCTTTGGCTTCGATTGCGGCAGTGTCGCAGGTCGAACTACTTACCCGTCAGCACGACAGCGAAATCGGTACGCAGACCATAGTAAACGGCGGCGAATTCGTGTCGCAGCGACCCGTTGCAACACCCGCAGGCTCGCAATTTTTGGTACGCAACATATTCTACAATACGCCCGCACGCCGCAAATTCATCGACAATAACGAATCGAAACTTGCGGCCGGCATAAAGAGCGAATTTCGGCGCGTTGCGTTGTGCCATCCCGAAGTCGAACTGCATCTGCTTTCGAACGGAGCACCGCTCTACTCGCTGCCGCAATCCAATTTGGCGGAACGCATAGTCGGCGTAATGGGCGGCTCGGTCAAAAATAATCTGTTGGAGGTCGGCGTACAAACCACCATAGCCACGATAGAGGGCTTCGTCGGCAAACCGTCTGCCGCCAAACTTCGCACAGGCGAACAGTTCATGTTCGTAAATGGTCGCTATTTCCGCTCGCCTTATCTGAACAAGGCGGTTACGAAGGCCTACGAGAAACTTATTCCCGACGGAACGATGCCGTCGTTTTTCCTCTACATCACGGTCGATGCCGAGCGCGTCGATGTGAATGTCCATGCCAAAAAGACCGAAGTCAAATTTGCCGACAACGAAGCCTTGTGGCAAATCCTCAACGCCGCCGTTCGCGAGACTCTCGCCAAAAGCGGCTCGGTACCGTTGCTCGATTTCGACAATACGGGCAATGTGGAGATTCCGGTTGCCACTCGCGGCATATCCTACGACGAACCTCGCTCGACCACCCGCGACGACTATAATCCGTTCCTCAAAGATACTGACGGAGTAACGGCATCGACCCTTCGTTCGTCGGGTTTCAGCGATGTGAACTACCGATTCGACACGGCAACAGCCGACGACGATTTCATCACTTTGGCAGGAGGAGGCTCGGCATATCCGCAGTCGGAGACCGACGACCAATTCGAATACATCGCATCGGAGGAGACACCTGCCGACAACGAGTTGAATTTCGATAATGGCGGGCAGAGTGTCGAAAATCTGTTCTGTTTCAACAAGCGGTACGCCATTTGTTCGATTGGCGGACGCATGGCGGTCATCGACCTGCATCGTGCCCACGAGCGCATATTGTACGACACCTTCCGTTCGATGCTTCTGCACGGCTCGACCGTATCGCAACAGTTGCTCTTTCCGCAAACGCTCACCGTATCGAATGAGGAGTATGCCACAGTCGAAGAGTATGCGGTAGATTTCGCCTCGCTCGGTTTCGACATGGAGTTCAAAGGCGACTGCACGTTGGAGATTCGCGGCATACCTGCCGACACCTCCGCAGACGGCATAGATACCATCCTTTACGCGATGATTCAATCCCTCTCCCTGCCGCAGACGCTTGCCGATGTACGCAAAGACCGTCTTGCCGCAACTCTAGCTCGCGGTGCGGTGCGCTTCAATGCAGCATACACCGCCGAAGAGGCCGCACGACTCATCCCGAAACTGTTCGCTTCAACCAACCCTACATATTCGCCTTCGGGCAAACGTATAATCGCAGAGTTCTCGCCCGAGGAGATTCAGGCGAAACTGCAATAAAACCGACACAAAGAGATGAATCCCTATTTTCGCACTCCGCCGATAGTCAAAAATCTGCTCATCATCAACACGCTTGTCTTTTTGGCAATGCGCATGATACCGATTTTTAATGCTCTGATGGCAACATACGGAGTATTGCATTGGGTTGGCAGTCCGCTGTACCACTCGTATCAGTTCATAACCTACATGTTTCTGCACGGCAATTTGGAGCATCTGTTTTTCAACATGTTCGCCTTGTGGATGTTCGGTCGCACGCTCGAATACGAACTCGGCTCGCAACGATTCCTTGCCTATTATATGGTATGCGGCATCGGTGCGGCTCTGTTGCAAATGGGTGTTGCCGCTTTGGCGGGCGAATACTACATCCAACTGCTCGGTGCTTCAGGTGCGGTAATGGGATTGTTGCTCGCTTTCGGAGTGATGCACCCCAACGAGATACTTATTTTGTTTCCCATTCCCCTACCCATCAAGGCCAAATGGTTCGTCATCGGCTATGCCGTAATCGAGTTGTTTCTCGGTTGGACAGGGTTGCAGGCAAGCGTGGCGCATTTCGCCCATATAGGCGGTATGTTGTGGGGATTGGCACTGCTCTACTATTGGAAACGGCGCGGCACCCTGCGCTTCTGACACCGAACGCAAAAGGCTGATATGGCAGAGTATTACAGAGACATATTCTCGAATCGCGGACACGGCCACCAACAACGTCGCTCGAAATCGGTTTGGTCGATATTGGCAGATTGGGCGATGTATTTGGTATCGGTCGTACTCGTATGCGCTACCGTCATCATCGTCGTACTCCACTACACTCCGCCGCAGCACGCATGGAATCTGCCCGTACTGACGCTGTTCGCGCCCATCGTCTATATGCTCGACGTGGCAACAATGCTCTATTGGATTATCCGTTGG
Organism: uncultured Alistipes sp.; assembly: GCA_945494785.1. Taxonomy (GTDB): domain Bacteria; phylum Bacteroidota; class Bacteroidia; order Bacteroidales; family Rikenellaceae; genus Alistipes. The sequence goes on from CALYVN010000006.1 coordinate 43,085, forward strand.
CAATGGCGCAATACGCTGTGCATGGGGCTGTTCGTGCTACTCGCCACAATCTATCTGCCGCTCTATTGCAAAATCGATTTGGTGCGTCAATACGACACCAAGTATGTCGAACGCAACTTTACCAAAGTCGTTACCTACAACATCGCCAACGGCAACGATACGACCATGGTCGATTATGTACGCCGTCTGCGTCCCGACATAGTCTGTTTGCAGGAGTTTCTCTCCGACGCGGCCGAGAAGTGGAAGGCTTTGGGTGCCGAATACCACTCCACCGTATCGACCGACAATGTCTTCTCGTGCGAGATATTCTCCAAACACCGCATCATCAGGCAGGGTGCTATCGATTCGCTCGACCGCTATTCGGCAATATGGGCCGATTTGCGGATTGCCGACGATACGGTGCGCGTCGTTAGCCTGCACCTGCAATCGACATCGATACACCACGAGGATACACAGTTTATCCAACAGCACGAATATCTGTACGACGACCAACGCGAAGACAAACTGCGCAGCATCGTATCGCGTTTGGCCGACAACACCCGCAAACGAGCCGTACAGGTCGAACATATATGCCGTTTCATAGAGGACACGCCTTACAAGATGATTGTCTGCGGCGATTTCAACGACGTACCGCTCTCCTACGCCTATCACCGCATAGCCGACGGTTTGGACGACACATTCAGTCGGATGGGTCGCGGTTATTCATATACGTTCAACGGCTATTTCAGGCTGTTGCGCATCGACTACACGCTCGTTTCGCCCGAAATCGAGACCATATCTTACGAATCCGACAACACAGTGGCATATTCCGACCACTACCCTGTCATAACCCGTCTGAAAATCAACAAACAGAAAAAATTATAACGACCATGATTTTAGATTCGCTCAAAAACGCCGCGCTCTATTATTCGCTCAATCCGCGATTCAAAGCGGCATTCGACTATCTTGCACAATGCGACCCTGCCAACCTCGCCACGGGCAAACACCAGATTCTCGGCGACGAACTCTTTGTCAATGTATCGGAACTCGACCTCAAACCGCGCGAAGAGGCATTGTTGGAGATACACGACAAATATATCGATATTCAGGTTGTTGTCGGCGGCACGGGCAAAGAGGAGTTCGGTTGGTCGGAACGCAAGGATTGCAAAGAGCCCAAGACGCCATTCGACCGCGAGAAAGACCTTCAACTCTTTACCGACCTGCCACAAACATTCTACACGCTGCAAGAGGGACAATTCACTATCCTTATGCCCGACGATGCCCATGCGCCGATGCTCGGCACGGGACACGTCAAAAAACTTATCTTCAAGGTACTGAAATAGCAGGGAGAAAAGGGAAAATGACCATGAAACGGCAACGGTCGGAATCTTGCGATTCCGACCGTTGATGTTTGCTCTGCTCTCCAACTATTTGACAAGGTCGGCGAGTGCCTTCTTGGCAGCCTCGACGCTGTTGCCTGCCGTAACCTTTTTCAGCGTAGCGACAGCCTGCTCCTTCATCTCCTTGGCATTGTAAGCGGCACCGAGCATGAAATATACATCGCTGCGATCGGCCTCGTCGGTCTGTGCCAAAGCTGCACTCTCGCCCAACTCGATGACTTTTGCGTAATCCTTCTTGTTGTTATATGCCTGCAAGCGGATTTTCTCTGCCAATGCCGAAGAAGGGTCGGCAGCAAGCATCTTATCGGCCATGGCGATAATGGCATCGTTATCGCCCGCGCCCTGCAACTTGGCAACCTCGTTGTTGGTGTAGAGAGCCTTCATCTCGTTGGCCTTGGCAATGGCAGCGGCATAACGCTCGGTTGCCGGCAACGCGCAGATGTTGTTGTAAATCTCCATACCCTTCTCGTACTCGCCCATCTCGCAGTAACTCATGGCAAGGTTCAAGGCCATATCGGTATTGCGCGGATTGGCTGCATAGCCTTTGGCGAATACCTCGGCAGCAGCGGCATAGTCTTTGTTGTTGAATGCCTCGCCACCCTGCACCTGATATACCTTGGCAAGAATGACGTTAGCCTTGTTACGGGCTTGATTGTTGCCGTAGAGTTCCGCTTTCTCGGCAGCCTTGTTCAAATACTCTATGGCCTTATCGAACGCCTTTTGCGAAGCGGCCGCCGTACCGAGACTCTGATAGCATGTAGGGATGTATTTCTTGGCTGTCTGCACGCAGTTGAGAACGGTGTTGTCCTCCGAATCGATACCCTTATCGACCACCTGCTCCAACAGCGGAAGAGCCTTGCCCCAATCCTTTGCCTGCATAGCAGCAACAGCCTCATTGTATTTGGTAACTACCTCGTTGGTTGATGTTTGAGCCGATGCCCAGCCCAGTGCGAGCACCGCCAAAATTGATAAAAATAACTTTTTCATAAACTTATACC
>CALYVN010000007.1 GCA_945494785.1 uncultured Alistipes sp.
ATATAAAAATCAATCGATTGCCCCGATTTTATGTACTATTTTTGACCAATAAGCCGAGTTCTGGGAGTTCTAAGAGAACTATGATATAGCAACAAGGTGTTTATTCTATATTTATTTTTTATCAACCCTTAAACTCTTATATTTGCCGTCTGCCCTCGTAGAACTCTTAGGCCTCTTAGTTCTCTTAGAAACGTTGGCAAGTAAAACCGTGCCGTTATACGCACAACCAAAAACAAAACCTCTTAACCCCCTTAACCCCTTCGCAAGAAGCCTCTGAAACCCCAAAAGGTCTGTATCGAAATGCAAATTTCGATACAGACCTTTTGCTGCCTGTGGCTTTGCGCAAGCCGTTTAGCGGCGTTTCTCCTTCGCCTCGATGCACTCGGTGGCGTGAGGCACGCGCAGCAACCGCTCCTTCGGAATCAGTTGCCCCGTAGTTTTACAGATGCCGTAGGTTTTGTTCTCGATACGCACGAGAGCCATCTCCAGATTCTTGATAAATTTCAGTTGGTGCGAGGCCAACCGTGCGCTCTCCTCCTTGGAGAGTGTGGTTGCGCCCTCCTCCAACACCTTGAAGGTCGGCGAGGTATCCTCGGTATCGTTGTCGTCCGTATGCGTGATTGTGGCGCACAACGATTCGTAGTCGCTGCGTGCTTGTTGGAGTTTTTTCAGTATCAACTCCTTGAATTCCGCCAATTCGGCGTCGCTGTAACGTTTTTTCTCCTCTCCTGCCATAGTCGTAAACAGTTTTGTGGGTGGTTCTACCTTGTCCGATTTCCTCTTCTTCTCTCTCTTCTCTCTCTTCTCCTTCTCCTGCACACACACTCTCTCTCCTTCTTGCCCCTCCCCGTATTCCGCACATTTCGCTTGGGGTCGGGTCGATCGAACAGGTAATCGGATAGTAAAGTTATAAAAAAAATGTTATTCCTGCAAATGTGCGGAAAAAATTTTGGATGTGCAACGGTGTTGTGTGCCTTTGCCTTAAACGAAGACGGCTCCGTGAAAATACACGGAGCCGTCTTCGTAACCAATCCAAAAAATTATTTTATTCTCGTTATTGCGATTTTGAGCGGCTCGTCGTTTACATCCGAATCCGTTACCACTTCGCCCTGCGGTGTCGTTGCGGTATGCACATCCACCGCCAGCGTCTGGCCGCCGATGTACGATGCAAATTCGGCAACTGCCTCCGTAATCGACTCTTTGGCCTCGATTTCGACAGCAATTTTGTCCGTAACCTCGAAGCCCGAATCCTTGCGGATGTTCTGAATGCGGTTGATGAGTTCGCGAGCCACGCCTTCGCGACGCAACTCGGGCGTAACGGTGATGTCGAGTGCGACGGTCAGTTTGCCCTCCGACGTAACGAGCCAACCCGGCATATCCTCCGAGGTAATCTCGAAGTCGGCAGGCGTAACCGTAATCTTTTCGCCGTCGATGTCGAGTACATACTGCTCGGCAGCCTCGATTTCGCTTATGCGCTCCTGCGAGAATGTCGCCGTAAGTGCGGCAATCTGCTTCATATATTTGCCGTAACGCGGTCCGAGAGTCTTGAAATTCGGCTTGATGCGCTTGGTGATTACGCCCGTAGTGTCGTGAATAAGTTCTATCTCCTTGACGTTTACCTCGTTGCGAATCAATACGGCAACCTTCTCGATGAGTTGTTCCGTCTGCGGGTCGAGTACGGGAATCAATATCTTTGTCAGCGGTTGGCGCACCTTGATATTGACTTTGCGGCGCAGTGCCAACACCATCGACGATACGCGCTGTGCCAACGACATCATCTGCTCCAAACGCTCGTCTTTGAGTGCGTCGTTGCTCTGCGGGAACGAAGCGAGGTGAGCCGATTGCTCGGTGTGTCGCCCGCTTACGGCATTCAAATCGCGGAAAATGCGGTCGGAGATGAACGGCGCGAACGGAGCGGCAAGCAATGCCACCGTTTCGAGACAGGTGTAGAGTGTTTGATATGCGGCGATTTTGTCGGCATTCATCTCTCCGCCCCAGAAACGTTTACGGTTCAGACGTACATACCAGTTCGACAGATTTTCGCCGACGAAATCCTGAATGGCGCGAGCCGCAGGCGTAGGGTCGTAGTTGTCGAGTGCCGCCGTAACGTCGCCGACCAAAGTGTTGAGCAGCGAGATAATCCAACGGTCGATTTCGGGACGCTCGGCAACGGGAATCTCCTTCTCCTTGCCCGTGAAGCCGTCGATGTTGGCATAGAGCGCGAAGAACGAATAGGTGTTGTAGAGCGTGCCGAAGAATTTGCGACGCACCTCATCGACGCCATCGACATCGAATTTCAGATTGTCCCAAGGTTGCGAGTTGGTAATCATATACCAGCGTGTCGCATCGGCACCGTAGCGGTTGAGTACCTCGAAAGGATCGACGGCATTGCCCAATCGTTTGGACATCTTGTTGCCGTTCTTGTCCAGCACCAAACCGTTGGAGATGATATTTTTGAAGGCCACGTTGTCGAATAACATGGTGGCTATGGCGTGCAGCGTAAAGAACCAACCTCGTGTCTGGTCCACACCTTCGGCGACGAAATCGGCAGGGAATACCTTGTCGAAACGGTCGGCATTTTCGAACGGATAGTGCAACTGCGCATACGGCATCGCGCCCGAATCGAACCAAACGTCGATGAGGTCGCTCTCGCGCCGCATCGGCTCGCCCTTCGACGAGACGAGTACAATCGCATCGACATACGGCTTGTGCAGGTCGATGTTGGCGGTCGAGTAGTTCTCTTTCGACATATCGCCTACGCGGAAGCCTTTGTAAGGATTCTCCTTCATCACCCCTGCTGCGACAGCCTTCTCTATCTCGGCGAACAACTCCTCGATTGAGCCGATACATTTGAGTTCGGAGTGGTCTTCCGTTGCCCAAATCGGCAGCGGCGTACCCCAAAAACGCGAACGCGACAGATTCCAATCGACCAAACCTTCGAGCCACTTGCCGAAACGTCCCGAGCCTGTCGATTCGGGTTGCCAGCGAATGGTCTTGTTGAGTTCTATCATGCGGTCGCGCAACGCCGTGGTCCTGATGAACCACGAATCGAGCGGATAGTACAGCACCGGTTTGTCGGTGCGCCAACAGTGCGGATAGGAGTGGGTGTGCTTCTCTATCTTGAAGACCTTGTTTTCGGCTTTCAGCGTTACCGAAATATCTATGTCGAGTGTCGTGTCGCTATCCTTCAACGCCTCGTCGTAGGCATTTTTCACATAGCGTCCCGCCCATGCTCCGTATGCCTCGCTATCGACGTGCGTGCTGACGAAGTCGGCATCCAAATCCTCCAAGCGGAAGAAACGACCGCTGCGATCGACCATAGGGCAGTTCTTGCCGGCGGTGTCGATTACAAAGAGCGGTGCTATGCCTGCCGCACGTGCCACACGGTCGTCGTCGGCACCGAAGGTCGGAGCGATATGCACGATACCCGTACCGTCCGAAGTGGTTACGTAGTCGCCCGTTATCACTCTGAACGCATCGCCCAATTCCTCCATCGGCTTAATCCACGGAATCAGTTGCTCGTAACGAATGCCCTCCAAATCCGTGCCTTTGTATGTCTCGATGCCGATTTCGAAGGTACCCTCCATCTTTTTGGTGAAATAGGCAGGCACGAGGTCTTTCGCCATGACGACGGTCTCGGCTGCATCGGTATAAGGGTTGCGGCACTTTACGCGGACATATTCTATATTGGGGCCAACGCAGAGAGCCGTGTTCGACGGCAAGGTCCAAGGCGTGGTCGTCCATGCGAGGAAATAGAGTTCGCCCTGCGCATCCTTGAAGAGAAATTCGCTGCGCTCGTTGCGCACGATGCGGAATTGGGCTGTGCAGGTGGTATCTTTGACATCGCGATAGCACCCCGGTTGATTCAACTCGTGAGTCGATAATCCCGTACCGGCAGCGGGCGAATAGGGCTGTATGGTGTAGCCCTTGTAGAGCAGACCCTTTTCGTACAACTTTTTGAGCAGATACCACAGCGTCTCGATATATTTGTTGTCGTAGGTGATGTACGGGTCGTCGAGATTGACCCAATAACCCATCTGGCGGGTGAGTTTGCTCCATACACCCGTGAACTTCATCACATCCTCGCGACAACGGCGATTGTAATCCTCGACCGATATTTTTTTGCCGATGTCCTCTTTGGTTATGCCGAGCGACTTCTCGACACCCAACTCGACAGGCAGACCGTGGGTATCCCAACCCGCCTTGCGGTGTACCTCGTAGCCGCATTGCGTTTTGTAACGGCAGATAATATCCTTGATTGTACGAGCCATGACGTGGTGAATACCCGGCATGCCGTTTGCCGAAGGCGGTCCTTCGTAAAATACGAATGTCGGATGACCCTCGCGTGTCGATATGCTTTTGTGGAAGGTATCCTCGGCATCCCACTCCTGCAATACCTCGTCTGCCAATGCAGGCAGGTCGAGATTTTTGTACTCTCTGAATTTCATATAGCCGTCAGTCTTTATTTTTGCGGATTTTGTTGTTTCAATGCGCAAAGTTATGAAAAATATACAAAAAGTGCCGTGTTGGTCTGTTTCGTCCGCATTTTTGCAGACGGCATACCGTGCGCTTCGGCAGCCCTAAATCTTCATCAGTGTCGTTACGGGTGCGATGTCCTCCAACCGTTTGCGACCCGACAACCCTTCGAGTTCGACCAAAAATACGAACTCTTTCACACGCACCTTATAGCGTTTGCCCTCGCGCTCCAAAGTCAAACCCGCGAGCGAACGTGCCACACCCTCTGCCGTGCCGCCCGTGGCAAGCACGTCGTCGAGCAGCGTGATTTCGAAGGTGTCGCCCGTCGGTACGCCGGCAAGGATGTCGCTCAATCGATAGTAGAGTTTGTCGAAACCGTACTCCTTCTCTATCTGCACCTCGACCAAATCGCCATCGTGGAACGGCAATTTGCCGCTCTTGCGCATAGGGATAATGTTCTCGACACACCCCTTTTCGGTCAGCAGCGGTGCGGCGAAGAGGAATGCTCGCGCCTCGGGAGCAGCCACGTTGGGTGCCGTGGTGGCGCGATTCAGAGCCTCGACAACCTCGCGAAAGGCCTTGCGCGACTGCAAAAACGGAATTATGTCGATGAAATTGATGCCCTGTTTTGGGAAATCTTTGTAAAATTTCAGTGTCTCAATCATTGTGCATGCAAAATTTTAGGCATTTGACCCGCAAAGATAACATTTTGCCAATCAAAAAACAAACACTCCGCAACGGAATATCGTGCGAAAATATCGGCTCCGAAGCCCGTTGCAACGGCGACACACCGAAAAAAATAGCGAATTTCTTTGCGCATATCGAAAAAATATCTACCTTTGCCCTGCCATTTTCGCAAAATGACACTCCCGAAGCCCAGGTGGTGGAATTGGTAGACACGCTACTTTGAGGGGGTAGTGGACAATTACGTCCGTGTGAGTTCGAGTCTCGTCCTGGGCACAAGCCGCATCGAAAGGTGCGGCTTTTTTTTTGCGTATTATTACCTTTTTTTATTGGTTGGCAAATGGTTGGCGGAGGTCTCTTTGTCTTTTTGACCTACAGCCCGATAAGCCGTGTTGCCTGCTTGTGCGTGTTGCAGGGCGGCTCTACTCCCGATTTTTCGTATCGATACAGATTGTTACGGGTCCGTCGTTCACGAGCGAGACCTTCATGTCGGCTCCGAAACGGCCGCGTTCGACGTGCTCTCCGAGCGTCTGCTCCAAAGTGGCTATGAACTGCTCGTACATGGGGCGCGATACAGGCTCGGGTGCCGAACGGATATACGAAGGCCGATTGCCCTTGCGGGTCGAGGCATAGAGGGTAAATTGGCTTACGACCAGCACCTGCCCGCCGACCTGCCCGACATCGAGATTCATCACTCCCTCAGCATCGTCGAATATGCGCAACCGTGCGATTTTGCCGCAGAGCCAATCGATATCCTCCTGCCGGTCGGCTACCTCGATGCCGAGCAAAATCATCATTCCGCGCCCGATTCGTCCGACGCTCTCGCCGTCGATGCGCACCTCGCATTCGCTGACTCTTTGGATTACCGCTCTCATGCCTTGCCGCCTCTATTCGACTGCCTGTTCGAAGAATCGCCACAGAGCATCGTCCTGTGGCACGGGTGCCGTGATGCGCACGGGTTCTTTGCGGACGGGGTGCAGAAACTCCATCGTGCGCGAATGCAGCGATATGCCGCCACCCTTGTTGGAGCGTTTGGCTCCGTATTTCAAATCGCCCTTTATCGGACAACCGATTTTGGCGAGTTGTGCGCGAATCTGATGATGCCGACCCGTGAGCAACTCCACCTCGACGAGCGTGTAGCGGTCGCTTGCTGCCAAAACTTTGTAGCGCAACCGAGCCTCTTTGGAGTCGGGCTTCGGCGCGTCGTAAACATGCGAGCGGTTGGTGCGCCCGTTCCGCACGATATGGTGCGTCAATTCGCCTGCCTCGTCGGCAGGTCGCGATTCGACGATTGCCCAATAGGTTTTGCGGATTGCACCCTCGCGCAACATCTCGTTCAGCCGCACGAGCGATTTCGACGTTTTGGCGAACAACACCGCTCCGCTTACGGGTCGGTCGATGCGGTGTACGACGCCCAAAAAGACATTGCCCGCCTTGGCATCGCGTATGCGGATGAACTCCTTGATTTGGTCTTCGAGTGCCGAATTGCCTTCGGGGTCGGGTTGTACCAAATCGCCGCAATGCTTATCGACGGCTATCAGATGGTTGTCTTCGTAGATTATGTCTGTTGCCGCGAACATGTTACAGACGGAATGTAAACGGTAACAACGCCTCTGCCTTTTCGACTACCGATGCCGTGCCTCCGCCGCTCATTATGACGCGTATTGGCGAGTCTTGCCGGCGTTGTACGTCGAGAATCACCTGACGGCATGCACCGCACGGATAGCACTCCCGCTCCGAAGGGTTGGAGGCTATGGCAAGCGATTCGATTTTGTCGTCGGGGTAGTTGGCTTCGGCATAATACAGCAGCGACCTTTCGGCGCAGATGCCCGAAGGGAATACCTCGCTTTCGCTGTTTGCACCGTGCAGTATCTTGCCGCTTTTCAATCGGGCGGCAGCACCCACGCTGAATTTGGAATAGGCCGCGTATGCCTTTTTGACGGCGTTTTCCGCTTCGGTTACGAGTTCGCGGTCTGCGGGCGACAAATCGTCGAGCGAGTCGGCGTGAAAGTATTCGATTTCAAATTTTGTTTTCATGACAGTCGGCTTTTTGGTCTCTATCTTTCGACAAATATAGATAATTGTAACAAAAAACGCAAAATTCCTTTGGAATAGTCTGTCGTAAACGATGTTTTCGTATCTTTATGCCCGTTATGTATGCTTGGGGAGACGACAGACGATACAACTCCTATGCCAACCATTTCAGGCGCATGGTCGGGAGCAGGGTGCAGAAGGTGGCTGTAAATGCCGGCTTCACTTGCCCCAACCGCGACGGCTCTCTATCGACGGGCGGTTGCACTTTCTGCAACAACGGCGCGTTTACACCCTCCTATTGTCAGCCGCAAAAGAGCATTACCCGACAAATCGACGAGGGCATCGAATTTCATCGCCGCCGTTACCGTTCGGCAGAGCGGTTTTTGGCATATTTCCAATCGTTTTCCAACACCTACGCTCCGCTCGACCACCTGCGTCGGCTTTACGACGAAGCGTTGTCGCACCCTTTGGTGGCAGGCATAGTCGTCGGCACGCGCCCCGATTGCGTCGATGAGCCGATGCTCAACTATTTCGCCTCGCTTGCCCGCGACCATTACGTCGCATTGGAGTACGGCATCGAATCGACATTCGACGCCACCTTGCGGGCTGTCAATCGCGGCCACGATTTCGCTGCGGCACAACGGGCTGTCGCAATGACTGCGGAACGCGGCGTGCATGTGGGCGCACATTTCATACTCGGGCTCCCCGGCGAGAGCGACGAGATGTTGATGGCACAGACCGAGCGCATCAACGCACTGCCGCTGAATACGGTCAAATTCCACCAATTACAGATTTTCAGGGATACGCCCATGGCGCACGAATACGACCTCCATCCCGAGCGTTTCCGTTCGTGGAGCATCGGGGAGTATATCGACCTGTTCGTCGAGATATTGCGCCGTCTGCGTCCCGATTTGGTGGTGGAGCGTTTTGCGAGCGAAGCACCTCCGCGCTACCACTACGCCTGCAATTGGGGTTTGGTACGGAATCAGACGCTGTGGTCGATGCTCGAAAAAAGATTGTGCGAACTCGATGCTTGGCAAGGCGAAAAATTTGTACATTTGTAGCGGATTTTATCTTTACTTTTCATGATACGGATAGGCAAGACGAGTGTATTCTCGATTTTCAAGGAGTATTTCCTGATGACTTTGGGAATGTGCATCTATGCGTTCGGCTGGATAGGCTGTATTTTGCCGGCGCATTGCGCAGGTGGCGGAGCGAGCGGATTGTCGCTGCTGATTTACTACCTTACGGGAGGTGCGATTTCGATAGGTATTATGGTGTTGATAATCAATGCCGTGTTGCTGTTGATAGCGGGCTTCATAGTCGGTTGGAAATTCGGCATCAAAACCATCTTCTGCGTCTTCGTGCTGTCGCTCTCCATGTCGGCTATGCAGGCGATATTCACACTGCCCGACGGTACGATAATGGATGTGTTCCGTCTCGACAACCGTCTGTTGTCGTCGATTCTCGGCGGTATCTTTTCGGGTATCGGTGTCGCACTCTGCTTCATGCAGGGCGGCTCGACGGGCGGCACGGATATAGTCGCCATGATAATCAACAAATATCGCACGGTCGCTTACGGCAAAATCGTCCGCATGTCCGACTCGTTCATCATTGCATCGGCTCTGTTCACTCCGCAGGTCGGCATCGACGGTGTCATCTACGGATTCGTCATGGTCGCCGTATTCAGTTATACGGTCGATATGATTATGGCGGGTAACCAGCAATCGAGCCAGATTTTCATCATCTGCAAGGATTATGTCGCCATGGCCGATGCGATGAACAGCGTGGCTCATCGCGGAGCAACGGTCATCGATGCGGTCGGCTGGTACTCCAAAAACAAGGTCAATATCGTTATGGTCGTCTGCCGCAAACGCGAGATGCACTCGTTGATGAAGGTGGTCAAGAGTGTCGATCCCGACGCATTCATCACTGCGGGGTCGGTTATGGGTGTCTATGGCGAGGGTTTCGATGCGCTGAACAAATTGTAGCGTTCGGTGTGTAACAATTGCAAACTGTCGCGTTATTTTCGAACAGAGGGCGCAGTCATTTATAATAGGCTATAAACAACACGGGGAGCAAACGCTCCCCGTATTTTTTGCCCCCGTAACCATTTTAATATACCCAAGAGAAATCCTCGATATAGAGGACTGACGAGGTGCTGCCGGTCATGTAGTCGCCGTTGCCTTTACATCGTCGCCCGAGCGCAGCCGTACATCGTATGTTCCGCCCGACCAAACGCCCGTACCTGCAACGGCTTCCAAATAACGCAGTCTTTTGCCGTCGGCCGGCACGGTATTGTATTCTGGCTCCATGCCGATACGGTGTTGCTCGTGTAATAGAGTTTTCCTGCCTCCAAGGCTTTGCCCGTACGGTCGGCAACATTTGATAGTCGGTTTTTTACAACGAAAGCCTTTCGGGGGTGTGCGATTATGCGGCGCAGTATATGAAAAATTCGCAAATTATGCCTACCTTTACGGTCGATGAATCGCTATGCCGACATACTGCTGCCGCTTGCGCAACCGCTCTATACCTTTGCACTCTCTGCCGAAGTGCAACCTGCTCTCGGCTCGGCTGTTGCCGTGCAGTTCGGAGCGCGCAGCGTATATACGGGCATAGTGTGGCGATTGCACGACGAGCCGCCTGTGCGCGGTCGGGTGAAGAGCGTGCTGCGGGTGGTGTACGACCGCCCGATTCTGCACCCCGTGCAGATGCGGTTTTGGGAGTGGATTGCCGACTATTATATGTGTACGCTCGGCGAAGTGATGCGCATGGCGTTGCCTGCTGAGATAAAACCCCACTCTGCCAATGCCGACGAATTTGTCGCATATACCCCGCGTTGCGAGAAGGTGCTTGCGCTCGACGAAGCCGCTCTCGATGCCGACGTGTTGTCGCGCATGCAGCGTCGCGCACCCAAACGCTATGCCCTTGTCGCTGCATTGCAACAAGCGGGCGGCGTTGTGTTGCGACGCGAGGCGAAGGCAGATGCCGCCGTTATCCGCCACCTTGCCGATGAGGGCATCATCTCGGTCATCGAGCGCGAAATCGTGCCGGAGAGTGTCGCCGATACGGTTGCTTTGCCGACCCTTTCGCCGGCACAGTCGCAGACCCTCGAACAGATACGCTCGGCATTCGACGAGCGCGATACGGTACTGTTGCACGGCGTAACTTCGTCGGGCAAGACGGAAATCTATATGCACCTGATTGCGCAAACCCTTGCTGTCGGCAGGGATGTACTCTACCTCGTTCCCGAGATTTCGGCAACCTCCCAACTCGTCGAACGGCTGCGCAGGGCATTCGGCGGGCGCGTTATCCCTTGCCATTCGCGCCTTACTCCCGCACGCCGTACCGGTGCATACATGCGCCTTTTGCATTCGGAAGGGGGCAATTTGGTCGTCGGTACCCGTTCGGCGGTATTCATGCCGTTCGAACATTTGGGCTTGGTCGTCGTGGACGAGGAACACGACGGCGGTTACAAGCAGAGCGAACCTGCTCCGCGTTACAACGGTCGGGATGCAGCGGTGATGCTGGCAGCCATGCTCGGTGCAAAAAGTCTGCTTGGCAGTGCAACGCCGTCGATAGAGAGTTATGCTAATTCGCTTTCGGGCAAGTATGCACGCATTACGCTCGACGAGCGGTATGGAGGTACGCTTCCGCCCAAAATCATCATCTCCGATACTCTGCGTGCCGTCAAACGGGGCGAACGCAAATACCGTTTCAACAAAATCCTGCTCGACAAAATCACCGAGCGTTTGTCGCGGGGCGAACAGGTGATGCTGTTTCAGAACCGACTCGGCTATTCGTCGTTCGTCGAGTGTTCCGAGTGCGGTTGGACGGCACGCTGTCCGCACTGCAACGTGTCGCTTGCCGAACACCGCTCCTCGCATACGTTGCGTTGCCGCTATTGCGGTTATTCGATGCCTTTGCCCGAGCGTTGTCCCGCATGTTCGGGCAGAGTGGAGTCGATGGGCTTCGGTACGGAGCGTGTCGAAAACGATATTTCCGAACTCTTTCCGCAGGCATCGGTTTTGCGGCTGGATGGCGATACGCTCGTCTCCGATGCAGCCTGCAACCGCATTCTCTCTGCCTTTGCCCGCCATGAAGCGGATATTCTGGTCGGAACGCAGATTATTGCCAAAGGCCTCGATTTTGACAATGTAACCCTTGTGGGCATCCTCAATGCCGACAACCTGCTCAACACCTCCGATTTCCGTGCGGGCGAAAGGGCTTGGCAACTGATTATGCAGGTGGCGGGTCGTTGCGGACGGCGCAATACGGAGGGCGAAGTGGTCGTACAGACCGCCGAGCCTTCGCATCCCGTTTTCGGATGGATTGCCGACGGCCGATACGACGCCATGGCTTCGGCTCTGCTTGCCGAGCGGCAAATGTTCTCCTATCCGCCCTATACCCGTCTGTTGCGAATCATCGTGCGCGGCGCTTCGACCGATGCCCTTGCCGTAACGGTCGGTGCGCTCGGAGAGAGATTGCGCAACCGCTTCGGCTCACGGGTATTCGGTCCCGTTGCTCCGATAATCGACAAGGTGCGCGGCGAATACCTCATGGAGATTCTGCTCAAAATCGAGGTCTCTGCCTCGTTTGCCCGTGCAAGGTCGATTGTGCGCGACGAGATTGCAGAGGTGCGCCATCTGCGCGAATCACGCAACATAACGATTATTTGCGATGTCGATGTTCAGTAAATTGGGCGATGTGTTGTCGCAGGCGATTTCGGATGTGGCATCGTTGATTGTACCGCCCTATTGCCCCATCTGCAGAAGCCGTTTGAAGGATGGCGAATACTTCGTCTGCACCGCCTGCCGCTATACCATTCCGCTCACGGGATTCTGTCATGAGGCAGACAATCCGATGTGGCGCAGGTTTTGGGGCTTGGTGCCGATAGAGCATGCTGCGGCACTGTTTTGGTATATCGAGGGGAGCGAATGGCGCAAGGTTGTCCATAAATTCAAATACGAAGGCCATTGGATTTATGCGTGGAAATTCGGGCGTTGGCTCGGTGCCGAACTTGCCGCAGGAGGGTTGTTCAAGGATGTCGATGTGGTCGTTTTCGTGCCGCTGCATTGGATAAAGCGGTTGAGACGCACCTACGACCAAGCGGAGTATATCGCACGCGGAGTGGCTCGCGAACTCGGTGTCAAATGCGATTACAACAGCGTGCGGCGATTGAAAAACAACCCGAGCCAAACCCAACAGCATCGCGAGGAGCGTTGGAACAATGTCGCCGGCATCTTCGCCGTCAGCCGACCGAAACGATTGCGCGGCAAACACATCCTGCTCGTGGACGATGTCTTTACGACGGGTTCGACCATAATTTCGTGCGCCGAATCTATTTTGGCTGCCTGCGAGGGCGATGTGCGCATAAGCGTCGCTACGGTTGCCGTTTCGCATAAGGAGTTGGGCGAAGATTAAGACCTGCGGCGGCGAATCGCGGTGTGCGGTGCGCACGGCAACGCCGATTACAAAAAACCGTCCCGACTCCGTTCGATAATCGTTAAATTTACTACCTTTGCTTCTTGAAAAACATATCGACAGCATGACAAAGAATTTCAAACCATCGACCAACAATAAAGAGGCTTACGATGTACTTGTTCCCGATGCAGCGGGCAACGTTCCGCCTGCCGCCGTCGAACTCGAAGAGGCGGTGTTGGGTGCGCTGATGCTCGAACCCGATTCGATTACCACGGTGCAGGAGTATCTGACCGAATCGTCATTCTATACGGAGGGACACCGACTGCTCTATCGTGCCATAGACGAATTGGCACAGGCCCGCAAGCCTACCGACCTCTATACGGTCATCGAGCGGCTCAAATCGAAGCACGAACTGACCAAAGTCGGTGGAGCCTCGTATCTCGTGCAACTGACCCAGCGGGTAGGCTCGGCTGCCAATGTCGAGTTCCACTCGCGCATCATCGCCCAAAAATATATTCAGCGCGAGTTGATTCGTTCCGCAATCGAGATTCAGAAACGGTCGTACGACAATGCTGTCGATGTTACCGACCTTATCGGGTATGCCGAATCCGAGATTCTGAAAATCACCGAAGGCCACGTCAAGCGTTCGGTGCAGAGTGCGTCGGATATTTTGCGTCGTACCATGCTGCAAATCGAAGAGGCGGGCAAAAACGATTCGAAATACAGCGGTGTCCGTTCGGGATTTACGGCTCTGGACAACATTACGCTCGGTTGGCAGCCTTCGGACCTCATCATAGTTGCAGCCCGTCCGTCGATGGGTAAGACTGCTTTCGTGTTGTCGATGGCACGCAACATGTCGGTAGTGTTCGAGACACCCGTGGCATTCTTCTCGCTCGAAATGTCTGCCACGCAGTTGATGACACGTCTTATCGTTGCCGAAACGGGATTGACGGGTACGCAAATCCGCAGCGGCAAACTCTCGCCCGAGGAGTGGAAATTGCTGGAAACGCGCGTAAAACCGCTCGGCATGGCTCCGCTCTATATCGACGATACTCCCGCTTTGTCCATTTTCGAGTTCCGCTCCAAAGCACGCCGGCTCTATTCGCACAGCGGCATCAAACTGATAATCATCGATTACCTCCAACTTATGACAGGCGGTGCGCAGGACAACAAGGGCAACCGCGAGCAGGAGGTGGCATTCATCTCGCGCACGCTTAAAGCGATTGCCAAAGAGTTGAACGTGCCGATTATCGCCCTTTCGCAGTTGAACCGTACCACCGAATCGCGAGGCGGCTCCAAACGTCCGCAGTTGAGCGATTTGCGCGAGTCGGGAGCAATCGAGCAGGATGCCGACATCGTGGCATTCATACATCGCCCCGAATACTACGGTTTTACGGAGACAGAGGATAGATTGTCGACGGCGGGATTGGCTGAAATAATTTTGGCAAAGCACCGCAACGGCGCAGTAACCGACGTGCGACTGAAATTCCTCAAAGACCAAGCGCAGTTTACCGATTACGACGACATGGGCGCGACATCGGGTGGCGGCGAGCAATACGACAACTTCGAATCGGGTGCCGATTTTGCTCCGCACTCATCGCAATCGGCATTGCACTCTGTTGCGCCGACCGAATTCAATGTTCCGGGTCCTGTCAAGAGCGAAGAGCCTTTTTAGCAGAGTATGTTCGTAAAGTGTTTCGCGGGAGCGATTGTCGGAATCAGGGCTGTCGCCGTTACGGTCGAGGTCAATGTTGCGGGCGGAGGAATAGGGTTGTTCCTCGTCGGTCTGCCCGATAATGCCGTAAAGGAGAGCGAACAGCGCATTCGTGCAGCCTTCGAGAACTCGTCGCGCAGAATGACGGGCAAAAAGGTGGTGGTCAATCTCGCACCTGCCGATCTGCGCAAAGAGGGCTCGGGCTTCGATTTGCCCATTGCCGTCGGCATCCTTGCCGCAACCGAACAGGTTGCGGGCGACAAGTTGGCAGATACGATGTTCGTCGGCGAATTGTCGTTGGACGGCGGGGTCAAATCGGCTCGCGGCGTATTGCCGTTGGCCGTCATGGCGAAGGAGCAGGGTCTGGCACGCATAGTGGTATCTGCCGACAATGCCGCCGAAGCGGCTGTCGTGGGCGGTATCGAGATAATTCCCGTACATACGCTCGGCGAGGTAGTCGATTTTCTGAACGGCGAACTGACTATCTCCCCTGCCGCTGCACCGCAGTTCGATGCGGTCGATGAATTGCAGGCGGGACGCTATGCCGAAGATTTTGCCGATGTCAAGGGTCAGGCGCATGTGAAGAGGGCTTTGGAGATAGCGGCTGCGGGTGGCCACAACGTATTGATGATAGGAGCCCCCGGTTCAGGCAAAACGATGCTTGCCCGTCGTCTGCCCACCATATTGCCGCCGATGACGCTCGAAGAGGCGGTCGAATGTACGAAAATCCATTCGGTGGCAGGCAAACTCGGCGAACATGTCGGACTTCTCACGCATCGTCCGTTCCGTTCGCCTCACCATCTCACCTCGCAGGTGGCTTTGGTCGGTGGCGGTCAGTCGCCGCAACCGGGCGAGGTCAGTTTGGCGCATAACGGCGTACTCTTTTTGGACGAACTGCCCGAATTCGGCCGCAATGTACTCGAAGTGTTGCGCCAACCGTTGGAAGACAAGACCATTACCGTTTCGCGAGCCAAATACAGCGTCGAATACCCTGCCAACTTTACTTTGGTGGCGGCGATGAACCCGTGTCCGTGCGGTTACTACAACCACCCGACCAAAGAGTGTACCTGCGCTCCGTCATCCATCCACCGCTATTTTTCGCGCATCTCGGGTCCGCTTCTCGACCGTATCGACATGCACATCGAGGTAACACCCGTCGGTATAGCCGACATCTCGTCGGAGCGCAAGGAGGAGACGAGTGCGCAAATCCGCGAGCGGGTGATTCGCGCCCGAGCCATCCAGTTGCAACGCTTTGCGGGTCTCGGCATCCACTCCAACGCCATGATGAACGGCAGCATGTTGCGCGATTTCTGCCGCATGGACTCCTCGACACGCGCACTGCTCGAACGCGCCATGGAACGACTGCATCTGTCGGCGCGTGCCTACGACCGCATCATCAAGGTCGCCCGCACAATCGCCGACATCGAAGGTGCAACCGACATCGGCTCTGCCCATATCGCCGAGGCGATAAACTATCGTACCCTCGACCGCGACAATTGGGGCAGATAGCCGACAGGCCGGCACAACTCGGGGTGAATACGGAGCGGCAAAAACCAACACATCCCTGTCTTTGCTTTGCCGAAACAAATGCCCTCTTATCTTTTTGCTATAAGCAAAAAAATCTGTATTTTTGCGGTTAATTCGGATAATAACATTTGACATGAAACGAATTATTCTTTCGGGTGGCGGAACAGGCGGACACATCTATCCCGCCGTATCTGTTGCCGAGACGCTCAAACGACGATTCGGCGACGATGTCGAGTTGCTGTTCGTCGGTGCGGAAGGCAAGATGGAGATGACGATTGTGCCGCGACTCGGTTACCGTATCGAGGGTTTGCCGATTGCGGGTCTGCAACGCCGACTGACATGGCGCAATCTCGCTTTGCCGCTGCACGTGTTGCGTTCGTTGAGGCGTGCGAGGAGCATTATCAAGGCGTTCCGTCCCGATATTGTGGCAGGATTCGGAGGCTATGCGAGTGCGCCGATAGTGTGGATGGCACAACGCATGGGCATCCCGACGGTGATACAGGAGCAAAACTCCTATGCGGGTTTGGTCAATAAAATCGTCGGACGCGAAGCCGAAAGTGTCTGTGTGGCATACGACGGCATGGAGCGGTTTTTCGACTCGGCAAAAATAGTCAAGACGGGCAATCCGTTGCGCAGCACCTTCTCCAAAGGGGGTGTCGGGCGCGAGGAGGCACTGAGATATTACGGTTTTACCTCCGAACTGCCCGTTCTGCTTGTTGTCGGCGGGTCGCTCGGCACGCGCACGCTAAACAACATGATGCGCTCGTGGCTGATGACGCTCGACGGCGTGTCGCCCGTGCAGGTCATTTGGCAGACAGGCCGCTATTACGAGGAGGAGATGCGGCGTTTTCTCGACCAATATCCTACCGAACACGTGTGGCAGGGGGCATTTATCGACCGCATGGATTATGCCTACGAGATAGCCGACGTGGTCGTTTCGCGCAGCGGTGCATGTACCGTTTCCGAACTGTGTTTGGCAGCCAAACCGACGCTGTTCGTCCCTTCGCCCAACGTGGCGGAAGACCACCAGACCAAAAACGCACAGGCTCTGGTTGCCAAGAAGGCGGCAGTCATGGTTGCCGATGCCGATGCTCTCGATTGCGGCATCTCCACGGCATTGCGCATGATTGCCGACAAGGAGCGACTTGCCGCGTTGTCGAAAAATATCGCCAAACTCGCCACGCCCGATGCTGCGGAGAGAGTGGCGGACGAGATTGTAAAACATTGGGGCAAATGAAAAAGGACAGAATATATTTTGTCGGAATCGGCGGAATAGGCATGAGTGCGTTGGCTCGCTACTTTCTTGCCGAAGGTTGGGCTGTCGGAGGCTATGACCGCGTCGAGTCCGAATTGACGCGCCGTTTGGCGGAGTCGGGTGCGGAGATACATTACGACGACGATGTCCGTCTTATCCCGTCGCAATTTCTCGATGCAGAGCATACGGCTGTCGTCTATACGCCTGCCGTGCCTGCCGAACATACCGAACTCGCAATGTTTCGCGAACGGGGTTTCGAGGTGATGAAACGCTCGCAAATGCTCGGGCTGCTCTCGCAGGGCAAATTCGTCATGGCGGTTGCGGGCACTCACGGCAAAACGACCACTTCGACGCTTGCTGCATGGCTCAATTCGCAGGTTACGGGTGGCGGCAGTGCATTTTTGGGCGGCGTGTCCAAAAATTTCGGAGGCAATCTCGTCCAAGGCGACGGCAATCGTTTGGCTGTCGAGGCGGACGAATTCGACCGTTCGTTCCTGCGCCTGTCGCCCGATGTCGCTGTCGTAACCTCTGCCGATGCCGACCATCTCGACATCTACGGTACGCACGAGGCTGTCAAGGAGGCGTTCGCCCAATTCGTCGAGCGTATTCGCGAAGGGGGTGCTCTGGTGCTGAAACTCGGTGTCGATGTCGCGGTGCGCAACAATGCGATAAAGGTTTGGCGGTACTCCTACGATACGCCTTGCGACTTCTATGCAGCGAACATTGCACTGATTGACGGCGGACACTACCGCTTCGATGTGGTTACCCCTTCCGGCGTGGTTACCGACTGTACGCTCGGCATACCGGGGTGGATAAATGTCGAAAATGCCGTTGCAGCCATTGCCGCTTTTTGGTGCGCCTGCCAAGCCGACGGTGCGAAGTTCGACCAAGAGCGTCTGCGCAAGGCATTGGCGGAATTTGCGGGTGTCAAACGCCGCTTCGAGTTCTATGTGAATACGCCGCATCAGGTCTATATGGACGACTATGCCCACCATCCGCGCGAATTGGCGGCAACGATAACGTCGGTGCGCAAGATGTTTCCGGAGCGACGATTGACCGCCATATTCCAGCCTCACCTCTATACCCGTACACGCGATTTGTACCGCGATTTCGCCGCATCGCTTTCGGAGGCGGACGAGGTGGTGTTGCTGCCGATATATCCTGCCCGCGAGGAGCCAATCGAGGGAGTGAGTTCACAGATGATAGCCGACCTCGTAACCGTTCCGTGCTGCATCGTCGCACGCGAAAAGTTGGTCGAGACAATCGGCGGCATGAATACAGACGTGGTCGTTACATTCGGAGCGGGCAATATCGACGCCCTCTGCGAAGCATTGGCGGCAGAGTTGAAAAAAAGAGCATAACCCCATAAAATGTCGTCGAGGTGATAAAACGAATTGCACGCATACTCTTTTTCGTGGTGTTGTGGTCGGCTGTGGTCGGCTACATCGTCTATGCCTCCGTTATCACTTCGCGACACCGCGCCATGCAGGTTGTCGAGCGCGTGAACATCGAAGTTACCGACAGTACCGACATGGGACAACTCGTAACGTCGCAGAAGGTGCGCGAATGGATTTTGCGCAGCGGTATAGCCACCATCGGCTCGCCGATTGACAAAATCGACGTTGCCGGCATACGACATGCGGTCGAGCGCAACGGTTTCGTCAGCAGGGTCGATGTGTGTGTCTCCTACTCGGGCGTGTTGAGTATCGCGGTGAGCCAACGCCGACCGATGATGCGCCTGATGACCGACGGCTACAACGTCTATGTTACCGAACAGGGTTTTGTGTTTGCTTCGCCCGAGTCATCGTCGCTCTATGTGCCGGTCGTTACGGGGTCTTATCGTCCGCCCATTCCTCCGTCATACGAAGGGTTGGCTGCCGATTACGTTGCCGGAATGCTGGCTCGGTACGACGACGACATCAAGCGCATAGGTCGCGAGAAACGACCGCTCTATGCCCGCGAGGATTCGCTTCGGGCAATTCGTCGCGAGGTGCGCAGAATGCGGCTTGACAAGGTGTGGTTTGAAACGGAGGACGAACATATCGTGCGTGTCGAGGAGTTGCGTACGGCCAAAAAACAGCGAACGTGCTACTACGACGGTTTGTTGCGCGATGTCGGTCGCAGCATCGATGCCGTTTCTGCCCGTCAGGAGGTTGTGACGCAGAAGCGAAAAAAAACGGAGGAAAGGTATGCCGATTTCCTTAAACTGATTAACTTTGTAGGTTGGTTGGAGTCCGATTCGTTTTGGAGTTCGGAGGTGGTGCAAATCATAGCCTCAGACGGGGTTTCGGGCGCAATAGAATTGGAAATCGTGCCTCGCAGCGGCGATTTCCGCATACTTTTGGGCGAACTTGGCGAGACGAACGTGATGCAACGGCGTTTCGACAAGTTGTTTCGGTTTTATCGCGACGGATTGGGTCGTATCGGTTGGGATAAATTCCGCAAGATTGATGTAAGATATAATAATCAGGTTGTTTGTACCGAATAGAATATGGAGAAGAAGAGTTATACGGTCGGTGTCGATATAGGTTCGTCCGGTGTGGTTGTTGCAGTGGGAAGGCAATTGGCAGACGGGTCGGTGCGCATCGAGGATGTCGCTCCCCGTTCCGTTTCCGAAGGCGTTACGTCGGGGCGCATAGATAATGTCCGCTCGGTTGGTTTGGCTATACGCGATGCAAAAGCGGAGTTGGAGGAGGAGTTGGGCATCCGCATCGAGTCGGCTTATGCGGGTATCTCGGGTCCTTTTGTCCGTTGTGCCACCTATACCGACCTCGTCTTTATCAATAACCCGATGGGTTGCATCACCAAAGAGGATTTGGCCAATCTCCACGAACGCATGAACAATGTCGTGGCGGAAGAGGGCGAGGTGATAATCGACCGCATTCTGCAACATTATGCGATAGACGACAAGACGGAGATTGCCGACCCTGTGGGTGCATTCGCCCGCAAACTGTCGGCTACCTATCTCTTTGTGCTGTGCCGCAAAGACCAGATTGAGCGTGCCAAAATAGCGTTGTACAATGCAGGGCTGAAACTGCTGAAAGTGTGCGTCAATCCTGCGGTGCTGGCATCGGCTCTGCTCTCGGACGAGGAGCGCGACGAGGGTGTGGCAATCGTGGACATAGGCGGCGGTACGACCGACTTGGCAATCATACGCGGCAACAAGTTGCGCTATATGGCTTCGATTCCTATCGGAGCGGCGACAATCAATGCCGACATGCACGCATTCGGCATCTCCGAGCGCAATACCGAAAAGATAAAGAAGACCTACGGCTCAGCCGTGGCCGACTTGGTTTCGCACGACCTTACCGTGCCGGTATCGATGCCGGGGAAGGTAAAGAAGGAGTTGTTGCAGGTCAATCTCGTCTCCATTATCGAGGCGCGATTGAAGGACATCATCGAGTTCGTGTGGGACGAAATCAGGCAGGCCAAATTCTCGACCAAGATACCGTGCGGCATTGTGCTTACGGGCGGATCGGCTCTGCTTGAAAACATCGACGAACTGTTCCGTCGGGAGACGGGGTTGAACGTGCGCTGCATTGACCGCAAGGATATTCGGGGTATCGACGAGGAGTCGCAGCAGAAAATCAGCCCTTGTACCCAATCGGCAGCCATTGCCGTGATGTTGTTCGGTGCAACGAACGGCGCGTGCGAGGTCGTGGAGCGTGGGGCTGTGGCCGCTTCGCCGTTGCGACAGTCTGTCGAGAGTGTGCCGAAGCGCGAAAAGACGGTCGAACCGGTCGGCGTTGCCCCCGTGCGGCAGGAACCGGCAGAACCGAAACACGGCATACAACAGCCGACGACACTTGTCGAGACCTTGACGGAAGCGGACGACGAACCTGCCGACGACGAGGAGCGCGATGAGAAACGTGGCGGATTTATAGGAATGATAACAAGGGTTATCGGCAAGGTACTCGGTAACGATGACGAGATTTTGTAGAGATGGAAGAGACTGCTAATTTGATTGACGAAATAACCGGTCTTCGGGGTATTCCGTCGTTGATTATGGTGCTTGGTGTCGGCGGAGCGGGAGGCAACGCTGTCAATTATATGTGGAATATGGGCATCGAGGGTGTAAATCTTGCCGTCTGCAATACCGATGCGCAGGATTTGGCCAAAAGCCCCGTGTCGCGCAAAATCTGTTTGGGTGACGGTTTGGGTGCGGGCAACGATGCGGCAGTGGGCGAGCAGAAGGCGAAACTCTCGATTGATGAGGTGCGCCGTTGCTTCGAGACGTGCGGAACCAAGATGCTCTTTCTCGCCGCAGGTATGGGTGCGGGAACGGGTACGGGTGCATCGCCCGTGATTGCCGAACTTGCCGCCGAGATGGGTATTCTGACGGTGGCGATAGTTACCATGCCTCCGCGCAACGACGGTCCGGAGCGTACCAATCAGGCGCGTGAGGGTGTCGAGCGGTTGCGTCGGCATGTCGATTCGCTCATCGTGTTGAGCAACGATGCCATAAGCGAACTCTACGGCAATCTCTCCATAGGCGAGGCCTTCAACAAGGCCAACGACGTGGTGGCACTTGCCGCCAAGGGTATCGCCGAGATTATCACCCGCAAGACCAATCTGGTGAACAACGACTTTTCGGATGTCTGCAAGGTTATGCGCGGCGGAGGTTGTGCCGTTATGGGTATGGCCGTTGCATCGGGCGACGACAGAGCCGAAGCGGCAGTCGATGGCGTTTTCCAAAATTCTTTGTTCGGCCACACGAGCATCAAAGGCGCAAAACGGGTACTGCTCAATGTCGCGGTCTCCGACGAAGCCAATCTCGGCGAAAAGGAGATTAACCGCGTGAAAGACCGCATACAGTCCTATGCGGCGACCGAAGACGAAAACGGTATCGTCCGTTTGACCAACATATTGTGGGGTGTGAGCGTCAAACCCGAACTCGGGGAGAATATGGAGGTGGTCATTGCCGCATCTGGTTTCCCTGCCATGGACGACTACTACAAGGGTGTACTCGACATTCCGCAACCTGCCAAGCCGGTTGTCGCGCCTGTCGATTCGGCTGTCGGCGCAAAGAGCAACGATTTGAAAAGCATCAAGGAGGAGCCTGTGTTCCGCAAACCAAATACACCTTTGAATGTCATAGGTACAGCCACTCGCAACTATGCCGAAGTGGAGCAGCGCAAGGCAACGCCCGCATTCGTCCGTCGCAAGGTCAATATGATAGATGCGCCTGCGGGTGGCCGCAAACGTGCCGTCGGTCGGGAGGAGACAGCGGATACTGATGCCGCAGTGCAAACGCCGATGCCGGATAACCAACTCTTTGGATAATGGAGGGCTTGGTAACATATCTCGGCTGGTCGCCGCATCTGTGGGGTCTGCTCGTGGCAGCCGTTGTCTGTCTTGTCGTTTCGGCGCAGGTGTCGGCTTCGGAGGTTGCATACTTTTCGCTCACGGCTGCCGATATTCGCGCCATTCGCGAGCGCAATACTCTGTCGGCGGAGTGCGCGTTGAAACTGTTGTCGAAATCCGATTTGCTGTTGGCGACTATTCTGGTGGTAAACAACCTCGTCAATATCTGTATAGTTATATTGATGAATATGATTATCGACGATGCACTCGATTTCGACAGTGCCACAACCGATTTTCTGTTCCGAAGCGTGATTGTAACCTTCCTGTTGCTGCTCTTCGGCGAGATTCTGCCGAAGGTCTTTGCACAGTGGGACAACGTGCGTGTCGCCTTGGCATTCGCCCAACCGCTGTCGTGGGTGCGTTGGTTGGTCTATCCGCTCTCCTATATATTGATTCGCACAAGCCGTCGCATCGGCAAAATCGCCTCGCACGGAGCCGACGACATCTCAATCGAGGATTTGGCGGATGCCGTCGATATGACCACCGCATCGTCGGGCGAGGAGAAGCGGATGTTGTCGGAGATAGTCAATTTCGCCAACCGCGAGGTGGACGAGATTATGCGCCCGCGAATGGATATAAAGTCGGTCGAACTGACGATGACATTCGGCGAGGTGAAGCGGGTGATTATGGAGACGGGATATTCGCGTCTGCCGGTTTACAGCGAGGATTTGGACCATATCAAAGGTACGCTGTTCGTCAAAGACCTGCTGGCGCATATCGATGAGGGGGACGATTTCGGGTGGCAACGATTGATACGCGACCCCTATTTCGTGCCGCAGCACAAGAAAATCAACGCTCTGTTGGAGGATTTCCAATCGGACAAGGTACACATGGCGATTGTCGTCGATGAATACGGCGCAACGCAGGGCTTGGTCTCGTTGGAGGATATTTTGGAGGAGGTCGTCGGCGAGATTACCGACGAGAGCGACATCGACGAGTCGTTATATCGCCAACTGAACGAAAATACCTATCTGTTTGACGGCAAGACGCATATAGTCGATATGGTGCGCGTGCTGCACTTCGAGGACGATACCTTCGATGATGTGCAGGGTCGTGCCGAGACGGTTGCGGGTCTGATGCTCGAAATCAACCGCGATTTGCTCAAAAAGGGCGACGAGGTCGAGGCTCACGGCGTGAGGTTTATCGTCCACTCCATGAACGGGCATCGCGTGGATAAGATAAAAGTCATCGTCAGCGGCCATGAGTAGCCGTATATTCATAGAGCCGTTGCGCCCGCTTGACGAGTTGCTCCGAACGGCCACCGACGAGGATTTGCGGGCAACGGCATCGCTCTCTGCCGCATCGCGTCGTCGCGAGGCTTTGGCATGGCGCAGAGTGGTCAGAGACAACATCGGTGCGGATGTCGGCATAGGCTACGACGAATGGGGCGCACCCGTGCTTAAAAATTCCGCTTGGCATATCGGCGTTTCGCACAGCCGCAACTCCGTTGCAGTCATCGTCTCCGAAGCCGATTGCGCCATCGACATCGAGAGCCGCACCCGCAATTTCGAGCGGGTGAGTTCGCGCTATCTTTCGCCGCAGGAGGCTGCATTGTCCCGACATCCCGACTTTTTGGCCGTTGCATGGTGCGCCAAGGAGTGCCTCTACAAATATCATCGTCGCGGCAACGCCGATTTTCTGCGCGATATACGCATCGCATCGGTCGATTTCGATTGCAACCGCATAGGTGGTACGCTGTTCGGCGGTGGCGAGTTAATCATGCCATTCTCCATATCGGCAAGCGAGGTGGTCGTAAGTATCGGCTGATTGCTTTGACGCAGACAATGTCGGCTTTGTTGTCGGGTATTCCACTCCCCGACTTTTTTTTGTATCTTTGCACCTGCTTATGGGCAATTCATCGACACTATCTCTCGGAACGGACAGTATAGGCAGACTGCTGTTGCGATATGCCATACCGGCGATTATCGCCATGGCATCGTCGTCGTTGTACCACATCATCGACAGTATTTTCGTCGGACACGGTGTCGGAGGTGCGGCCATTGCCGGCATGGCTATTACCATGCCGATTATGAACATCGCTTCGGCATTCGGCGCAATGGTCGGTGTCGGTGCTGCGGCGCGTGTGTCGATTCGGCTCGGCGAAGGCAACAAAATCGCAGCCGAAAAGACGCTCGGCAATGCCGTGTTGCTCAACCTCGTTCTCGGTGTTGCGGTGATGGTCGCCATGCTCGTATTCCTCGACCCGATTCTCTATATGTTCAGCGGCGGCAAGGCTACCGAACAGACCATCTCCTACGCCCGCGACTTTATGCAGGTGATTTTGGCGGGCAATATCGTTACCCACCTCTATCTCGGGTTGAACGAGCAGATTAGGGCTTCGGGCTATCCGCGCAAATCGATGACCGTTATGTTGGTGGCTGTCGGTGTGAATCTCTTGCTGAATCCGCTGTTCATATTCCGATTCGGATGGGGCATTCGAGGCTCGGCTGCCGCAACCGTTATCGCCCAATGCGCCGCTCTTGCGATAACCTTGTCGCATTTCTGTTCGCGCAACAGTTTTATCCGTTTCCGCAGTTATGCCTTCCGCTTCGAGCGCAAAATAGTGGTCGCCATTTTGTCGATAGGTCTTGCGCCGTTCCTGCTCAATCTGTGCGCCTCGATGGTTGCGGCATTCGTCAATCATGCTCTGTTGAGTTATGGCGGTACGGGTGCGGATGACGTGGTGCGTGCGGAGGGTGCCGGCGACATCTATGTCGGCGCATACGGCATAATCAACCGTGTGGTGCTGCTGTTCATTATGATTATTCAGGGTCTGAATCAGGGAATGCAGCCGATTGTCGGCTACAACTACGGCGCAAAGAATTTCGACCGTGTGCGCAAAACGCTGTTGATGACGATATGTTGCGGCATAGGCATCGCCTCCGTAGGTTTTCTGCTCGGGCAGTTCGCACCGTCGTATATCGCCCGTGCCTTCGTCGATTCGTCGCGCGGAGGCGACGAACAGGCTATGATTGCTGCTGCCACACAAGGTCTGCACATAGTCCTTTCGGTCTTCCCGCTCGTGGGTTTCCAAATCGTTACGGGCAACTTCTTCCAATATATCGGCAAGGCTCCGCTGGCAGTTTTTATGTCGCTGACCCGCCAACTGCTGTTTTTGGTGCCTATGTTGTGGGTATTGCCGCGTTTTTGGGGTGCTACGGGCGTGTGGATTTCGATGCCTGTCGCCGATTGCGGCTCAATCCTCCTCGCTTTTGTATTCCTGATGCACCAACTCCGACAGATGCGGCGCGAAACCATACAGGGAGTATAGAGGGGGCATCGTTTGGAATGTCGTGGCGGAATGTTTATATTTGCTAAGGTTTTCAATATAGGATTATGAGCAGAATCGCAAAAATGGTTGTCGCCGTGGTCGCTCTTTGTTCCGCTTCGGGAGCATCGGCGCAGATATATCTCAAACTCAACTGCCTCTATGCAGTCGCCGGCGTCGTCAATCCGCAGATAGAGTTCGTCGCATCGCCCCATTCTACCATCTCGCTCGATGCAACCTTCTCGCCGTGGAAATCAATCAATGGCAGACACATGCACTTCGGCTTCTTTACGGGTGAATACCGCTGCTATTTCAAACAATCGGTCGATGGTTGGTATTTGAGCGGCAATATCGGAATGACAGGTTTCGACATCAGCAAACCGCGACTCTTTGCCAACGGCCATTTTCTCGATTTCAAGTCGGGTTACAGCAAAGGTTTCGGTCTGATGCTCGGTGTCGGATTCGGATATTCGCATACCTTCCGCGAGAGGTGGGTGGTCGATGCCTTTTTGGCAATCGATTGGTTCCGCAGTTGGTACAACGGCTATACCAACGACGGGCAGATAGTGATGAATCCTAACGGACACGAACACTATCGCTATCCCGACCCGTTCAACGGGTCGAGCGAATTTTTGCCGTCGAAAATCGGCGTTTCAATCGGCTATCGGCTCTTCAAACCGAAACGGCACACGACAGCCTCGCGATAGAGCAGGGTCGGACAAAACAATATAGGGCGGTCGTAACCGCCCTATATTTGTATGACACCGTTGCCGAGAGCAACTATACGGTCATAATCTCCTTCTCCTTGTTGGCAAATGCCGCATCGATGGCCTTCGAATACTTTTCGAGCAGTTTCTGCGTCTGTGTCTCGCCGTCTTTGCTCTCATCCTCGGGCATACCCTCTTTGACAGCCTTTTTGAATGCCTCTACCGCATCGCGACGGGCATTGCGCAACGATATGCGTGCATTTTCGCATTCGGCCTTGGTCTGCTTTACGAGGTCTTTGCGTCGCTCCTCGGTCAAAGGAGGCAGCGTCAGACGGATGCTTTCGCCGTTGTTCGACGGCGTAAGGCCTATGTTGGCATCGAGAATGGCCTTTTCGATGGTGCGAATCATATTCTTGTCCCACGGCTGGATAAGCACCGTCTTGGCATCGGGTACGGTTACGCTTGCCACACCCGATACGGGAGTTTGCGAGCCGTAGTAATCCACCGTAACGCCGTTCAGAATGTTTACCGAAGCCTTGCCTGCGCGGATATTCGCCAGCGTATCTTCCAGAAAAGCGACAGTTTTCGTCATGCGGTCGGAGGCCTCTCCGAGAATCGTTTTGGTATCCATATCGTTTGATTTTTGGTTTGTTGCTAATTGTGTACGAGCGTCCCTATGCACTCTCCCGCCAATACCTTTTGCAGATTGCCTTCGGTATCCATGTCGAATACGATTATGTCCAAACCGTTCTCCTTGCAGAGCGTAAAGGCGGTCATGTCCATAATTTTCAGGTTGCGCCGATATACCTCGTCGAAGGTGATGTCGTCGAATTTGACTGCATCGGGGTCTTTCTCGGGGTCGGCAGAGTAGATGCCATCGACGCGGGTACCTTTGAAAAAGCCGTCGGCTTCGATTTCTATGCCGCGCAATGCCGAAGCGGAATCGGTCGAGAAATAGGGATTCGACGTGCCTCCGCCGATGATTACCACGGCTCCTGATTCGAGATACTCGACAGCCTTGTCCTTCGAGTAGTATTCGCCGATTGGCTCCATGCGTATCGACGTAAGTACCTTGCAGCGTACCCCCTCGGCAGTCAATGCGCTCTGCAATGCCAACGAGTTGATTATGGTCGCCAACATACCCATCTGGTCGCCCTTGACCCTGTCGAATCCGCGCTTTGCACCCTGCAATCCGCGAAATATGTTACCGCCTCCGATGACGATGCCGATCTGTACGCCAGTCTGTGCAATCGCCTTGATTTGAACGGCATACGAATTCAACCGCTCGGTCGATATGCCGTAACCTGCATCACCCTGCAACGACTCGCCGCTGAGTTTCAAAAGTATTCGTTTGTATTTCATTTCTGCGAAGAATGTCAGTTTATAATGCGAAGGTAAGAATTTTTGTAAAAACGAGCAAAATTTTGATGCGATGCTTTTTCCGTCGGAAAATTTTGTCGTTTCCCGCCAAAACGATAACTTTAACCGTATTTTCCGAACATTCGATTATGAAACATACCAAATCGCTTCTGTTTTGCCTGCTTCTCGCGCTCTCGTCCGTTGCATTCGGTCAGCGTGCCAAGCGTGTGCCGACCGATGCCGCAATCCTTCCTGCCAAGAGTTTTGCGCAACAGGTGTACGACGACTATTCCGAATTTTACCGCAACGGCGGCATATTCGAGAAACTCTACATAGTTACCGACAAACCCTATTACAGTGCCGGCGAAACAATCTTTTTCAGCGGCTTTCTCGTTCATGCTACTCTCTTTACCCGCTTCTCCGATTCGGAATTCATCTATGTCGAACTCATAAGTCCCGAAGGTCGTCTGGTCGAGCGTGTCAAGGTCTGCGCCAACCAAAAACAATTTGTCGGCACCCTTGCGCTCTCGCCCCGTTTGAGTGCGGGTCGCTACACTCTGCGCGGCTATTCGCGTTGGCAGACCAACTTCGATATGGGCTACCTCTTCACGCGCGAGGTGCAGATAGGCAATATCATCGACGATGCCGTAGTGCCTTTGGTCAGTTACCGCATCAACGACAACGGTACGGTCTCGGCCTTTGTCCGTCTCATCGACGACAACGGTCTGCCACTCGCCTCTACACAGGTGCGCTACCGCACGATTGTCGATACCCGTTCCCGCAACGGCTCTGCCCGTACCGACGACAAAGGCTCGATAGAAATCCGCTTCAAGCCCTCCGACAATCCGACCGACTGCATCGAACTCAACGTCCGAGCCAACAACCGCGAATTGAGCCGTTTTGTCCAGATGCCGTCGTTCTCCGACGATTTCGATGTCCGCTTCTGTCCCGAGAGCGGCAACCTCATAGGCAACATTTTGCAGGTCGTGGCAATCAAGGCACAGACCGTAAACGGTCGTTCGACTGCCGTATCGGGCAAAGTATATGACGACGAGGGCAACTTCATCACCGACATTGCCACCGAATACAAGGGCATGGGTCGATTCGTCATCAACGCCTCGCCCAATCGGAAATACCATGCCGAATGTACGTCGGCTTCGGGTTTGAGCAAACGTTTCGATTTGCCTGCCGTTGCCCCTTCGGGCTTGGCTGTCCGCGTGATGCGCCAAATCGACGGCCATATATTCTTCGTGCAGGCCACACCCGACATCGACCTTGCGGAGTATGCCGCAGTGATACACTCGCGCGGAGCGGTAATGTCGGTCATCGAAAATCTGTCGCACCCCTCGAAACTGCTCAACAGCGATATGTTCGACGGCATAGCGCAGGTGTCGATTGTAAACAAGACCACGCGCCGCATAGTTGCCGAGCGACTGTTCTATGTCAGCGACGGTCGTTTTGCCAAAGCCGACCTTGCCACCGACAAAGAGCGTTTCGAACAGCGCGACAAAGTGGATATGAACATCTGCATTCTCGGCTCCGACGGCAAACCCGCAGTCGGCAATTTCGCGCTCTCGGTTACCGATGCCGGCAGTGTGATTATGGACGGCAGTGCGCAGTCCATCTTCTCCTATATGTTGCTGTCGTCCGATTTGAAGGGCGATGTCGAGGATGCGGGTGCCTACTTCGACGACAACGGCAAGGCCTTGTCCGACAGGCTCGATTTGGTTATGCTGACCAACGGTTGGCGCAGATATTCGCTCGAAGCCGTGCTGAAACACGACTTCCCGCGCATCATGTATCCCGTCGAGGATTCGCAACGCATTTGCGGCTCGGTGTTCGGTCTGTTCGGACGCGCCCGCAAACCGAGCATCGTGGTAATGAATACGACGACCAAGTCGGTCGAAGCCTTCGAACTCAACGATTGCAACAACTTCATCATATCGGGTCTGGATGCCTTTTCGACCACGACCTACATCGTGCAGGCTCTGAACAAAAAGGGCAAGGATACGACAGTCCGCATAAAAATCGAGACCGAAAACTATCCTGTCGTTACTGCCGATTACCGTCGCGAGTGGTACAAGGATGTCTCGACCACAATACCCGACAACTTCCTCTCGCGTGCGCGGGAAAAGTATTTCAACGATGGTGGCGAGAGGGTAATAGACATCGACGAGATTGTCGTTATCGCCCGCAAACGCAACTCCTCGTTCTTCGCTTCGGGCAATACGGGCAGTATGCTCAACGGCGATTTGTCGCGTTTCGCCTCGGTCTATGATGCGCTCGCGACCTTCAAGGAGTTGGATGTGGTCGGTCAGACCATTACCACCAAACGTCGCTATATCGAAAACGATGTCGTTCTCAACGAGGCTGTCGAACATGGCACGGGCGAGGAGGAGAACAACGAGCAGACAGCGCTGACGACCATCGCCTCGATGGACGACGATTTGCGCACGCCCGAACTCTATGTGAACGGTATGTTGTCCGACATCTCGGCAATCGACTCCTACGATATGAAATATGTCGAGCGATTGGCATTCGTCGATGGACGCGGTGCATTCATGCTCGGATTGTCGGCACCCACGGGCGCAATTATGATGGAGGTAAGTCCCGAAGGAGTCTCCAAAGCGGGCGATACCGATGCCATGGCGAGGGTGGTCGTGCGCGGTTGCCAGCAGCCGGCAGAGTTTTACGCACCCAAATATCCGACGCTTGCCGACCGCCTTGCATCTGCACCCGATTTGCGCTCCACCATCGCATGGGAGCCGTTTATCCGTACCGATTCGCTCGGTTGTGCCAACATCTCCTTCTACACCGCCGACCGCAGCGGCAAATACGATGTCGTTTTGGAGGGCATTACCGACGAAGGAGAACTTTGTCGTTCGCACCGTACCATAGCGGTCGAGAGAGTCCCACTCTATTAAGACGGTGCGTAATAATTGCAAACTGCGGCGTTATCCTCGAAGTCGGGCGCAGTCATTTGCGCCGAGCAAACTCCCGTCGCCCTCCTTCTCGAAGCCTTGCATTTTGCGAATTATTACGCACCTTCAAGTCTCGCGAGCGGTAATTGTTTCTTGCTGCGTTACCTTCGCAGTCGGGCTCGGCCGATGATACAAAAAGGGGTCTGTCAAATCGACAAACCCCATTTTTACGTTCGTTCGCGTCTCTCTGCGCTATTCGCCTATTTCGCTTTCAGCACAGCCTTGATTGTTCCGTTGCAAATCAACATCAGCGCATCGCCGTCGATGTCGTAGTGCGTCGTTTGGTCGAGTATTGCGCAGAAACGGCTCTCCTCCTTCATGTTGCGACACATCATCCGCGTCGATGCGGTATTGCCGAATATCAGCCCCTTTTTCTGCGAGAGGGTATAACTGCCCATCAGTCGGTTGCATGCGCCTATACCCGTCATATTCCCCTCTTTGAGGGTGATGTTGAAGGTGTCGGCATCCGGCGCTACATCCCGACCCTCGATTTGTACGAGGTGCCATTCGGTATTTTCGAGCGGTTTGGCGTTTTTCGTGCGCTGTCGGCATACCGTGCAGCATCCACTCAACAATACTGCACCTGCCAAAGCGGCAACAACTGGTTTTATATTCATCCGTTTGCGGTTTTATTCGATTTCCCTTCTGTTCATCAACGCTTGGGTGATGGTGTGTTCGTCCACATATTCCAATTCGTCGCCGAATCCTATGCCGCGTGCTATTGTGGTGATTTTCAGATTCGGGAACTTGCGCAGACAATTCATCAGATAGAAGAGTGTCGTTTCGCCCTCGACCGAGGCAGAGATGGCTATTATCACTTCGCGCACCTCGCCGAGTGCTATGCGGTCGAGCAGCAGCCCGATTTTCAAATCGCTCGGTGCTATGCCCTGCATCGGCGAGATTACTCCGCCCAACACGTTGTAGAGGCCGTGGTATTGCTGTGTCTTTTCGATTGACAGCAAATCGGCGACCTGCTCCACCACGCAGACGGTCGTGCGATCGCGTGTGCGGTCGTTGCAGATTTCGCATATCTCCTCGTCAGACAGATTGTTGCATTGCGCACAGTGGCAGATGTTGTTGCGGAAATCGGCTATGCTTGCGGTCATCTCTCCGACCTGCTCCCGCTCCATCTTCAAAATGTGCATGGCGAGCCTCAATGCGGTGCGTTTGCCTACCCCCGGCAGTCGGGAGAGTTCGCCTACTACGTTATCCAACAGTTTCGACATTGCGCGAGTATTGAAGTGCTAAATTTGTCCTATGCAGCCGGCTTCGACCCAACCCTTCTTGCCGTCGGCTATGACTATCTCGCTCCAATTCTCCAACTCGGTCGCTATGCGCACCTTCGTACCTTCGTGCAGTACGAAGAGGTCGGTTGCCGAACGGTCGGGCGACGATTTGACCGATATGGCCGAGCTCATAACTATCGCTTCGCTGCGTTGCAGCATATCGCGCCGCTCCGCAATGCCGCACCATGCCGTAACGACAAGCAGCAAAGCCGAGACAATTGCGCCGTAGAAGCCCGCTTTGCGCAAGGCGAGTCGCTCTGCCAACACAAACAGCGCGATACATGTCAAGGCGAGTGCGAATGCCGCAAGCGACCAGATGCTCCACGCCGTACAACTCAACGAATTGCGCACCTCGCGCACCCAACGCTTGACGAAAAATTCGGGCATGACCGTAATTTTGTCCTTCGTCTGGGCTTCGGCTATGGCGAGGTTGTGTCGTATGTCCTCGTCCGACGGTGCGAGTTTCAGAGCCTTGTTGTAATAGAGTATCGCCTCGCCCGTGTTGCCGAGTTTGAAGGCGACATTGCCGAGGTTGTAATAGAGTTTTGCCGAATACAACCCGTAACCGAGTATCGATTGGTAGTGTTCGGCGGCCTTTTTGAAATCGCCCTCCATGTAGGCACGGTTGCCGTCGTTCCACGCTTGGCGGCACACCTCGCGTGTCTGCTCGGCGGTTTGCGCTTCGATTGGCGTTGCTGGGCTTGCTGCCGCCGTCGTATCCTGCTCCTGTGCCGTTGCTGCGAGTGAGCCGAAGGCAATGGCGCAGAGGGTCAATATATATGTTGCGGTACGTCTCATTTTCCTATCGTTTTATAGCCGATTCGATTTTCGACAGTATGTCGATGCCCTCGGTGTATATTTCGTTCATCTGCGACGATGCGGCAGGCGAGTATTGCGCCTCCTCGCATTCGGCGATTATTTTCGTTACCGACCGAGCCTCCTCGTGCGCTCCTCGTCGTTCGAGTTGCTCGCGGATGCTCTCCTTGGTCAAATCGGCGACAGGGATGTTGAAGCGGTCGCTCATATAGCCCCACAAGGCTCGGAGCATCTCCTCGTAGAAGGCTCTGCGGTCCTCCTCCTTCATATATTTTGCCGCCGTGCGGAATCGCTGTACGGCAACTTTGTTGGCTCGTCTGCCACGAATCAGTACCGTATTGCGACTGTCGCGCAGATGTTTGCGCACGCCGAAAAAGATTATCGCCGACAGCGCGAAGATGATTGCCGCAATGGCGAAATAGAGCGGCGAGAGAATCAGCGGAGTTACCCTCATGCGTAACTTCGGCTCGCCGAGTTTGATGAAGCGGATGTCCGTTCCGAGCAGCCGCACATCCTCCTTGTTCGGCGAGGTTGTCAGCACTGCCGCTCCGCTGTCGCCCTTGGCATCGGGAGCGATGACGAGCGGGAACGATTCGGAACGCAGGGTTTTGTATGTCGCCGTTTCGGGATTGAAATATGTGAACTCCACAGGCGCGATGGTGTATTCGCCTTCGGCGCGCGCGATGAACGGATATTCGAACTGTCGGTAACCGGTGTTGCCCGAACTGCCAGCACGCAACGATTCGCTGCTCTTGATGTCGTACAACTCGAACGATGCCGGCATATCTGGTTTGGGTGCCTGCAAGAAGTTGATGTTGCCCGTTCCCGAGATTTTCACCGTCAGCGTTCCCGCCGAATTGGCATTCAGAGTGGCAGATGATATTTTGGCATCCATGTCGAATCTGCCTACCGCGCCGTTGAACGATGCGGGAGCACCCGCAGGCAACTCCTTGACCTGTATGGCAGCCTCAGGCGCAACGAGTTTGCGACGCAGATTGTAAATCTCGTGTCCGCCTCCGAAGAATGGGTCGTAATTGGTGTTGCTCTGCACGACGACCTGTATGAGTACGGTCAATTCGGCAGGCTCGATTTTCAGCGTTCCGCTCTGTTGAGGATAGAGCAGATAGTCGGCTATCGTGTATGCTTCATAGACCTTGCCGCCGATAGTCTCGCGCACAGGTCCCTGCTCCGTCTCCAACTGCTGACTCCAAAAACCGTTGAATGTCGGCATCTTCGCACCCTCCGAGCCGACGACGTTCACTCGGCTGTACAGTTTGAGTACGGCGCGTACAGGCTCGCCCTTATAGACATTGCGCCGCGAGAGGGCGAGGCGCAACATCACGTCGTCCTTGCCTATCTGGTTGTTGGCTTGGGTCTCCAACGAAGCGTTGCCGCTCTGCCGCTGCTGTCCGCTGCGGCCTCCGCCATCGGCCGAAGCATTGTCGCGCACCTCGATTATCGACTCGTGCGTGGTGTAGGTTTCGCCCTTGACCTTGACCGTTGCTGCTCCGATGGGCAATTCGCCCGCTTCCTGCGCCATAAGTACGTAGGTGATGGTGTAGTTCACGCTTTTGGTCATCGAGCCGTTGATAATCTGTATGGAGTGGCCTTTCGATACGGCAGGCCCTGCCAATATGTCGAATCGGTCGAATGCGGGCGGTACGAACGAATTGTCGTCGGGCGATGCGTTCAGCGCAAACTCCACGCGGAAAGCCTCGCCTGTCGAAACGAGCATCGGCGCATTGAGGTCGAACGTTACTTTGTCGTCGGCATGCGCGATTCCGTAACCTGCGCAGACCAACAACGCAACCGACAATATCTTAAATAGTTTTCTCATCACGAAAAACAACGAAAGGGTCTCTTTTTTATTGCGGCAATCCCCCTAAAAGAGTTGCCTTACCGCTTTGGTTTACAACAACCGCTACCCTCTGTGTCGCGGAACAAGAGGGTAGCGTTGCGAAAGGAATCGTCCGATTAGTGTGCAAAAGGCGCAAAGAAGTCGTTGCCCTTGTCATCGACGATGATGAACGCAGGGAAGTTCTCTATGCGAATCTTGCGGACAGCCTCCATGCCGAGTTCCGGAAAATCGACCACCTCGACGCTCTTTATGGAGTTCTTTGCAAGCACTGCGGCAGGTCCGCCTATCGAGCCGAGATAGAAACCTCCGTTGGCCTTGCATGCGTCGGTTACCGCCTTCGAACGGTTGCCCTTGGCAACCATAATCAACGAGCCGCCGTTCTTTTGGAACAAATCCACGTAAGGGTCCATGCGGCCTGCCGTGGTAGGACCGAACGAACCCGAAGCCATACCCGCAGGAGTCTTTGCAGGACCTGCATAGTAAATCGGGTGCTTCTTGAAGTACTCCGGCATCGGTTTGCCCTCGTCGAGCATCTGCTTGATGCGGGCGTGTGCTATGTCGCGTGCCACGATAAGCGTACCTTTCAGATTGAGGCGCGTCTTGATAGGGTATTTGGTCAGAATGGCGCGTACCTTGTCGATGCCCTCGTCGAGGTCGATATCCACTGCGGGTGACATTGTGGGAGCCTCCTTAGGCAGGAAGCGTGCAGGGTTTTTCTCCAACTGCTCGATGAAGATACCCTCCGGAGTGATTTTCGCCTTGATGTTGCGGTCGGCAGAGCAACTTACGCCGATTGCAACGGGACACGATGCGGCATGACGCGGAGCGCGGATTACGCGAACGTCGTGTACGAGATATTTGCCGCCGAACTGTGCGCCGATACCCATATCTTGGCAGATTTTGAGAATCTTCTCCTCCCACTCCAAATCGCGGAAGCAGCGACCACCCTCGTTGCCCGAAGTCGGCAGTTCGTCGAGATAACCAGCCGAAGCCTTCTTTACGGTGGCCAGACACATCTCTGCCGAAGTACCGCCTATGCAGACCGCCAAGTGATAAGGCGGACATGCCGAAGTACCGAGGTCTTTGATATGCTCCTTGAAGAATTTTGTGAGCGCCTCCTCGTTGAGCAGAGCCTTGGTCTGCTGATAGAGGAATGTCTTGTTGGCCGAACCTCCGCCCTTGGTAATGAAGAGAAATTCGTATTCCATACCCGGTTTGCCGCCGTAAATATCGATTTGTGCAGGCAGATTCGTACCCGAATTATGCTCGTCGGTCATCGATATAGGCACCACCTGCGAATAACGCAGATTGCGCTCCTTGTAGGTCTCGTACACACCGCGCGTGATGTGCTTTGCATCGTCGGCACCCGTATATACATCCTCGCCCTTGTGTGCCACGCAGATAGCCGTACCGGTATCCTGACAGGTCGGCAATTCGCCTTCGGCTGCCACGCACGAGTTGAGCAACATGGTGTAAGCCACAAATTTGTCGTTGTCCGTAGCCTCGTTGTCTTCGAGAATGTTGCGCAACTTCTGCAAATGCGCCGCACGCAGATAGAACGACACGTCTTCGTAAGCGGCCTTGGAGAGTACCTCCAAACCCTTCGGGTCGATTTTCAAAATTTTGCGACCGTCGCACTCGACGACCTTCACGTAATCTTTCGTCAGCAGACGGTATTCGGTGTTGTCGCGCTCGATAGGCAGCGGCTCCTGATAGATAAATTCGCTCATGGTTGTTGTGTTGTTTTTATTGTTTTGTTGTTGTCCCGAACTCGTTGTGCCTCCCATGCGGAGGGAGACGATTGCAAAAATACTAATTTTTGGCGAAAAAACATAAAAAAGGTTGCGAAACCTTATTGGTACGCAACCTTTCGCTCTGCATTACCTCTGTTGTCAGTTGGCAAACGTCAGTGTGCCGTTCTGTTCGTCGATTGAAATCGGCTTTTCGCGATTGACATCGCCCGCGAGTATGCGCTTCGAGAGTTCGTTCACAACCTCGCGCTGAATAACCCGCTTGACAGGCCGCGCACCGAACATTGCATCGTAACCCGCCGTGGCAATCCATCTCTTGGCGCGTTCGGTATAGTCGAGCGTGATGCCGTTGTGCGACAGCATTCGGCGGATTGCCCCCATCTGTATATCGACAATCTTTTCGATGTCGTGTTGCGTCAGCGGCTCGAACATCACTATCTCGTCGATACGGTTGAGGAACTCGGGTTTGAGTTGCTGTTTGAGCAGTTCCGTTATCTCGCGGCGCGTCTGCTCCAACACCTCGTCGGCTATCGTGCCGTCGGCTCGGGTGCCTTTGGCGAAGTTGTCCTGAATAAGCGACGACCCCATATTGGAGGTCATGATGATAATCGTGTTGCGGAAATCGACCGTGCGACCCTTGTTGTCGGTCAGCCGTCCGTCGTCCAAGACCTGCAAAAGGATGTTGAATACGTCGGGGTGAGCCTTTTCGATTTCGTCGAGCAGCACGACCGAATAGGGCTTGCGCCGTACCGCTTCGGTGAGTTGTCCGCCCTCGTCGTAACCCACATATCCCGGAGGCGCACCGACCAATCGCGATACGCTGTGGCGTTCCTGATACTCGCTCATGTCGATACGGGTCATCATATTCTCGTCGTTGAACAGAAACTCTGCCAAAGCCTTTGCAAGTTCGGTCTTGCCGACACCCGTGGTGCCGAGGAAGATGAACGAGCCGATAGGCTTGCGCGGGTCGTTCAGACCGGCACGCGAGCGACGCACGGCATCGGAGATGACATCGATGGCGTGTTGCTGGCCGACAACCCGCTTGTGCAACTCAATCTCCATGTTGAGCAACTTTTCGCGTTCCGATGCGAGCATCCGTGTAACGGGTATGCCCGTCCAGCGCGATACGATTTCGGCGATATCCTGTGCATCGACCTCCTCTTTAATCATCGCTCCGTTGGCGGTGGAGATTTTCAACTCCTGTTGCAGACCGTCGATTTGTTTCTGCGCCTCGACGATTTTGCCGTAGCGGATTTCTGCTACACGGCCGTAGTCGCCTTGCCGTTCGGCCTGCTGCGCCTCGATTTTCAACTTCTCGATGGCATCCTTGTTGGCCTGTATGCGTTTGAGTATATCGCGCTGTCCCTGCCATTTGGCACGCATTGCGGAATCCTTCGATTTCAAATCGTCAATCTCTTTCGATAGGGTATCGATGCGCTCTTTGTCGTTTTCGCGCCGGATTGCCTCGCGTTCGATTTCGAGTTGCCGTACCTTGCGGTCGAGGGCATCAATCTCCTCGGGTACGGAGTTCATCTCCAAACGCAGTCGGGATGCGGCCTCGTCGATGAGGTCTATGGCCTTGTCGGGCAGAAACCGCGAGGTGATGTAGCGGTGCGAGAGTTCGACGGCCGCGATAATCGCCTCGTCCTTGATTCGTACCTGATGATGATTTTCGTAACGCTCCTTCAATCCTCGCAGAATCGATACGGCATCGTCGGTCGTAGGCTCATCGACCATAACCTTTTGGAATCGGCGTTCCAAAGCCTTGTCCTGCTCGAAGTATTTTTGAAATTCGTCCAACGTGGTCGCTCCGATTGTGCGCAGTTCGCCACGCGCCAGCGCAGGTTTGAGAATGTTTGCCGCATCCATCGCGCCGTTGGATTTGCCGGCACCGACGAGGGTGTGAATCTCGTCGATGAAGAGCAATATCTCTCCGTCGCTCGCAATAACTTCCTGCACGACCCCTTTCAGACGCTCCTCGAATTCGCCCTGATATTTCGCACCCGCAATCAGTGCGCCCATGTCGAGCGAATAGATGACCTTCGATTTCAGATTTTCAGGCACGTCGCCATCGACTATTCGGTGGGCTATACCCTCGGCAATGGCTGTTTTGCCGACGCCCGCTTCACCGACCAAAATAGGGTTGTTCTTGGTACGGCGCGAGAGAATCTGCAACACCCGCCTAATCTCCTCGTCGCGGCCGATTACGGGGTCTAATTTGCCCGCACGTGCCTGCTCGTTGAGGTTGATGGCATATTTGCCCAATGCGTTGAACTCCTGCGTCGAGGTTTGCGAATCGACGGTCGCTCCCTTGCGGAATTGGCGAATGGCATCGGTCAGTTCCTTGACGCTTGCTCCGTTGCGCTTCAAAATGTCGGCTGTCTCTCCGCGTTCTGCCACA
Organism: uncultured Alistipes sp.; assembly: GCA_945494785.1. Lineage (GTDB taxonomy): Bacteria > Bacteroidota > Bacteroidia > Bacteroidales > Rikenellaceae > Alistipes. Next base: position 38,906 of record CALYVN010000007.1, read on the forward strand.
AGTGCCAAAAGCAGATGCTCAACCGAGGCGTATTTGTCGTTGAAATCCTTGGTAAAGTCGATGGCTCGTTGTACGATGCGCGAACAATCGTTTGAGAAATAGAGTTCGCCATTGCCTCCCGAGACCTTCGGCAACCTCTCGATGGCCGTGCCGACCTCCTGCCGGAGCGAACGAACGTTTACACCGACACGTCCCAACAAAAACGAGCCGAGCGAATCGTCTTCGGCCGTCAATGCGCTCAAAAGATGCAGCGGCTCGACGCCCTGTTGCCCGTTGTTGCGGGCAACGGCAAACGCGCTTTGCAGTGCTTCCTGCGCTTTGATTGTAAGTGAGTTGATGTTCATGGTTTTTATGTTTTTGTCTGTTTTTGTTTCGTGTTCTGTCCGCCGTTTCCGACGGACGTTCGATGATATGACGAGCAAATTTTTTGCCAATTCCGCACCGCTTGACGCTTTGTCGCTTTTTGCCAATTATTGACACCGTTTGGCACAAGTCGTACCATTTTGTCCGTTTTTGTCGCGACACGATGACACGTTGTGCCGAATTGACGCAAAAACGGTCGGCTGTTGTTGCGCATTTTGCCAAAAAAGAGTACCTTTGCGATGAATATGGACAATTTTGTAGTATCGGCTCGCAAGTATCGTCCCGCGACATTCGCAAGTGTCGTGGGGCAGCAGCACATAACCTCTACGCTTAAAAATGCGATAGAGCGGAACCAGTTGGCTCATGCCTACCTGTTTTGCGGTCCGCGAGGTGTCGGCAAGACTACCTGTGCGCGTATATTCGCCAAGGCGATAAACTGCCAAAATCCCAATGGCGCCGAAGCGTGCAACGAATGCGATTCGTGTCGTTCGTTCAACGAAGGGCGGTCGCTCAACATCCACGAATTGGATGCCGCTTCGAACAATTCGGTCGAGGATATCCGCAACCTTATCGAGCAGGTGCGCGTCATTCCGCAGGTCGGCAGATACTCGGTCTTTATCATCGACGAGGTACACATGTTGTCGCAGGCGGCATTCAACGCCTTTCTGAAAACGCTCGAAGAGCCACCGCAGCATGCGGTATTTATCTTGGCCACCACCGAAAAGCACAAAATTATACCTACAATCCTTTCGCGCTGTCAGATTTACGATTTCAACCGTATCCGCGTGGAGGATGCCGTGGCGTATCTCAAACATATCGCCGACAACGAGGGTGTTACGGTCGATGAAGAGTCGCTCAACCTGATAGCCCAAAAGGCCGACGGAGGTATGCGCGATGCGTTGTCAATGTTCGACAAGGCCGTTTCGTTCTGCGGTACGAGGCTCGATTACCGTTCGGTGGCGCAGACGCTCAACGTCCTCGATTACGACACCTATTTCCGTTTTGCCGAACTGCTCCTGCAAGGCGATTATGTCAATACGCTGCTCGAATTCGACACCGTGTTGTCGAAGGGATTTTCGGGGCAGACGTTTATGGCGGGGTTGAATCAGCATTGCAGGGATTTGCTTGTGGCAAAGGGTCCTGCCATATCGCTTATCGAATATACGGGTACGCTGACCGAGCGATACCGCGCCCAAGCGGAGCATTGCGATAACGACTTTCTGTTCGGGGCAATATCGTTGCTTGCGGAGGCCGACGGCAAAATACGCACGGCGTCCAATCAACGTCTGTTGGTCGAACTGACACTGATGAAAATAGCGGCACTCGGTCAAAAAAAAAATAGCTTGCCGAGCCAACCCGAATATCCTCTGCCGGAACTGACGGGTGCAAAACAGACGGCGCAACAACCCGCGCAACAACCCGTCGGGCAACCTGCTGCACAGACAGCACCGCAATCGGCAGCGCCCGCTTCGCCCGTTGCACAATCACCTGTCCAACAGCCCGTACAGACAGTACAGCAACCCGTACAGCAACCTGCCGAGCAACCCAATTCGCAACCTACCAAGCCGACGACTCCGAAGGCGCATGTTTCGTTGATGGGTGGGTCGCTCTCCTCGCTAATAAGCAAGGCGGGCAATACGAGCGATGCCGAATCGGCGGGCGCGACGAAGGTCGATGAGCAGAGTGAAGCCAAACTCGGAGCGGCAAAGGATGAGATTGTGAAGCGTATGGGCGAGTTGCGTCCGCGATTCCGAACAGCGTTTGAAACGGTCGTGTTTGCTGGCAACAGCCTCAAACTTACGGTGCCGTCGCAGACCCTGAAAGAGGAGTTGCTTCTGGCTCGGACCGAGATTCTCGATGCCGTTGCCGATACTGCCCGCATCGACGGCGCACTGAATTTGGAGATAGAGGTGCGCGAAACGGCGGTCAAGATGCGCCCGATAAGGCTCGAAGACCGACTGCAACATATCGTCGCGCGCACACCCAAATTCGAGGAGTTGAAAAAGGCGTTGGACCTCGATGTGGAGTAGCGGAACGACGAAAAAGGAGACAAAACAAGCAAAAAAGAGATAAAGAGATAAAACGATACGATGGAAAGAAAAAATTTCATTAAGGAGTTGGAGTGGCGCGGCATGATTCATACGATTATGCCGGGTGCGGAGGAGCAGTTGGAGAAGGAGATGACGACGGCATATTTGGGTATCGACCCGACGGCCGATTCGCTGCATATAGGCCACCTTGTGGGTGTGATGATTCTCAAACATCTGCAAATGTGCGGGCATCGTCCGATAGCCCTTATCGGCGGAGCAACCGGTATGATTGGCGACCCGAGCGGCAAATCGCAGGAGCGCAATCTGCTCAACGAGCAGACGTTGCGCCATAATCAGGAGGCCATCAAACGGCAACTCTCGAAACTTATCGACTTCGATTCCGATGCCGAGAATGCGGCGGTACTCGTAAACAATTACGATTGGATGAAGGAGTTTAAGTTCCTCGACTTCGCACGCGACATCGGCAAACTGATAACCGTCAATTACATGATGGCGAAGGATTCGGTCAAAAAGCGTTTCAACGGCGAGGGCGACGGTATGTCGTTCACTGAGTTTACGTACCAACTGTTGCAGGGCTACGATTTTCTGCATCTCTACCAAACGATGAACTGTAAAGTGCAGTTGGGCGGTGCCGACCAATGGGGCAATATCACAACGGGAACCGAACTTATCCGGCGCAAGTTGGGTGCCGATGCCGAAGCGTTCGCAATCACCTGCCCGCTTATCACCAAGGCCGACGGTACGAAATTCGGCAAGACCGAGAGCGGCAACGTGTGGCTCGATGCACGCTACACGTCGCCATACAAATTCTACCAATTTTGGCTCAACGTGAGCGACGAGGATGCCAAACGCTACATAAAGATATTTACGCTGCTCGACCGCGAGACAATAGAATCGCTTATCGCCGAACACGATGCGGCACCGCACCTGCGCATACTGCAAAAACGGTTGGCGAAGGAGATAACCACGATGATTCACTCTGCCGAGGAGTACGAAAAGGCGGTCGAGGCTTCGAACATTCTCTTCGGTCAGGCTACGTCGGAGGCGTTACGCCATTTGGACGAACAGACGCTGTTGCAGGTGTTCGACGGAGTGCCGCAGTTCAATATCCCGTCGTCGGATTTGGGCGTTTCGTTCATCGACTTGTGCGCCGAAAAGACGCAGATTTTCCCGTCGAAGGGCGAATGCCGCAAGATGGTGCAGGGTGGCGGAGTGTCGCTCAACAAGGAGAAGGTCGCCGATGCACAACGCGCCGTTACGGCAGACGATTTGATTGCCGGCAAATATCTGCTCGTGCAGAAGGGCAAGAAAAACTACTATCTCGTGATAGTCGGCTAATCGGACGTTGCAATGGAGGAGCGTATGTACACAATAGAGTTGGAGGGCATGGATTTCCATGCCTTTCACGGTTGCTACGACCTCGAACAGCGGACGGGCAGCCACTTCGAAGTCGGATTGAGGCTGACGGTGGCTCTCGGCTCGGTGGCAGAGAGGGACAGCGTCGAGTGTGCGGTCAATTATCTGACGGTCTACGAACTTGTCCGCGAGCAGATGCAACGCCGCCAGCGAACGATAGAGCGCGTGGCGCAGAACATCATCGATGCCCTCCACGAGCGGTTTCCGCAAATCGCCGTTGCGGAGTGCCGCGTAACCAAAATCGCACCTCCGCTCGGCGGCAAGGTGGCGAGAGTGAGCGTAACGTTGGCAGGGTAGTTGCACGGATGCTTTCGGGTGCGCAACGGCAGATATTAAAAATTTTGCAATAATAAATTAAAGTAGTAACTTTGCGCCACTCGACGAAGTGGCGTTGAGCGACAAACCGAACGAAAAATTTCTTAAACCTATAACATTATGGTAAATTTCAAAAATCTTGGACTTGTGAACACCCGTGAGATGTTCGCCAAGGCAATCAAGGGAGGTTATGCAGTTCCTGCATTCAACTTCAACAACATGGAACAGTTGCAGGCTATCATCATGGCTGCTGCTGAGACCAAGTCGCCCGTTATCCTTCAAGTATCGAAGGGTGCGCGCAACTATGCCAATCAGACCCTGCTCCGTTATATGGCGGAGGGTGCCGTAGAGTATGCAAAGGAACTCGGTTGGGCTAATCCGCAAATCGTTTTGCATCTCGACCACGGCGATTCGTTCGAACTCTGCAAGAGTTGTATCGACATGGGCTTCTCGTCGGTGATGATTGACGGTTCGAGCCTTCCATACGACGAAAATGTCGCTTTGACCCGCAAGGTTGTGGACTATGCTCATCAGTTCGACGTAACG
>CALYVN010000008.1 GCA_945494785.1 uncultured Alistipes sp.
ACAGGAACGGGCTTAAATGGTCATTCGGTGCTACGACACCGGTTTGATATATGCACGAAATACTGAAACTTGCAGAACAGTCGGCTCAAACGGCCGCACTCTGCAAAGAACTTGGCGAAAAAAGCAACACCGTCTACTTGAACGAGTTAGTCGGCGGGGCTTTTTCGTTTTATGCCGCGACCGCTATCGCTCGTCGCGGAGGTACGCATATCGTCGTTGCGGAGGATAAGGATGCGGCGGCCTATGCGATGAACGACCTCTATGCACTGTTGGGCGAAGAGAGGGTCTGTTTCTTTCCGTCGGCATACAAAAGGTCGATACTCTATCGCAACGAAGATGCGGCGTGCGTGGTCATGCGCACCAATACGCTCAATGCCCTGCGCAACCGTGCGGATGACTTTACCGTAGTCTGCACCTATCCTGAGGCTTTGGCGGAGAGGGTGGCTGATGCGGCGCAGATGGAGGCGGAATCGATTGCGATAAAGGTGGGCGATACGATAGCCATCGGCACTTTGGAGGAGCGGGTATCGGCACTCGGATTCGAGCAGGTCGATTTTGTATATGAACCGGGTCAGTATTCGGTGCGAGGCGGCATTTTCGACGTGTTCTCGTATGCCGAGAGCCGACCCTACCGTATAGACTTTTTCGATGACGACGTGGAATCGATACGGCGATTCGAAATATCGAATCAGTTGTCGTCGGACCGCTTGGAGCAAATCGATATAATATCCAACATCAATCGCAATGCGGGCAACCGTTCGGTCTCGTTGGCACGATTTGCGGGCGAAGCCTCGTGGTGGTTTTTCGATGCCGATTATGCGCTGCGCCGAGTTGACGAGGTGCGCAAAAAGGTCTTGGCGGAGAGCGAAAATCCGCAGGAGGCCGTTGCTGCACTTACCTCGCGCAAAGAGTTGCTGGCCGACTTGGCAGGGAGCAGTCTGTTGGCCTTACGCAACAATGTCGCGGAACGTCCGGCCAAGGCGACGATACTCTTTGCAACATCGCCGCAGCCGAAATTCAATAAGGATTTCAAACTGCTTGCCGACGACATAATCGACCGTACCGAACACGGCTACCGGTGCAGCATACTTTCGGAAAACCGCGCACAGATGGAGCGGTTGCAAAACATCTTCCACCAAATCGGGCGCGAACAGGCGGTGTTGCACAACATCCGCATCGTGCTGCACGAAGGCTTCGTGGACCATGCGTTGAAAGTGTGCCTTTATACCGAGCATCAGATATTCGACCGCTACCAACGCTACCGCATCAACGGCGAGATAAAGCGCGACGAACAGATGACGGTTGCCGAACTCAACTCGTTGCAGGTGGGCGACTATGTGGTGCATATCAACCACGGCATAGGACGTTTCGGCGGATTGGTCAAAATCGAGGAGAACGGCAAGATGCACGAGGCCATCAAACTCGTCTATCGCGACAACGACCTGCTCTTCGTAAACATCCATTCGCTGCACTGTATATCGCGATACAAGAGTGGCGATGCTGAGCCTCCGAAAATCTACAAACTCGGCGGCGGAGCATGGCAGAAACTCAAAAACGCAACCAAAAAAGCGGTCAAGGATATTTCTCGCGAACTCATCGCGCTGTATGCCAAACGCAAGGCGAGCAAGGGCTTCGCATTCTCTGCCGACGGCTATCTGCAACAGGAGTTGGAGGCATCGTTCATGTGGGAGGATACACCCGACCAACAGCGTGCGAGCGAGGCGGTCAAACGGGATATGGAGTCGGAGCGTCCGATGGACCGACTTATATGCGGCGATGTCGGATTCGGCAAGACCGAAGTAGCCATTCGTGCCGCTTTCAAGGCAGCGACCGACGGCAAGCAGGTGGCGGTGCTGGTGCCTACAACGATTCTGGCACTGCAACACTACCGCTCGTTTACGGAGCGGTTGCGCGATTTTCCGGTCAGCATCGAGTATCTCAACCGCTCGAAAAGCGCGAAGGAGACATCGCGAATCCTTGCCGATTTGGAGAGCGGCAAAATCGATATATTGATAGGTACGCACAAGATACTCGGAGCAGGTGTCAAATTCCACGATTTGGGCTTGCTCATCATCGACGAGGAGCAGCGTTTCGGCGTGGCGGCCAAAGAGAAACTTACACAGTTGAGTGTCAGTGTCGATACGCTGACGCTGACGGCAACGCCGATTCCGCGAACTTTGCAGTTCTCGCTGATGGGCTCTCGCGATTTGTCGGTCATCTCCACTCCGCCGCCCAACCGTCAGCCGATAATCACCGAATCGCACATCTTCTCGGAGGAGTTGGTGCGCGATGCCGTCGAGACGGAGTTGGCGCGAGGCGGACAGGTCTATTTCATTCACAATCGCGTGGAGGATTTGCAGACGGTTTGCGGCATGGTTGCGCGTCTGTGTCCGAAGGCAAGGGTAGCCATGGCGCACGGTCGGATGAAATCGGCGGATTTGGAGCGGATAATCATGGATTTCATCTATGGCGATTTCGATGTTTTGGTGGCAACGTCGATTGTGGAGAGCGGTGTCGATATACCGAACGTGAATACGATTATCATCGACAATGCCGACCGCTTCGGATTGAGCGACCTGCACCAATTGCGCGGTCGTGTGGGACGGAGCGACAAAAAGGCATATTGCTACCTGCTTTCGCGTCCCGACGAGATGCTCTCGTCGGATGCACGGCGCAGGTTGCGTGCCATCGAAGAGTTCTCGGATCTCGGCTCGGGCTTCAATATAGCGATGCAGGATTTGGATATACGCGGAGCGGGCAATCTGTTGGGTGCGGAGCAGAGCGGCTTTATCGCCGACATAGGCTTCGAAACATACCAAAAGATTATGAACGAGGCTGTTGCGGAATTGCGTGCCGAAGGCTTGGATGTGGCAGGATTGAGCAAAGAGGAGCAACAGGCTGTCGATACGATGGGCTATGTCGATGACGTTACGATAGAACTCGGCGTCGAAGCGGCTCTGCCCGAGAGTTATGTACGTCAGCAGGCCGAACGTCTGCGACTCTATCGTGAATTGGATTCGTTACGCGACGAGAATGCCCTCGTTGCATTCGGCGAGCGGCTGACAGACCGATTCGGCCAAATGCCTGACGAGGCGCGACAACTGCTCGACGTGGTGCGCCTGCGTTGGGAGGCTCTGCGTTTGGGTATGGAGAAGGTCAAAGTCAAAAACGGCTTGATGATAGTGCAGTTCGTGGGCGACGACTCTTCGCCGTTCTACAAAAGCGATACCTTCATGACCCTGCTGAAAAAGGTTACCAAAGAGCCGGACAGATACGTATTGAAACAGCCCGACCGCCGATTGGCAATGACCGTAAGACGGGTTGCCGATGTTTCGGAGGCGTTGCGGGTATTAAAAGCGTTGTAGAGACCATGGAACAAAAACTCAACCTTATTGTCGATATGGGCAATACTTTGACCAAGATTGCCGTTATAGATAGCAACGATACCGTTGTCGGACAGTGGCAGGCGGAGCGATTTTCGGCCGACGGGTTGCAGGCTTTGGTCGCCGAATACGCTCCTGCCAAGGCGATAGTGTCATCGACACGCGGCGACGAGGAGAGCGTTTGCGCAGCGTTGCGCGACAAAGTGGGGTATCTGTTGTGTATGTCCCCGCTTATGCCCGTACCGATAGAGGTCGATTATGCCACACCCGAAACGCTCGGTGCCGACCGTGTGGCTTTGGCAACGGGTGCAGTGAAGTTGTACGGCTCGGAGGAGGATATGCTGATAGTCGATTTCGGCACGGCAATAACGATAGACCTTGTGGAGAGGGGCGTTTTCAAAGGCGGCAACATTTCGCTCGGTGCAGGGCTTCGCTTCAAGGCATTGCACGACTATACGGCGCATTTGCCGCTGTGCGGCGTTGCCGAGCCTTCGGCGCAGTTGGGCAACACCACCCGCACTGCAATCGAACAAGGGGTAATGCGTGGCATTCTCTATGAAATAGAGGGATATGTCGGCAGTTTTTTGGCAAAAAAGCCGCAAATGCGAATAATTTTTAGCGGTGGCGATGCGAAATGTTTTGTTAATCGAATTAAAAATGCGATATTTGCAAATTGCAATATGATGTATATCGGACTAAACGCGATTTTGGAATACAATGCAGCGAAAGAGAGTAAATAGTTTGTGCAGGGCGGTTGCTGTTGCGACGGCTGCATTGGTATGCGTGGCGTTGCCCGTGCAGGTCGAAGCACAGGGCAGCAGCGTGAATGCGTATTCGCCATATACGATGTTCGGTATAGGCGAACTCGGTACGGCAGGCAACACGGCACAACGTGCAATGGGCGGTATCGGTGTGGCTTGGCGCAGCGGGCAGATGGTCAGCATGCTCAATCCTGCGGGATACAGTGCGACCTTCCCGAAGAGTTTTATTTTCGATTTCGGTGCAGAGGGCAATTTCCTGCAAAACCGTCAGCGGCAATACGATGCGGCGAATGCCTATCTGCGCACGGCGAAAAATGCGAAAAATACGATTAACTTCCACGAGATAGCCATCCAGTTCCCTGTGGCAAAGGGTTTGGGCTTCGGTTTGAGCCTTTCGCCGTACAGCAGCGTCGGTTACAAGATGTCCCACACTGAGGAGAGCGAGGATATTTGGGGAACGATAGGGCGTGTGATGTACGAATACTCGGGCGATGGCGATGTTACGGAGGTGCGTGCGGGTGTCGGTTGGGAACCGTTCAAAAACTTCTCGATTGGTATCGCCGCCAAATACTATTGGGGCAACATCAAGCACAACTACGCATCCACCGTTGCCAACGACTATGTCGGTACGGGTTCGCCGAAGACGATAGTCGGAGTGGACGACTATTCGATTTCGAATTTCAAATTTCAGGTCGGTTTGCAGTGGAGTGCGATTGCCAACGACAAGCGGATATTGACCTTCGGTGCCACCTACGACTATGGCGGCTCGATGCGTCCGAAAGTGGAGAGAGGCATCTGTCGTAACGATACGTATTATACGGAGGTCGTTACGGAGGGTTCGCGCAGTCAGATGCGGTTGCCGCATCAGGTAAATGTCGGCGTGATGTATCAGGATTCCCGCTTTACGGTCGGATTCGACTATGAGCGGCAGATGTGGGGCAGTAACGAAGGGGTCTTTGACGAACAGATTTACGGCAAAATGAAGGTCGGTTATGTTGATACCAATACCTACAAAGTCGGCTTCGAATATACGCCGAACCGCTTCGACGTGCGTCGTTATCTGCGCCGTATGGCATACCGCATAGGCGGCCGATACAGCGACTACTACCAGACCTATAACGGTACGCGGATAAACCAATACGCGATTACTGCAGGTATCGGTTTTCCGTTGCGCTTTATGGGTGCCACAAGTATCGACATCGGCTTCGAATACGGTTGCCGTGGTTCGCTCGGCTCGATTAGCAATACAATCGGTCAGCGTATCGGAATGATTCGGCAGGACTATTTCAAGGTTTCGCTCGGACTGTCGATGTTCGGCGAGGATTATTGGTTCGTTCGTCCGAAATACGATTAGCCGGCAGTCTGCTTGAATTGGAGAGACAGAATAAATACAAAATAAATAGAATAGTGTAACAATGAAACGTATCAAATTGCTGTTTACTGCTGTGTTGAGCATCGCAGGATTGACTGCGACCGTTGCACAGGATTTTTCCGACCCTCGATTTGCGAAGTGGGGCGAAACTCCGGAGGAGAGAAGGGAGAACTATCTGAACAGTTCGTTCCTGAAAGAGGAGATTAACAATCACAACTTCAATGCTGCTGCTGCCTATTTGCAGAAGTTGCTTGCCAAGTGTCCGAAGGCTTCGGAGAACATCTATGCCAACGGTGTGCGACTCTACAAGCAGAAAATCAATCGAGCACAGACGCTGCAAGAGAAAAAGATGTATGTCGATTCGCTGCTTTTGATTTACGACATCCGTTTGGAAAATTATGCGTCGCATCCGAAGCGCGGCAAGGATTATATCTTGGAGCGCAAGGCTCGCGAGTACCTAACCTACAAGGAGAGCGATCGCGAAGGTGTGCGCAAGGCGTTCGAGGATGCCATAGCGGCACAGGTCGAGGTGCTCGGCGCGGCTGACCCGGAGGTGCTGGCCATCTACTTCAAAAATTTGTGCGACGACTACTCCAACGATTTGGTGGATGCAATGGAGATTGTGAATGCTTATGAGACGAATGCCAAGTATTTCGAGAATATAGCACCCGACAAATTGGAGTTCAAGGAGCAGTTTGAATCGTGTTTCGGCATGAGCGGTGCGGCAAGTTGCGAGAACATCGAAAAGATATTCTCAAAGAAGATTGCTGACAATCCGAGCGACGAAAAGAACTATGCACAGGCTTTTGCCCTGATGAAGCGTGCAAAGTGTACGAGCGACTTCTTCTTTATGGTGGGCGAAAAATACTATGCGCTCAGCCCTTCGTCGAATACGGCGATGTTGCTGGCGGAGAGTTTCCAGAACGTAAAGAATTACGAGAAGGCCAACCAATATCTGCGCGAGGCTTTGTCCAAGGCGACCGATTTGGTGGAGCGCGAGAATCTGTTGGTGCGCGTCGGTACGCTCGAAATGGCGGAGAACGACCACAAAGGGGCAGTCGAAGCGTTCAATGCAGTGCTGAAAAACGAGGCTGAGGATGGCGACGGTTTGGCATATTATTTCCTTGCACAGTGCTATGTGGCAGGTGCTGGCAACTGTACGGGCTTCGCAAAGGATGCTACATTCTGGGCTGCATACGACCTGTTGCAGAAGGCTATCCCTATGCTCGAAACGCAGCAGCCCGATTTGGTCGAGAATGCCAAGACTCTGGCGGCAAGTTATCGCCGTGCCTTCCCGTCTGCAGAGGAGTGCTTCTTCAACGAGTTGAAGGAGGGTAGCAACTATACGCTCAACTGCGGTTTTGCGGCAGGTACCACGACCAAGGTGCGTTGTCGCCAATAACGAAACGGATACTCTTTACGGACAGATGTTCGCATCGTTGAAAAAATATGCAACGGTAGCACTCCTTTTGACAGGGAGTGCTATCTTGCTTTGGTCGTGCAAAGAGAAGAACGACAGCGACGATGAGGCATTGGAGGCGATTAAGACGGAGGAGAGCGAGAATCTGACGATAGTGGAGTCGGAGAACGGGCGCAAGTCGTACCGTTTTACCACTCCGTTGCTCGAAGGCTATACGCTCGGTCGCGACCCCTATCGCGAGTTCCGCAAGGGTATCGAGATAACAACCTACAAAGACGATTCGCTGACGACGGTCAATGCCACGTTGCGCTCCAATTATGCCATCTATTACGAGAACCGCAAATTGTGGGAGGTCAAGGGAAATGTTGTCGTAACCAAGTCCGACGGTACGAGGCTCTATACGCAGCAACTGTTTTGGAATTCGATAACCAAACGCATCTACTCGAACGTGGATACGAAGGTGGTTACCGATACCGATACCTTTGTCGGCGAGGGTTTCGAGTCGGACGAGGAGTTGAACGACCTGCATTTTCGCCGTTTCAAGAGCAAGATGTGCGTCGATACGGCAATGGCTGCCGAGGACGGCGATTCCACTGCGGTCGATACGAAAGCGGAACGAAAGACGGATGTCGAAAAGAGTACGGCCGAGCCTGCCGAATCCGCAAGAACGAAACGGACGGCCTCTGCCGGCAGAAAACCGGTAGGTCGTGCGCCGCAGCAGGCATCAACCCCGATTGCCTCCGTGCAGCAACCACCTGCCTCACAAGGGTTGCAGGTGCGAGCCGATGGAGAGGGTGTGCGCAAGGTCGAAACGATGAAAATTACGTCTGCTGCATTGGACGGGCAAAACAGCATCGCAGAGTAGTCCTATGACAGATTCGCTTATACTGATTGTGGCAACGATAGTTGCAATGCTGCTGCTCTCGGGATTTTTCTCGGGAATGGAGTTGGCGTTTCTGAACAAAAACCGTCTGAAATTGGAGATAGACCGCAAGCAAAGCCGAATGTTCGACTTTATTGCGGGGGTGTTTGCCCGTCATCAGGGGCAATACATCACCACCATTTTGGTCGGCAACAACATAGCGTTGGTCGTCTATTCGATGTGCATGTCGCGATTTTTGCGCTTTGTGGCGCATGAATGCGGATGGATTTCGTTGGAGGGCGGCTCGTTCGTGTTGGAGACGTTGGTGCCTACGATAGTCATAATCTTCGTGGCAGAGTATCTGCCCAAATCGATAGTGCGAAGCAATCCCAATTTCTACTATCGCATTTTCGCTCCGATTATCTACCTTTTCTATATAATACTCTATCCGATAGCGCGATGCACGACACTGCTGTCTTACGGTATATTGCGCCTTGTCGGCCGCAAACCGAGCGGCGTTGAACAGACCTATGCCTTCGACCGCAGCGATTTGGAGAGCCTGCTGGATGCCAACAATACGGAACAGCAGAGCGATGCGGACAACGAGATAAAGATTTTTCAGAATGCGCTCGATTTTGCCGATTTGCGTGTACGCGACTGTATGGTGCCGCGTGTCGATGTCGTGGCTGTCGATATAGACGATACCTCGATGGAGATGCTGACGGAGCGTTTTGTGAAGACGATGTATTCGCGCATATTCGTTTGGCGAGGCTCGATAGACAACATCATAGGTTACGTTACCTCGAAGAGTCTGTTCCACAAACCGGCATCGATAGAGCAGGTGCTAATCGGCGTCGATTACGTTGCCGAAACGTTGCCTTTGCAACAGATGCTGACCCAATTCATCAAGCGCAAAAGCAATGTCGCGGTGGTCATTGACGAGTTCGGCGGTACGGCAGGCATAATCTCGATGGAGGATGTTTTGGAGCAAATTTTCGGCGACATCGAGGACGAACACGATTTGCCCGATTTGACCGAAAAGCGTTTGTCGGAACGGGAGTTCGTATTCTCGTGCCGTTTGGAGGTCGATTATCTGAACGAAAAATACGCTTTGCACATACCCGAGAGCGACGAATACGACACTTTGGCGGGATTCATCATTTCGCGCTACGAGGAGTTGCCGAAAGCGGGCGAGGTGATGGAGTTCGACGGTCTGCGAATCAAAATTTTGCGTACCACCCGTTCCCGTATCGATCTTGCCAAAATAGACGTATTGTAAAAAATCGCAAAAACGAATACGACTTACGAATAAAATTAGTACCTTTGGAGACTAAAACCGAAATTTAATCAAAAAAACTTTAAGGATATATGGCAAGTTTGAACACCATGCGAACCAAATTCGGCGTCATCCTGTCGGTTATTATCGGTGGCGCGCTTTTGGCTTTTATTCTCTCTTTGAAGACCGAGATGGGCTTCTCGGGCAACGACCCGAAGGTGGGCGAAATCGATGGCGACAAGATTCTCTATTCGGAGTATCTGGCCGCGTATGACGACATGAAAGCCCAAATGGGTGGCGATGGCGCATACGACGACGAGACCGCCAACCAACTTATTTCTGCAACTTGGCAGTCGCTTTTGGCAAATCATGTGCTGCTGCCGGGTTTGGAGTCGTTGGGTATCGCTGTTCCCGAAAGCGAGCGCGAGGCGATGCTGCGCGGCGAATATCCGTCCAACGTATTTCAAAGCGTCTTCGGCAATCCGACGACGGGTGCTTACGATGTTGCGGTGGTGCAGGATTTCCTCGCACAGGTACAGAGCAACCCTCAGACACTGAAAATGTGGGAGATTATCAACCGTCAGGCTCTGCTCGACCGCAAAATGGGCAAATATCTCGCCCTTGTGCGCGGTGGAGTGAATGTGAACGATTTGGAGGTTGCACGCGGTGCCGAAGCAGAAAACAATACCTACAAAGGCCGCTATGCCGTTTGCCGTTACTCATCGGTTGCAGACTCGCTTGTGAATGTAAGCAACAGCGAAATCAAGGAGTATTACAAGGCGCACAAGGCGCAATACAAACAATCGCCTTATCGTTCGGCAAGTTATGTCGTATTCGAGGTCAATCCTACCGAGTCGGACAAAGCCGCTATCGAGGAGGAGGCCAAGAGTGCCGGCGCAACTTTTGTTGCGACAGCCGATTTGAAGGGCTTCGTGCGTGAGAACCGTCATGCAGCCATTGCCGGCCGATTCATCACTGCCGCTCAACTCTCGGGCGACGAGGCAAAGGCTCTCAATGCGGGCAAACCTTTCGGCCCCGAATTGGTGGGCAACGAGTGGAAGGCTTCGCGCGTGGTAGAGGTGCGCAATGTACCCGATACGCTCGAATTGCAACATCTGGTACTCGCATACAGCGAGGATGCTTTGGCTGACAGCCTGCTGACTGTTGCACGCAAGGGTGCCGATTTTGCCGCTCTCGCCGCTCAATACTCCAAAGCCGAGAGTGCCGAAAACGGTGGCAACATAGGCAAACTGCCTTATGCTTCGCTCGGTTCGGAGTTTGCCGATGCACTCAAAACCGCTCGTCGCGGCAATGTCGTAAAAATTGTTGCCGGCAACGTCATTCAACTTGTAAAGGTTGTAAGTACGGGCGCAGTCAAGAAACACATGCAGATAGCGACGCTCTCGTATCCTGTCGAGGCTTCGGCTGCAACGCGCCGCGAGATACATACTCAGGCGAGCCAATTCGCAGTGGCTGCCGCAGGTTCGGTCGAGAAGTTCAACGAGGCTGCTTCGGCTCAATCGCTTTCGCCGCGTGTGATGAATGTCGAGCAGGGCGAACGTGCTGTGCGCGGTTTGGATAACTCGCTCGAAGTGGTACGTTGGGCTGTCGATGCCAAAGTCGGTGCCGTGTCGGAGATATTCAAGGCGGGCAACGATTATGTAGTGGCTGTCGTTACGGCGATAAACAACAACGAATACAAGGAGGTCGGAGAGGTTGCCGACCAAATCCGTACCGCTTTGTTGCGCGATAAGAAGGCTGTGCTACTTGCCGAAAAGATGCAGGGTGCGAATATCGACGAGGTCGCTGCCAATGCCGATGTCCAGGTCAATAATTTCGACAATACCAAGGCGGGTGCATATTATGTGCCCGGAATAGGAGTCGAACCTCGCGTATTGGGTGCAATTACGGGCGTGGCTGCCGACAAGACGGGTACACTCTCTGCTCCTGTCAAGGGCAATACGGGCGTATTCGTATTCGTTGTCGATGAGATTTCCTCCGACGATGCCCAAACGGCAGAGGCGGAGCGCGTGAAGTTGCAGGCTCGTTCGGCGGATATGGCAATGCGCCGTGCGATGTACGCAATTCAGGAACTCTCCGACGTCAAGGATAACAGCGTCAAGTATTTCTAACGATACGGCGGCGTTATGTCGCAAAGTACGGCATTCCGACAAGGAGTGCCGTATTTTTTTGCATATATGTTGCTATTTATTTACTTATTTATAATAGATGTTTAATTTTATTCAAAATAATTTGGATAAAATTAAACTTTGCCTTATCTTTGTTGCAACAAAATCTAACAAATTATGGAGACAAACAAAATTTTACCGACTGCATGTCCGTCGTGCGGCAGCGAATTGAGGGTGCATTCGTTGCAGTGTGCCGATTGCGGCACGACGGTAACGGGCGATTATCCGCTTCCGGTGTTGATGCGGCTTGCACCCGAAAAACAGGCGTTCGTGTCGGAGTTCGTCAAATGCAGCGGCTCGCTCAAAGAAATGGCTGCACAGATGGGGTTGAGTTATCCGACAGTGCGCAACAAATTGGACGAGATTATCGAGAACATTCAAAAACTTGAACACAATGAAGAGTAACTTTTTCAATCCGTTTCGCGTGATTGCCGGCGGAAAAGCCCTTATGTGGGGTCTGTTGTTTATTGCATCGGCGATCGCACTGCTTTGGTGCTCGGGGTGTGTGCAGAACGGTTATCTGCATTTCGGTTTGCTGCCCGACGGCGGTCGGTTGTGGCAGGTAGCGGTGTTGCAAATCACCTATTGGCTGCTGCCCGCCCTTCTGCTTTATTCGTGCGGAGTGGCGATGAGCAAATCGAAAATCCGCATTATCGATATGCTCGGCACCACGGCATTCGCCCAACTGCTCGTAATCCCGATGGTGGCAGTGCTGCCGTTTGTGGATGTGGCGCATATCCTCACCATTCCGCTCTATCTTCTTACGCTGCTTGCGTTGTGGGAGTTGGCGTGCCTCGTGGTATTCCTGCTTTGGAACTACTCGGCATTTGCCGTTTCGTGCAATGTGGGCGGAGCAAAGGCTGTGGTTGCATTTGTGGCCGTACAGGTGTTGCTCGTTATCTTTGCGGGGCAATTAAGTAGTTGGCTTTTGTAGTATAAGGCGGCGTGTAATAATTGTAAACTGCCGCCCTCTTTCTCAAAGCCTTGCATTTTACTAATTCTTACACACCTTAAAAAAGGGAGGTCAAAATTATGACCTCCCCTTTATGTTTTATGGTTTCAAATCCTACTCCACAAGTTTGAACGGTGTCTGGTCTGTACCGACGTAGCGGTAGAGTTTGGCATTGCAGAATTGCTCTTTCTGCTTGGTCTTGCCGTTGTGCGAGATGTAGAACAGATTGTCGCCGAGCGAGCAGATACCCGTTGCACCATATTTGAAATGCCAGCCGTAAACGGTCGGATGTTTCGGGTCGCGCAATCCTCGTTCGAGCAGCGACAGCACCTTGCCGCGCTTTTGGTATTTAACGCCTTGCAGACGGCGATTGACGGGAGCCTTCGAGCCATCGACTACAAAGAGGCGGAAGTTGGCAAAATCGGTCTTCTTACCCTTGTAGGCCGCCATAAACCATAGATTGTGTTCGGCGTCGTACTCCAAATTCTGTATGCCCCACGAGGTGTTGCCCGTATAGACGAAGTATTGTCCGTCGGGTTTTGCAGGGCCGTTGTGGTGCATGCCGTCCTGCGAGAGCGGAGCCTCGAATTTGTTCCAGTCGCGCGTGTCGTACTGCAACAGTACCTGATAGTCGTTGTCTTCGCGTTCGGTGTTGCCGTATATGCCGTATGCAACGGTCAGGTAGCGTTTGCCATCCGACGAGCCGAAGCGCGGGCCGAACGATATGCCGTCGAAACCGCTGCAACAGAAACGGTGTTCGCTCTCTTTGCCCAAGCGTGTAGGTACCTTCGCCAAGTGGTCTTCCAATACGGTCGGCAGATAGACGGTGGTCATTATGCCATCCTTTTCGGCACTCATTCCCGTTCGGGTGATTTTGGCGACGTCGAAAATGGCTACATAAAAGGCGCATTCGAGTACCTTGTCCGACTTTTCGCGGGCGAGAATGCCTTTGCCTATCGAGTCGTTCTTGTATTCGAGCGAGCCGTATAACCGACCATCCTCATCGTTGAATTCGATGCAGCCCAAGTGGCCGAGAAGACCCTCGACCGTACCGATGACATTGCCCTCCAAGTCGGTCTTGACGAGAATCGTGGTAAACGAAAAATAGATGTGTTCGCGGGCGGTATCGACAGCGATGCCCTGCACATGGCCTGCCTTCCACAAGCCCGAATAGATGTTGTGCGGCAGTTCGGCCGCATAAATGCCGCCTGCAAAGAGCGTTGCAAGCAACAGCGTCAGGAGTTTTTTCATTGGTTTAGGTTTTTATGATTGTTTGATATTTTCAGTCGTTTGCCCAATTGTCCGACCATCGCATTATCGGCCGTTGTCGTGTTGTACATCGCATGCGGAGCAGTTGTGTGTGCAGATGCTGTCGTCGTCGCACGCGACCTGCCCGTAATCCTCCCGCGACTCCTGTACGGCGCACTTTATGCCGAGCCGCTGCATATTTTTGTTGGTCGCAATCTCGGAATCGATGTGGTGTCCCTTTATCATCAGCGTAAGCGACATGCCCACGACGAAGAGCGCAACTGCTGCGACAGCACACAATATAACTATTAACCAATTTGCCATAAATGCGTTATAAATTCTTATCACAACCTTTTTTTAACTCATTTCGGCCGTGTTGTTTTGAATTGTTGCTACAAATTTATACATTTGCGGAGTAAATTGCAAAAGAAATTGTCGCCGCAGCCGTTGCTGTCGGATTTCGGCGGCGTGCCATCGCAAAAGAGTATGAAAATCGTTATTGCAGGTGTAGGCGAGATGGGCAGCCATCTGGCGCAAATGTTGAGTGGCAACGGCCATGATATTACCGTTATCGACACGGACCCAAAACTGTTGGCTGAGGTAAGCAGTCTTGCCGATGTGATTACCATCGAAGGCGACTCGACCACCTTTGCCGTGTTGCGCAAGGCATCGGTGCGCAAATGCGACCTCTTCATTGCCGTCAATCACACCGAGAACGACAATATCCTCTCGGCCATCATGGCAAAACAGTTGGGCGCGAAAAAATCCATCGCCCGTATCGACAACAACGAGTATCTCGAACCGAACAACAAGGAGATGTTTATCAACATGGGCATCGACTATCTGTTCTATCCGGAGAAGGTGGCAGCGTTGGAGGTCATCAATCTGCTCGGCCACTCCGCCACTACGGAGTATGTCGATTTCTCGGGCGGCAAACTGTCGTTGGTCGTCTTTCGATTGGAGCCAAATTCGTCGCTTGTGGGGCGCGAAATAGGCAGTTTCGGCGACGAAGAGACGGTAGATTTCCGTACCGTTGCAATCTCGCGCGGAGGAGAGACGATTATACCGCGCGGCAACGAGACCTTTATGGTGGACGACATGGTTTATATCATCGCCCGACAAGATGCGGCAAGCGAGGTTATGGCTCTCTCGGGCAAAAGCAACGTCCGCATCAAAAACATGATGATTCTCGGCGGGTCGCGTATCGGCGTGCGGATTGCCACTGAATTGCAGAACGACGTGAACATCAAACTGATAGACTATAATGCCGAAAAAGCCTACCGCTTGGCGGAGATGTTGGACAAAACCTTGATAATCAACGAAGATGGTCGCAATACCGAAGCCATGATGGAAGAGGGTTTGTCGAATATGGACGCATTCGTGGCGGTTACGGGTCGCAGCGAGACCAATATCCTGACGGCGATGCTGGCAAAGCGTATGGGGGTGAAGAAAGTTATCGCCGAAGTGGAGAATCTCAACTACATCAACCTTGCGGAAAGTGTCGGTGTAGATACCATAATCAACAAAAAGATGATTACGGCATCCAACATCTTCCGTTTTACGATGTCCACCGACGTGCTTGCCATAAAGTGCCTGACGGGAAGCGATGCCGAAGTGCTGGAATTTATAGTCAAGCCCAATTCGCCTGCAACCAAAAGCACTATTAAGGAGATGGGTCTGCCCGACGATGTCATCATCGGCGGCATAGTGCGCGGCGACAAGGTATTTATCGCCACGGGCAATACGCAGATAAATGCCTACGACCGTGTGGTGGTATTCGCCATGCCTTCCGCCATAGCCGATGTGGGCGACTATTTCAACTAAACCGAAAACGACAATTTTAACTCTATATTTGCTATGTATATCGCAATCGCCGGCAATATCGGCAGCGGCAAAACCACTCTGACGGAGATGCTGACCGAACGATACGGAGCCAAAGCCTATTTTGAAGATACGGACAATCCGTACCTCAACGATTTCTACGAGGATATGAAACAGTGGGCATTCAGGTTGCAGGTCTATTTCCTTGCAAGCCGTATCAAGCAGACGACGGATATGTTGTCCGACGGCTCGGAGTGCGTGTTTCAGGACCGTACCATTTATGAAGATGCCCATATCTTCGCCGGCAACCTCCACGAAATGGGATTGATTTCGAGTCGCGATTTCGGAACCTATATGAAGTTGTTCGAAATCTCGACCAATTTGATTCCCAAACCCGACCTGCTCATATACCTTAAAGCGAGCGTGCCGACCCTTGTCGCGCAGATACGTCATCGTGGGCGCGAATACGAGCAGAATATCGACCAAGCCTATTTGGAGCGGCTCAATGTCAAATACAACGATTGGATAGAGAATATGTACGATGGCGAGGTGTTCGTCATCGACAAGGATACCGACGATTTTGTTGCCGACCCTTCGGTACTCGATGGCTTGTATGCCCGATTGGACGCAATCCGTCGGTCGCAAACGAGATAATCGCCCGCGATGATTGCATTGCCCGTTGAATTCAAGGAGCAACTTCGCCGCGAGATGGGCGAGGATGAAGCCGAATCGTTGTCGGCTGCGCTCGATGGCGTTGCTCCCGTGTCGGTAAGGCTCAACCCTGCCAAACGGTGTCATGCGATAGGCGACAAGGCGGTGCCGTGGAGCCGGTACGGCAGATATTGCGACAGCCGACCGCAATTTACGCTCGATGCCGCTTTCCATGCGGGAGCGTACTATGTGCAGGAGGCAGGCTCGCAGTTCGTGGAGTATCTGTTGCGCGGTGCGAAGGTCGAGGGCAGCCGCATATTGGATATGTGTGCAGCACCCGGGGGCAAAACGACGATATATTCCGCATTGGCAGGGCGCGACGGATTGGTGGTAGCCAACGAATATGTTCGCAACCGTGCCAATGTTTTGGCAGACAATGTCCGCAAGTGGGGTGTCGGAAATGTGGTGGTTACCAACAACGACACGCAAGCATTGGCGGGTTTCGGCGGGTGGTTCGATATAGTGGCCGTGGATGCTCCGTGTTCGGGCGAAGGGATGTTCCGCAAGGACGAAGGGGCTCGCAAGGAGTGGAGCGAAGCGGGCGTGCGTATGTGTGCCGCACGGCAGCAGACGATTTTGCGCGATGCTTGGCAGTCGCTTGCGGCAGGAGGGTTGCTAGTTTACAGCACCTGCACCTTCAACACCACCGAGAACGAAGGGGTGTTGAGCAGTTTTGCGGAGCAATTCGGCGACGAAATAGTAGCGGCAGACGACATCGCGGTCGATGATTCGTGGGGGATTGTCGTCGGTCGCACGGGAGCGTTCCAGACCTTCCGCTTTATGCCTCACCGTACGGCATCCGAAGGTTTTTTTGCAGCGGTGGCACGCAAGGCCTTCGATGCGTCGGCTCCGATTGTCGTGCCTCGTCCGCGCAAACGGATATTTGCGGAGGTTGCGGCATCCGACGGCAGGGAACTCGCTCGTTGGGTGCGGGAGCCTCGACTGATGAAGTTCGCTTCGGCGGGCGACGTGTTGTACGGTTGCGCGGCATCGCGTTACGACGACATCCGTCTGTTGGCACAGACGCTGACGGTAATCTACTCCGGCGTGGCTATGGGGCAGATATTCAAAGGTACGCTCAAACCCGATTGGGCTTTGTCGCAATACATCGGCCTCAATCGCGAAGCGGTTGCCTCTACGGAGGTGGACGAAACGGTGGCGTTGGACTATATGCGCAAGAGGGATGTAAAGGCGGAAACCTTTGTCGAGGGAATGAATTTGGTCGTGTACGACGGTTTGCCGTTGGGATTTTTGAAACGTATGGGGTCGAGGTGCAATAATTTGTACCCCAACTCTCTGAGAATAATGAATATGTAAAATGGCGGAAAAACTCTACTATTCGATGGGTGAAGTTACCGAGATGTTCGACGTCAATCCGTCGCTCATCCGGTATTGGGGTACGCAATTCGATGTATTGCGCCCGAAACGCAACAAAAAGGGCAACCGTATGTTTACGGCGGAGGATATTGCCACCTTGAAGTTGATTTATCATCTGGTCAAGGAGCGTGGCATGACCATCGACGGCGCACGCAAGGCGTTGAAGGTTCGCCGTTCGGATACGGCAACACCTCGCGAAGTGGAATTGTTGGAGCGGTTGCAGCGTTTGCGTGCCATGCTCGTACAGGTGCGCGAGGAGTTGGGCGGAGAGATTGGCGAACAGATGGTCGATGACGACATAGCACCCGAAGCGGAGATTCGTCCGACTGCGGCAGTCGTAGAGCCGTTGCCGACAGAGCCTGTTGCCAAACGTGCCGTCAAAGCGTTCCAACGAGCCGAGACACCCGCTTCGCAGAGAGTTCTGACCGAGAAACAATCGCAACGGCAACCGAAAGCGGAACCGACGAAACAGAAGCCTGAGCCAAAGGCCGAGCGACAACCGCAACCTATGGAGGAGCGTATGGATTTGCCGTTTTACGAACAGACATTGTTTTAATTTGCCAAATACCGACGAATTATGAAGATAGGAGATGTAGCAGCCATAATCGAAGAGTTCGCTCCGCTCTCTTTGCAGGAGTCGTATGACAATTCGGGGCTTGTCGTCGGTCGTGCCGATGACGAGTTGCGCGGGGGAGTGTTGCTGGCGGTCGATGTTACCGAAGCGGTTATCGACGAGGCCGTGCGGCTCGGCTGTTCGATGGTGGTAACCCATCATCCGATTATCTTCCATCCGCTCAAACGGCTCAATTCGGCATCGCAGACGGAACGTTGCGTGGAGGCTGCCTTGAAAAACGGCATTGCGCTCTATGCCTGTCATACCAATCTCGATTCGGCGCATGGCGGGATGAGTTGGCGCGTGGGACAGATGCTCTCGTTGCGCGATATGCGCGTGCTGCAACCGCAGGGCGATGACGATACGGGTTTTGGAGTTGTCGGCGAATTGGCAGAGCCGATGCCGACGGAGGAGTTTCTGCAAATAGTGCGCAGGAGGCTCGGTGTGCAGGTGGTGCGCCATAGTGCGATTGTGCGCGACAAAGTTGTGCGGGTTGCGGTGTGTACGGGCGCAGGCGGCTCGCTGATTGACGATGCACGGCGTTCGGGTTGCGACATCTATGTTACGGCCGACCTTAAATACAACGACTTTTTCGCTCCTGCCCCCGACTTTGTCGTGGCCGATATAGGTCATTTTGAGAGCGAATTTTGCGCAATCGGGATTTTATTTGACATTTTGTCGAAAAAAATCACTAACTTTGCGCTCCATAGGAGCGCGTGTACGGCGAATCCGGTGCATTACTGCCTGTAATGCAGCGAGATATGGTCGCCGTTGTGCGTTGAGGCAAGAAATAAACAAATATACGAAATATGGCTACACAGAAAAAAACATCGGAAGCGGACTATTCCATGTACGAAAAAATCAAGGCTCTCTACGATTTGCAGAAAATCGACTCCCAAATCGACGAAATCAACAAGGTCAAGGGTGAACTGCCTCTGGAGGTGCAGGATTTGGAGGACGAAATCGCCGGTCTGAATACCCGTATGGGGAATATCAACGCCGAAATCGAGGAACTCAACACCCTTACCAGACAGCGTAAGCGCGAGATAGATCAGGCACAGATGCAGATTGCCAAATATAACGAGCAGCAGAACAATGTTCGCAACAATCGCGAGTTCGATGCCATAGCCAAGGAAATCGAATATCAAGAGTTGGAGATTACGTTGGCAGAGAAGCGTTTGAAAGAGTATGCTGCCGCAATCAAGGCCAAGAAGGCGTTGCTTGAAGATGCGGAGGCTTCGTTGGCAGAACACAACATCGACCTGACGGCCAAAAAGAGCGAGTTGGAGGGTATCGAGGCAGAGACCTCCGCACAGACTGAGGCTTTGGAGGCACAGGCAGTCGTGGCAAAGGCCAAAATCGACGAACGTCTGCTTGCGGCATACAACCGTATCCGCAGCAAGGTACACAACGGTTTGGCTGTCGTAACTGTTCAGCGCAATGCGTGCAGCGGTTGTTTCAACCGTATTCCGCCGCAGCGTCAGGCAGATATTCGTGCGGGCAAAAAATTGATTGTATGCGAGTATTGCGGCCGTATTCTCGTGCCGGATACCGAATGCGAGCAATAGTTGTTGCATTTTTTTCGTAACTTTGGCAGACGGCAGCGGTTGTGTCGTCTGCCTTTTTTGTGGTTATCAAAGCGTTGGTGATTATGGATACAATGGTTATGTTCGGCATTTTGGTTGCGGGCATCGTTTTGGGTGCCGTGTGCGGTTATCTCGGTGCGAGGATTCGTACGGTTGCCGCCGAAACGGGCTTTGCCGACAAGAGCAAAGAGTGTGAAACGATTGCGGCAGAACGGGATGCCGTGCGTGCGGAAGCGGTTGCATTGCGCTCCGAACTGACAACGGTCAATACCGAAAATGCCCGTTTGTCGGAGCAGTTGAGGCAGGAGGGCGAGGAGCGTGCCAAAATCCGTCGCGATTCCGAATTGGCGTTCCGCGAAATAGCCTCCTCGATTTTGGACGAAAAGACGAAGATGTTCAAAGAGAGCAACGAGGCGCGTTTGGCGGAGATTCTCAATCCGTTCAAAGAGAATGTCGAGACGTTGCGCAGAACCATCCACGACTGTTATACGGGCGAGGTGAGCGAGGTCAAATCGCTCAAAGATAGCCTGCGGATGCTGACCGAACTCAACACCACGATAGGTCGCGAGGCAAAAGAACTGACCGTCGCATTGCGCGGCAACAGCAAGGTGCAGGGCGATTGGGGCGAAATGGTATTGCGCCAAATCCTCGAAAAAACGGGCTTGGAAGAGGGTGTGAACTACGATTTGCAGGCAACGACCAATTCCGACGGTACGAAAATAACGGGCGACGAGGGCAATTCGCTGCGTCCCGATGCGGTATTTCATCTGCCCGAAGGCAAGAATATAGTAATCGACTCGAAAGTGTCGCTCACGGCATACACCGACTATGCCAATGCCACCGACGAGCAGACGCGACAAATGTGCATGAAAGAGCATCTGGCTTCGGTCAGACGTCATGTTGACGAGTTGGCTGCCAAGCGGTACGACCAATATGTAACCGATGCGGCAGACTTTGTGATGATGTTCGTGCCTAATGAGAGTGCCTATATCGCTACCATGCAGGGGGATGAAAAGGTGTGGGATTATGCCTACGGCAAACGCATCGTATTGGTCAGCCCTACGCATCTGATGTCGGTAATCCAACTTATGAATCAACTTTGGACGCAGGACAAGCAGAACAAAAACGCGCTAAAAATCGCCGAAGAGACAGGCAAACTCTACGACAAATTCGCCGGTTTCGTGGGCGATTTGAAAGAGGTCGGTGCGGCGTTGGATAAGGCGTCGAAAAAGTACGATGCTGCCTATTCCAAACTCTCCGTTGGCAACGGCAATCTGCTGACGAGGGTCGCCAACATCCGCAAACTCGGCATCAAAACGACCAAGCAACTGCCTGTGGCGGAGCAGGACGAATAGATTCGCACTAGGGGTGCGGTGTGTGTCGGCCTATGCCGAGACTACCTCATCCACCGCTTTGTCGTGCGGCTCTGTCGGGATATGCCCGACAATCTGTTCGGCAAAGCAAACACCTATGCAGAAAGCCCGAAAGCCCTTGCGTGCGCGGTAGCGGTCGTAATAACCCCGTCCGCGTCCGAGCCGTGCACCTTCCCGAGTAAATGCAACCCCCGGCACAATCATCAAATCGATGTCGGCGGGCGATACGGTTTCGCCTTCGGCAGGCTCCTCGATGCCGAATGCACCGATGCGCAGCGTTGCGGGCGAGTAGGCTGCAAATTCCATCTCGTCGCCATCTATGCGCGGTACGACGATGCGGTGAGTAGCGGCAAGCGCACCGATTACGCCACGCATCTGCGGCTCGTCGTCGAGCGACAGAAAGAGTGCAATGGTTGCGGCCTTGCCGACATCCTCCCGAGCGAGCAATGCTGCCTCAATCCGAGCCGATTCGGCTTCCTTTTGCTCTGCTGAGAGCGATGCTGTCAGACGGCGTATTGTGCGTCGCAGTTCCGACTTATTGGCATTTGACATAAAAAGTCCGACAATTTATTGTTATTCCGCAAACAATGACTATATTTGTAAATTGAAAACGGCAAAATTCATTTACAAAATAAACATAACTAAAAATCATTTCAAAACATTATGAGTTGTTTTTTATCTAATTCATCTCTTGGAAGAAAACTTGTGATGAGTATTTCGGGGTGTTTCCTCGTGCTCTTCATCCTCTTCCATATGTCAATGAATGTGGTGGCTATCATCTCGGCTGATGGTTACAACGCGATTTGCGGGTTCCTCGGAGCCAATTGGTATGCTCTTGCAGGTACGGCAGTGCTGGCTTTGGGCGTATTGGTACACTTCGTCTATGCGATTATTCTGACCATCCAGAATCGTCGCGCCCGCGGTAATGTCCGCTACTCGGTAACCGTTACGGAGAAGGGCGTGGATTGGGCATCGAAGAATATGCTCGCGCTCGGCTTCGTAATCGTACTCGGTTTGGGTCTGCACCTCTACAATTTCTGGGCGAAGATGCAACTTGTCGAGTTGCTCGGCGGCCACACCAACGCACTCGGCTACTCGCCTGCCGACGGTGTCGCTCTGATTCGGTACACCTTCTCGCAGTGGTACTATGTTGCGCTCTACCTCGTATGGTTCGTTGCGTTGTGGTTCCACCTCACGCACGGCGTATGGTCGATGTTCCAGACGGTCGGTTGGGCTAACGATACGTGGTATCCGCGTTTGAAATGCCTCTCGAACATCGTTGCCACGCTCGTATTCCTCGGCTTTGCTGCCGTAGTGGTTGCGTTTTTCGTGTCGAGTCTTCTTTAATCTATGTTTGAACGAATAAAACAATAACAATATGGCTCTGAAATTAGATTCCAAAATTCCTGCCGGTGAGTTGGCTCAAAAGTGGAGCAACCACAAGGCGGCTATCAAGGTTGTAAGCCCTGCCAACAAACGCAAACTCGATATTATCGTGGTCGGTACGGGTCTCGGCGGTGCATCCGCTGCTGCTTCGCTCGGCGAACTCGGTTACAACGTCAAGGTTTTCTGCATTCAGGATTCGCCTCGTCGTGCGCACTCCATCGCTGCACAGGGCGGTATCAACGCGGCAAAGAACTATCAGAACGATAACGATTCGGTTTACCGCCTCTTCTACGATACAATCAAGGGTGGCGATTACCGCGCTCGCGAGGCCAACGTTTACCGTTTGGCAGAGGTGTCGAACCTCATCATCGACCAGTGCGTGGCACAGGGTGTTCCGTTTGCCCGCGAATACGGCGGTCTGTTGGCCAACCGTTCGTTTGGCGGTGCGCAGGTTTCGCGTACCTTCTATGCCCGTGGCCAGACCGGTCAGCAGTTGCTGCTCGGCGCGTATGCGGCTTTGAACAAAGAGATTCACAACGGCAGCGTCAAATCCTATCCTCGCCACGAGATGCTCGACGTAGTCATCGAGAACGGTGAGGCTCGCGGTATCATCGCGCGTAACCTCGTTACGGGCGAGATAGAGCGTCATGGCGCACATGCAGTCGTTATCGCTACGGGCGGTTACGGCAACGTATTCTTCCTTTCGACCAACGCCATGGCATCGAACGGCTCGGCTGCGTTCCAATGCTATCGCAAGGGTGCAGGTTTTGCCAATCCTTGCTTCACGCAGATTCACCCGACCTGTATTCCGGTACACGGCACGCAGCAGTCGAAACTGACTCTGATGTCGGAGTCGTTGCGTAACGACGGCCGTATTTGGGTGCCGAAGAAGTTGGAGGATGTACAGGCTATCCGTTCGGGTGCAAAGAAACCGTCGGACATCGCCGAGGAGGATCGCGACTACTACTTGGAGCGTCGTTATCCTGCATTCGGCAACCTTGTTCCGCGCGATGTCGCTTCGCGTGCCGCAAAGGAGCGTTGCGATGCCGGCTTCGGTGTGAACGAGACGGGTTTGGCAGTGTTCCTCGATTTCAAGACGGCTATCGAGCGACTCGGCAAGGATGTCATCAAACAGCGTTACGGCAACCTCTTCGATATGTACAAGGAGATTACCGATACCGACCCTTACGAGCAGCCGATGCAGATTTTCCCTGCCGTACACTATACGATGGGCGGTATTTGGGTCGATTACAACCTGATGACCACCATCCCGGGTCTGTATGCAATCGGCGAGGCCAACTTCTCCGACCACGGTGCCAACCGTTTGGGTGCTTCGGCTCTCATGCAGGGTTTGGCAGACGGCTATTTCGTATTGCCATACACCATCGGCGACTACCTCTCGCATAAGATTCAGGCTCCGAAGGTCGATACCTCGACGCCTGCATTCGATGAAGCCGAGAAGGCCGTTCGCGAGAAGATTGAACACCTGCTTTCGATTAACGGCAAGCAGTCTGTCGATGATATCCACAAGCGTTTGGGTCACATCATGTGGGAGAATGTAGGTATGGCTCGTACCAAGGAGTCGCTTACGAAGGCAATTGCCGAGATTCAGGCTCTGCGCAAAGAGTTCTGGAAGGACGTGAAGGTTGTCGGTACTGCCGATTCGTTCAATGTCGAGTTGGAGAAGGCCCTCCGTTTGGCAGACTTCCTCGAATTGGGCGAGTTGATGGCTCGCGATGCACTCAACCGCGAAGAGTCGTGCGGTGGTCACTTCCGTTCGGAACACCAGACCGAAGAGGGCGAAGCAAAGCGCGACGACGAGAACTTCGTATATGCTGCCGTTTGGGAGTACAAGGGCATGGATGCCGAACCGGAACTCACGAAGGAACCACTGAACTTCGAGTTCGTTCATCCGGCACAGCGTAACTACAAAGACTAATTTTTGACGTTGAACTTTTTTAGAATTTGGAAATATGAATTTTACATTAAAGATATGGCGTCAAAAGGACGCGAAATCAAAGGGAGAGTTCAAAAAGTACGAGGTTAAGGACATTTCGTCCGATACATCGTTCCTCGAAATGTTGGACATTCTCAACAACGACCTCGTACACAAAGGCGAGGAGCCGGTTGCATTCGACCACGATTGCCGCGAGGGTATCTGCGGTATGTGTTCGTTGCACATCAACGGTCATGCTCACGGTCCGGAGCAGGGCGTTACTACCTGCCAGATTTATATGCGTCAGTTCAAGGATGGCGAGACAATCGTCGTCGAGCCTTGGCGTTCGGCTGCATTCCCCGTTATCAAAGACCTTGTCGTAAACCGCGGTGCTTACGACCAGATTCTCCAAGCGGGAGGTTATGTGTCGGTACGTACCAACTCGGTGCCTGACGGCAATGCCATTCCTATCGCAAAGGCCGATGCGGACGAGTCGATGGATGCTGCTGCCTGCGTAGGTTGCGGTGCATGTGCCGCAACGTGCAAAAACGGCTCGGCAATGTTGTTCGTCGCTGCCCGCGTTTCGTCGCTCGCCAAACTGCCGCAAGGCCGTGTCGAGGGCGCACGCCGTGCAAAGGCCATGGTTGCAAAGATGGACGAACTCGGTTTCGGTAACTGCACCAACACGGGTGCCTGCCAAGCAGAGTGTCCGAAGTCGATAAGCATTGCGCACATCGCTCGTCTCAACCGCGAGTTCCTCAGTGCGAAATTGGAGGACTAAACGCTCCGAGAGATTATACAGGGTATGTCGATGTGATGGTCGCCATGCCCGCAAATTGCCGAACGGGCGGCACGGCTTTGTCTGCCGTCCGTCCGTTCGACGAATAAATGCCCGAACCTGAAACCGCTGCCTGTTTTGAATGTTTTGCGCCATATAACGATAGGCTTGTTGTCTCTGTTCTGTACCGCGACCGTCGTGGCGCAACAGAGCGTATCGGTTTCGGGTCGTCTGTTCGATGCGGAGCATAACGAGGGCGTAATGGGTGCGGTAATCGAAATCGCGCTTGTCAATAATCCCTCCAAACCCCGCTACTATACCACCGAATACGGCGGCTATTTCAAAATCCCCATCTCCCGTGCCGGTCATTATCGTTGCGTGGCTACATTCATCGGCTATGAAGATTGCGAATTTACATTCGATATAGCCTCATTGCCCGTCAATCTCGGCACTATCGACATGCGTACATCGGCAATCGGCATCGAGACGGTTGTCGCCAGCGGTGTGGCAACGCGAACGACGATGGTGGGCGATACGCTGCGCTACAATGCCGATGCCTTCAAGGTGGCCAACGATGCCGAAGTCGAGGCTCTGTTGCGCAAGATGCCGGGGATAACCATCTCGGAGGGGCGTATAGAGGCGCAGGGTGAAGTGGTGAAGCAGATTTACGTGGATGGTGCGGAGTTCTTCGGCGGCAACCTGCAACAGGTGTTGCAGAGTATTCCGGCACAGGCGGTCGAGCATATCGAGGTATATAACCGATTGAGCGAGGCTGCCCAAATCACGGGCGTCGATGACGGCGAGGGTGGCAAGGTCATCAATATCGTTACGCGCCAAAGTTTTACCCACAGCAGTTTCGGAAAGGTGTTTGTGGGCTACGGTTACGAACCGAAGGCGCAGTCGCACATCTCCTCGCGCCACAAATATACGGCAGGCGGCTCGGTCAATATGTTCCAAGGCGACAGACGATTGACGGCCATGGCGTTGATTAACAATATCAACAAGCAGAATCTTTCCGACGACGGAATGACCATGAGCGACCAATCCAACCGCTCCAATGCGTCGCGACAATTTACGGTCAATTCGCAACAGGGTGTCGCATCGGCAGAGATTTTCGCATTCAACTATGCCGACCGTTGGGGTCTGCGCAAACGGGCGCGATTCGACGGCAATCTGTTCTACAACCATCTCGACGCCCGCAACGACTTTACGATAGACCGCTGGTACAACCGTCCTGCTAAAATCGACACGGCTCGCTACAACCAATTCGCCAACCCCAACAACCACACCCTCAAATTCCGTGGGCGTTTGGAGTGGAAGGTGGCGAAACGGCAGAAATTGGTGATAATTCCGTCGGCAACCTATACCAACAACGCTTCGGTGAACAGTGTCGATTCGACGAGTTTGCGATGGGGTGAATCGGGCTATCGATGGTTGCCGAGCGGTAACGATGGTGGCAGCCGCTACTATATGGTATCGACTTATGCCCAATACTCCTACAAATTTTTGCGGCAGGGCAGGGCATTTTTGGTCGTGGCAAGCGTGTCGCACTCCGACAGCGATGCCGACCGCAATTACTACTCCAACGGTGCGGGCAAAACGAGCAAGATAAGTCCCGACAAAGCGACAATCGCCTATACCTATTCGCGCAAACTGACCGATACGCGAACAACCACCTTGCGTCTGCAACCGACATTCCGCGAACGTATAGGCCGATACGGTACACTCAACCTCACCTATCGCCTGCAAAGCCAACTGCGTCGTCGCGATTTGCTTTCGTATGTAACCGACGACACCTATACCATCGCCGATTCGACGCTGAACAACAAAACCTCGTCGTCGTTCGACGGTCGGTTTCTGTATCATCAGGCAAATGTCGGATTCCGCTATTCGCGCAACCGCAACTGGTTCTCGATTAGTGCCGCATACCAAAATTCGCGCCTCTACAATCACAACCGCTGGACGGGCGAGAAGACGTTGCGTACCTATCATACCCCGATTTACAACGCCACGTTGCAATGGTCGTTCAGTCCGCGCAACGTACTCCGCATAAGTTGTAATTCGGAGGTAAAGGCTCCTTCGCTGTGGTCGATGCTCGATGTTTACGATGTCTCCAACTCGCAATACATCTCGCGAGGCAATCCCGATTTGCGGCCGTTCTGCGAACACAACTTCTTTGCACGCTACACAAACATCTCGACAGCCAAAGGCACGACCTTTATGCTTATGGCGAAGGTGCAGCACATCGCCGACTATATCGGTACGAGTATCGAGTATGCTCCCGACCCAATCGAAATCGACGGTCGAAAATACTCGCCGATTCAACTCACCATGCCGGTCAATTTGGGCGGATATTGGTCGTACGAAGGTCGTGCAAGCATAGGTTTTCCTGTCAAGTGGCTCGGCTCGAATCTGAATGTGGCAGTCGGCGCAACCTATTCCGACATTCCCGCCATTGTCAATAAGGAGCGCGATATGATGCACGGCATGAGTGCATACACCCATCTGACATTGGGCAGCAACATATCGGAAAATGTTGATTTTACAATATATTGGCGAGGCTCTTACACCACCTCGCGCAGTTCGCTGGCGATACTGAACAACAACTACTTTACCCATAGCGCATCGGCCAATCTGAAAATAGTCCTGCCGCTCGGCTTTACGCTGACCACCTCCGCTTCGTTTACGCAGTATGTCGGCTTTACCAACAGTTACAACGATTGCTTTACGATGTGGAATGCCGCAATAGGCAAAAAGGTGTTGCGACGTTTGGGCGAGGTGCAATTGTGCGTGGACGACATTCTCAATCAGAACACCTCGTTCAGCCGCTATGTCTGGACGGGATATTCGCAGGTGCGCTACAATTCGACCATGGGGCGTTGCTTTATGATAAAATTCACATACAACCTTCGCAATTTCGCCACAGGCTCGCGACGGTTGCGCTTGGCGAACAAGCAGAATGCCCCGACCAACAATTTCGAAGCCATCGAACGCAAATTGAGCCAACTCAAATTCTGACGACCGGTGCGGGAACAGCCGTGTGAAAGTCGTATGTAATCAGACGCCAAAAGATACACGCGCCCAATCGGGCGCGTGTATCGGCATGTTTTTTTCTGCCCGAGATTCTTTACTGCGCTTTCGCTCCGTTCAAGAATGACGGGCAGAGGTTGTCGCTTCCGTTACTCCGCACGATGGCGTTTGCTTCGGCTTGCCGTCTGTTTCATATATTTTGCTTTGCCGAGATTGAATCCCAAACCGAAATAGAAATTCAGCGATTTCGCCAATTTCGGAACAGCGGTGTTTTTGTACTTGGCAAAGTTGCAATCGATGTAGTCCGCCCCGAGGAACAGATTGAATCCCGTAGGGTGGAAATTCATCGCAAAGCCGAATATGCCTGCCTTGTTGCGATTGACGAAGGTGTGGCTCACACTCGTCGAGAACCATCCGCCGAGTCGGAAATTGACCGAAGCAGTCAATTCGGTATATGACATCGATTGGCAGAACTGCGTGTGCGAGAGCAGACCGAATGCGATGTGATTGTTCAGAATGTTGTACTCGACACCGACATTCAGTGCGCAATTCAGTCGGGTGGTGTAGGAGCCCGTCGATTTGGTCAGTACGGCATCGAAATCGCTGTCGGTTTTGACCTTGTTGCTGTCGTCGAAATTTACTCCCGTGAACGAGAAATGACCATCGAGCGAGGCATTGGCAGTCGATTTCTTGCCCCAGCAGATAAAGCCCAAATCGGTAATTGCTCCCGATATTTTCAGCCTGTCGTCCAACAAGCGTACTTCAGTGCCGACATCTACGGCGATGCCTCCGCTCAAATTCTTCATCATCGAGCCGAAATCGGTCTCCAACAAGGCATCCTTGATGTTGCCTCCCGTGAGTTTTTTGCCGACCTCGTAATTGCGTTTGAAGCAGATGCCGTTGCCGCGTACACTGCCCGCAATCTCGGCTCGCACCGCTTCGTCGGTTACTTCGGCGTACAGTTGCGTCATATCGACCGTCGCCTGTGCCAAGCCGATAAGTCCTTTAACGCGGAAGCCGATGGTGGCAAACTCCTTAATCGGAATGGCTGCACCGACGTAAATTTCGGTATAAGCTAACACTCCCAGCGACGAATCGGAGATGTCGTAACGGCCGTTGCCCAACGTCTTGACGGCACGGAAAATATCTTTGCCGAGCGAAGCCTCTGTCTGCGCACGCAGATTGATTCCGAAATTCCAGAACATGCGCTTCGAGTGCCAACCGGCGCCGAGTATGTTTACGCTCTCGTTGCTGTATAGTTTGTTGGTGTTTGGCAACTTGCCGAGAAAATCGTTTGCCGTTACGCTGTTGTGCAGGAAGGTAACAACCTTGCCGTTGCGTTTGTAGAGGAAGTTGTCCACCGAGAGGAAATTACTGTTGAGCGATACGCCGATGCCGCTCATGGCCGGCAGGGCTATGTAACCTCGTGTCGGAGCAAGTGCAGGGTTGAGGTCGGTACGGAAATACGAACCCTCCATAAAATAGGCGGTCTTTATCTGTGCCGAAGCCTGCGTTGCACAAGCGATTGCGGCAACCAATATGATGACTAAATATCTTTTCATGACCGATTCTGTGTTAGAGTTTGTCGATATCTGTGGTTATGCCGCCTTTGATGTTGAGTTTCAACGTTGCCGACAGCGTCTGGTTTTTGTTGAGTTTCAAGCCCGATTGCCCGCCCTTTGCGGTCTCGGCAGTCAGCGTCAGACGCAGTGCCACGGCATCAGCCAAATGGCGCAGATTGTTATCATCGCCGAGTACCACATGCAGCACCACAACGCTTTCGCGCACCTTGCCATCAGTCGAGCCCAACGCCTTGTTGTGCGTATCGTCGATGACGATTTGCGCCTCCGTAGGATTGCCTTCGCTGTCAAGCAACAGCGCATCGATTGCAAAATCGAGCGGAGTGGAGTTGGATACGGCGGCCGTGATGGAGACCTCACCGACCGTAATGTCTTGGTCTGCCAAATCCGCAAACGCATCGTCCAAATCCTTTATCGTGTCGGAGTAGGAGATGGAGAAGTTCTCGCCGAATGCAAGCGGAATATCGACATCGTAAGTGTATGCCACATCGTAACGCTCGCGTGCGTATATCGTATATGACTCCTCTTCGTCGGTGGCAGCGTGTATCAGCACATCGACTTTGTCGGGCATGGTGCCTTTGAACAGCCGCGTTATGTCGGCCTCGACGAATTTCGCCGCAGGAAAATCGCCGCGTCGGTCGGCTTTGGCTATCACTATGTCGGTGTGTGCCGAATCGGTGCGCGAGGCTGCGGCGATGTCGATGCCGCGTGCCGTAACCTTGTTGTCCGTTATCGGCGTACCATCCTTGTAAGGTACCAACTCGACTACGGCATCGATAGGTACGCTGAAAGGATTGTCGATGGCGAACGACAGCACAGGCGATACATCCAAATCTTTGGCGGAGATGTCGTATTCGGCTATATTGCTCAAATCGAGCGATGTGTGTTCGGTCGCCGAGTAAGCCACCTTGCCGGCGATGCTTTCGATATAGAACGTGGCATCCATAAACGATATGCCGATGCTGACGTTGCTGTTGTACAGCAATTCTGAGGCTTTGACCCGTAACCCCTGAGCAATCTCGCCGATTGTTACATCGACGGCGAATCCCAAATCGATTTTACCGTCGGCATCTGGCGTACGGAATATCTCGTCGGGTACTATTTTTGCCAATCCGATGGTCAAACCTTCCCGCAACTGCTTGATGTTAGTGTCGATATTGCCCGCATCGTCGAGATGCAGTCCCGTATCCTCCAAAACGAACATCGCAGGGAGTTTGATTTTTACGTTGGCTGCTTCGGCAAGGGTGTCGCTGAGCCAATCGATGCCGGTAATGCGAACGGTGATGCGCGTATTTTTCAAAACCACCTCCGAGACATATTTTATCTCCTTGATGATGTCCCGTATTATGAGGCTCTCCTCCAAACGGCGTATTGTGTCGTCCAACGAAAAGCGTGAGAGTGCAACGTCGGCATCGCGATATTTGAGTGCCGATGCGAGACGAATCTGCGGCTTGTCGGAAGGGTCGAATGTACGGCCTCCTTTGGCGGTAAATTCGTATCGGATTACGGATTGCAATTGGCCGGCGAACTGCATTTTGCCGTTTTCTATGGTGTAGTGCGACGTGTCGATGCTGCGCAGATATATCGCAAACGTTCGGCTTGTTGCTCCGCTTGCCACGCTCTCGGAGATTGTCAGGGTGTTGCCCGCCGTCGTCTCGTCGATGCCGTTCCAAAGTTCGTAACCTTCGGGTGCGGTGAATGCGATGGTTGCCCTTCCGCCTCCGTTTATCGGAGCAACTCCGTTGAAATCGAGCGTAAAATCTATTTTCGCGCCCTTCTTATCTTCGCCGAGATAGATTTTGTTCACCGCCGCTATCTGTTGCGGAATGGTTAAATCTATTGCGAAATCGACAGCGTTGTCGGCAGTTATCGCGGTGTTCAAATCCTGTGGCAGCGAGGTTATGAAACTCAACTGCTCGGGCAGACCGACGGTAAATGACGAATCGATATTGTAGGCCACATCCGTAATCTCGACATGCGGATATGATATGTCCGTGTCGATCGATTGCGAGCCTGTCGAAAAGCCGCGTTCGCTGATTCCGTCGATTGCGAACGAGCCGTTGCCCTTGTAGCCTATCGAGTAGTTGCCGTCGGCATCGGCAGTCAGTTCCTC
Source organism: uncultured Alistipes sp. (assembly GCA_945494785.1). Lineage (GTDB taxonomy): Bacteria > Bacteroidota > Bacteroidia > Bacteroidales > Rikenellaceae > Alistipes. The sequence continues at coordinate 31,768 of CALYVN010000008.1, forward strand.
GATGTTGGTGCCGATAATTTCGCCTATGCTCTTCTCCTCGACATAGCCGAGCGGAATTACAAGGTCGTCGTTGCCTACCGTTATCTCCGTATCGATGTCGTCGAGCCGGAAATCCTTATCCACGCACGAATGTACGCAGAGTAAGGAGGCGAGTGCCATGAACAATACGGCAATCTGTCGGAATGGTGCATGGAAGTCTCTTTTCATAGCAAGAAAATTTGTGTTGTGGTGTTGTGAGATTTTTTGTTTGTGTTCGAATTGGTACGGGTGTTTTTGTCTGTAAAAATCTCTTGTCGTTCAAAGATAGGCAATTTTGTTGAAAAAATGAACAGATTAGGCGAAAAATCTCTACATTTGTCTGTGTAACCGATGATAATTTTGTCGTCGGCCTGCCGTTACGGTGAGATTATGGAGAGCGACCGCATATCGATATTGAAGGAGCAGGTGGCCATGTTGCCGCTTTCACCGGGCTGTTATCTCTTTTCCGACAGTCGCGGCGAGGTCATCTATGTCGGCAAGGCGAAGAATCTGCGTCGTCGCGTCTCGTCCTACTTCCTGCAAAGCAAAGACCACACGCCCAAAGTGCGCGTGATGGTGCGCCACATAGCCTCGTTGCGCTATATCGTGGTCGATAGCGAGACCGATGCGCTGCTGCTCGAAAATTCGCTTATCAAAAATCTGCAACCGCGCTACAACATCCTGCTGAAAGACGACAAAACCTATCCGTGGATTGTCCTGCGTCGCGAGCATTTTCCGCGCGTGCAATCAACGCGGCAGGTTGTGCGCGACGGCTCGGAGTATTTCGGTCCCTATGGCTCGGTTGCGGCACAGAGGGCAGTGTTGGAATTTATCCGCGAGGTAATACCTTTGCGTACCTGCTCGCTCAACCTTTCGCCCGAGATGATTGCGCGAGGTCGATATGCGCCGTGTCTGCAATACCATATAGGCAACTGCAAGGCACCTTGTACGGGAGCGCAGAGCGAGGAGGATTATGTAGCATTCGTCGATATGGCAACGTCGGTTTTGAAGGGCGATTTGCGACCTGCCAAGACCTATCTCGAACAGGAGATGTCGCGTGCTGCCGACAATCTGCGGTTTGAGACCGCCCAACGTTTCAAAGCACGATTGGAGGCGTTGGAGAATTATCGCAGCCGTTCGGTCATCGTCAGTGCCAACATCGTCGATACCGATGTCTTTTCGCTCGTGGTCGAGGACGACGAGGCATATTGCAATTTTATCCGCGTGCGTAACGGCTCCATCGTCGCCCTGCATACGATACGCATCGGCGTAGGTGTCGATACCGACGAGCAGTCGATGCTTACGCTCGGCATGCAGCATATCGCCGACAACATTGCGGGCGAACTCGCGGGTGAGGTAATAGTGCCGTTCATGCCTCACGGGGAGTTCTTTCCGAAGGTGCGGTTCGTGTTGCCCAAACGGGGCGAGAAACGGTCGTTGCTCGACTTTTCAGAGCGCAGTGCCCGCATTTACCGTGCCGAGCGGCTCAAAAATATGGAGATACGCAATCCCGAACGCCACACGGAACGGCTTATGGAGGCTATGCGGCGCGAATTGCGATTGGACAAACAGCCGCGTCATATAGAGTGCTTCGACAACTCCAATCTGCAAGGCACCTCGCCTGTGGCATCGTGCGTGGTGTTCCGCGACGGCAAACCTTCGCGTAAGGAGTACCGCCATTTCAATATCAAAACGGTTGTCGGTGCCGATGACTATGCCTCGATGCGCGAAATCGTCGGTCGTCGATACCGTCGGCTGATGGACGAGGGTGCCGAACTGCCCGACCTTATAATCGCCGACGGCGGAAAGGGGCAGATGGGGGCGATTCACGAGGCGTTGGAGAGTCTGCAACTGAATATCCCGATAGCGGGCTTGGCAAAGGACAGACACCATCGTACCGCCGAATTGCTGTGCGGTTATCCGCCCGTATCGGTGGGTCTGCGCCCGACATCGTCATTGTTTCACCTATTCTCGCATATTCAGGAGGAGGTGCATCGTTTCGCCATCGCATTCCATCGCCAAAAGCGCAGCGGTGCATTTCTGCACAGCGAATTGGAGCGGATAGAGGGTATCGGGGCAAAGAGCATCGAATCCCTTTTGCGGCATTTCCGTACCGTATCGAAAATAAAAGCGGCAAGTCGCGAAGAACTTGCCGCAATCGTCGGACGTGCCAAAGCCGAAAAAATCATCGCTGCTCTGTCGGAGCGCAAATAAGACCAATCTCCTTACCTGCGTTGGCAAGTCGGCTTTTGCCGCCGTTTTGGATATGGCGGTCGGCGATTAAAGTACCGCTATCGCATCTATCTCCACCTTTGCACCCATTGGCAGTGCAGCGACCTGAAAGCAGACACGGGCAGGCAGATTCTCGGTGAAGTATTTTGCATATACGCCGTTCATCGCCGCAAAGTCGTTGATGTCGGCAAGCAACACCGTAGTCTTTACCACATTGGCGAACGACAAACCGTCCGCTTCGAGGATTGCACCCAGATTGTCGAGCGATTGAGCGGTTTGCGCCTCTATCGTCTCGGGCATGCGGCCTGTTTTCGGATTCAGCGGCAGTTGCCCCGAGATATAGGTAGTCCATGTTTCGGTGCACCTCTGTCCCTGCGAATACGGTCCTACCGCCTTCGGTGCTTTGTCGGTCGCAATAGGCTTGTTGGTGCTGAAAAATTGCTTGATTTTCCTTCGGATACTCTTCATAAACTGAAATCTATATGTTCGTTTTGTTCAGATACTCGCCGATTATGCGGGCTGCATCGCCGACATACTCTGCACAAGGACGTTTGCGGTAATACTCTGCTGTGCGGGGCGATGGTGTCGGCTCGTCCTTGTCGCGGTCGAGGCCGAGCAACCGTCTGCATACGATATTGCCGTTGCGCTTGCGGAAAGCCTCTGCAAACTCCTGTACGAGCGCGTAGTTGCGTTGTTTGGCTTCGGGATTGTCGTTGGTCGGTGCGGGCGACAGAAAGCCCGCAATCATCGTCATTCCGCTTACTGCTCCGCACACCTCGCGCAAACGTCCCATACCTCCTCCGAATGGAGCTGCAACGGTTGCGGCAGTGCGCTCGTCAAAGCCCGTCAGGTCGGCGTATGCCAATACCACCGATTGGCAGCAATTGTAACCGCTGCGGAACAGAGTGCGGGCGCGTTCGACGCGCTCTTCGATATTTACAACCATAAAACTGAGGCTTTTGTAGGGCAAATATACGATTTTTTCCCGTCGGGCTCGCAAGTACGGAATAAAAAAGATAAATTTGCGACAAGAAAAGATGCACAACATGGATATTCTGCAAAATGAAAAGGGCTTGGATTATACCTCGCTCATGAGTCGTCGAATCCGCAAAATTCTGCTTATCTGCAACAGTTACGACAGTTATTCGTTGGAGGAAGACGGCCGTATCGAGGCGCAGATTACTCATGAGTATTCGGAACTCAATTTGAGCAATCCGCCCTCGATAAAGCAGGTCGAATCGACCAAAGAGGCATTGGAACTCGGCGATGAATTGGCGGGTTTCGACCTCGTGATAACCATGTACAATGTCGGCGAGATAGATGTCTTTACCTTCTCCAAGATAATGAAGGAGCGTTGCCCGCAAACGCCTGTGGTGTTGCTGACCAACTTCTCGAAAGAGATTTTGCGCAAAACCGAAGAGAGCGATACCTCGTCGCTCGACTATGTGTTCTGCTGGAACAACTCTGCCGATTTGATAATCGCCATAATCAAACTGCTCGAAGACCGCATGAACGCCGAACACGACGTGTTGGAGGTCGGTGTGCAGACGATTTTGCTAGTCGAGGATTCGGTGCGCTACTATTCGACCTATCTGCCGGCAATCTACAAACTCGTATTGCAGCAGAACAGGGAGGCTGTGCGCGATGCACTGAACGAACAGCAGCAGATTATGCGCAAACGCGCCCGTCCGAAAATCCTTATGGCAACCAACTATACCGATGCCGTTGCACTGTACGAGCGTTACAAGGGCAATATGTTGGGCGTTATTTCGGATGTGGGCTTCGTTATTCACAAGCACGACAAGCCTTGCGACGAGAAGTTGGATGCGGGTATCGACCTCTGCAACCTCATTCGGCGGGATAATCCCACGATGCCGTTTCTGATGCAGTCGTCGCAGGAGAGCATGCGTGCCGTGGCAAAGAGTCTCGGCGTGGGATTCATCGTCAAAAACTCCAAAACGCTGATTCACGAACTCGGCGAGTATATCGGTCGGGAATTTGCCTTCGGCGACTTCGTGCTTACAGACCCCGATACGGGCGACGAGATTGCCCGAGCCAAAGATTTGTGCGGTTTGGAGCGGGTCATGCACTCCATCTCCGAAAATGTACTCTACAACGTTGCACGCCACAACTACCTCTCGAAATGGCTCTTTTCGCGCGGTATCTTTTCGCTCGGCGATTCGTTCCGCTCGCTGTCGGTCGATTCGTTCCGTTCGATGGACGAGATGCGCCGTTTCGTAACCGACAGCATTCGCGATTACCGTATCAAGCAGGGTTTGGGTGTGGTTGCCAAATTCTCGCCCGAGACATACAACGATACGATATGGTTTGCGCGTCTCGGTAACGGCTCGCTCGGCGGCAAGGCTCGCGGCTTGGCATTCATGAACCATATACTGCAAAAATACAACATCTACAACGAGTGGAACGACGTGCGCGTTTTGGTGCCTCGCACCCTCGTCGTAACGACCGAGTATTTCGACCGCTTCATCATCGAGAACGGTTTGCAGTATGTCATCAATTCCGACATCTCCGATGCCGAAATTCTTTCGGAGTTCGTCGCATCGCGTCTGCCGCAGGAATTGACGGATGCTTTGCGCATCTTTATCCGCCATATCCGCAAACCTTTGGCAATACGCTCCTCGTCCAAATTGGAGGATTCGTATTATCAGCCTTTTGCGGGCATCTATTCGACCTATATGATTCCGCATACCGAGAACGAAGACCAGCAACTGCGTCTGCTCTCGAAGGCGATAAAGAGCGTCTATGCTTCGGTCTATTTCGCCTCGTCGCGTGCCTATATCACTGCAACCGCCAATGTGATTTCGGAGGAGAAGATGGCGATTGTCATCGAGGAGATTTGCGGGTCGGAGGATTCGGGCTACTATTTCCCTACGCTCTCGGGTGTGGCACGTTCGCTCAACTTCTATCCGATAGGCTACGAACGGGCGGAAGACGGCATAGCCAAAGTGGCATTCGGCTTGGGCAAGGCTGTGGTCGATGGCGAGCAGGTATTGCGTTTCTCGCCGAAGTATCCGACGCATGTGCTGCAAACCTCCACGCCGGCACTCGCCATGCGCGATACGCAACAGGCGATGTATGCACTCAACCTCCAACCCGAAAAGTTCAAAACCTCGATAGACGATGCGGTCAATCTCGAACGGCTGAACATAGCCGATTGCACCCGTTTCCGCAATATCCGCCATGTGGCATCCACTTGGGATATGCAGAGTATGCGCATGGTCGATTCCGCATTGGCAGAGGGCATGAAGGTTGTCACCTTTGCCCATATTCTCAAATACAACACCTTCCCGCTTGCCGAGATTTTGACACGTTTGCTCGAAATCGGTCAGCGCGAGATGAAATGTTGTGTCGAAATCGAATTTGCCGCCGACCTCGATACGACGGGCAACAAGATATTCAACGTGTTGCAGATTCGTCCAATCGCCGACGGCAACGGCTCGGCAATGGTCGATTGGTCGAAAATCGATACGACCGACGCGATTATAACCGCTTCGAGCGCACTCGGTACGGGTGCCGTCGATGGCGTTGCCGATGTCATCTATCTGCGTCGCGAGGCTTTCGAGCCGGCAGAGACAGGCAAAATGGCAGAGGAACTCACGCGCCTGAACGAACGGATGCGCAAAGAGGGCCGTGGCTATGTACTGATAGGTTTCGGCCGTTGGGGGTCGAGCAACCCTTGGCTCGGCGTGCCGGTCAAGTGGAGCGACATCTCGGAAGCGAAGGTCATCGTCGAGTGCGGTCTCGACAATTTCCGTATCGAGCCGAGTCAGGGAACGCACTTTTTCCAGAATATGACCTCGTTCGGAGTGGGGTATATGACGGTCAATCCATACGCGGGCGACGGTACGCTCGATTTTGAACGGCTCGATGCGATGCCGGCAGAGAACGAATCGAAATATATCCGCCATGTTCGTTTCGACCGACCGTTGGGAATCTGCATCGACGGCATAGGCAACAGGGCCGTGGTAAAGTAACGGCGGTCTGCGGCAGACGGGCAAAAACGGTGTTGCCGTCGTTATTTTCTGCTCGGAGTTGTACTTTTTTCGGAGATATTATCGTATATTTGCAGGTAGGTAGAGCAGAAAACATTGCAATTTAACTTAAACACTTATAAAATCATGAAAAAATTATTGGCTGTTATGGCGGTTTTGGCTGTTGCCATGTTTGCCGCCGACGATGTTTTGGCACAGGAGGTCAAATCGCTTAAAATAGACGAGGTGCTTGCCGACGGCGAGCAGTATGTGGGCAAGGATATTACGGTCGAAGGACTGTGTACCCATATTTGCAGCCACGGCGGTCGCAAGATGTTCCTGCGCGGCAAAAAGGGGCTGTTGCGTATCCAAAGCAGCAAGGAGACGGGCGCATTCGGTGCAGATGTAGTGAATGAGCCTGTGCAGGTAACGGGCGTATTGTGCGAAACCCGCATCGACGAGACCTATCTCAAAAATTGGGAGGAACGCATCAAAAACGGCAACAAGACGGGCGGACACAGCGATTGCGATACCGAATCGGCTGCCCGCGGCGATCAAGGCAATACCGACCAACAGAAGATAGACAATTTCCGCAAGCGTATCGCCGAGCGCAACGCAAGCGAGGGTAAAAACTATCTGTCGGTATTCTATATGAATGCCAAGAGTTACAAAATTCTCTAATCCGACAAACATCTGCGCCATGGAAGGTATAATGAACAACGTCAGACATTGGAGCCGCGTGCTGCACCGCGACCTTTCGTATATCTTCGCAGGGGTATTGTTGGTATATGCCGCTACGGGCTTTATGCTCAACCACAAGAGCGATTTCAATGCCAACTACTCCATCGAGCAGCACCGCTACACGATAGAGAATCTGCCCGTAGAGATAGACGACGACTATGCTGCATCGCTGCTCGAAAGGTGGGGTGTGCGCGACAACTATACGGCGTGGTACGATTTCGATGCCGAGTCGTTCAAGGTGTTCGTGCGAGGCGGCTCGACGCTGCTGGTCAATCGCAATACGGGCGAGGCTGTATATGAGAGCGTCAAGAAGCGTCCCGTATTGAGTTCGCTCAACCGTCTGCACTACAATCCCAACAGGTATTGGACGATTTTTTCGGATATTTTCCTCGCCTCGCTCGTCATTATAGTATTGAGCGGACTGATTATGGTCAAGGGCAAACACGGCCTGTGGGGTAGGGGAGGAATCGAACTGATTGTCGGTATTGCCATTCCGATAGTGTTCATCTTCTTTTTGTAACAGCAGCTCAGAGCGGCGTGTAATAATTGCCAACTGCCGCGTTATTATCGAACAGAGGGCGCAGTTATTTACGTCGAGTAAACTCCTGCTGCTCTCTTTCTCAATGCCTTGCATTTGGCGAATTTTTACACGCCTTACGGTTTTGCAGGAGTGGTAACAGCCAACTGCCGCGTTATTATCGAACCGAGGGCGCAGTTATTTACGTTGAGTAAACTCCTCGCCCTCTTTCTCAATGCCTTGCATTTGACGAATTATTACACGCCTTACGGTTTTGCGGAAATGGTAATTGCCAACTGCCGCGTTATCCTCGAAAAATGAATGCAAAAATGGGTTGGTCTTGACCAACCCATTTTCGTTCTCTGAGTAACGGTTTTACCGCTCTATCTCGGCTGCCACCTGCGGTGCGTAGTTGTGCAAAATCCACATGATGTAGCCCATATCGACGCAGACGGTGCGTGCGTATGCGGGATTGAACCAAATGTCGCCCGACATCGATTCGCGATTGCCGTCGAATGCAAGTCCCACAATCTCGCCGCGACCATTGACGACAGGCGAACCCGAATTGCCGCCCGTAATGTCGTTGTCGGTGATGAAATTGACCTGCAAAGGTGCCGGCAGCGAGCCGACCATATCGACCATCTTGGCATCGGGACGGAAATCGTGGTTGTCGGCATCGATTTTCTCCAAATAGCCCGTAGTGGTGGAACGCCAATCGTAAACGACGCCATCGCGCGGAGTGAGCGGACGCACACGACCGTAACTCAACCGCATGGTGGAGTTGGCATTAGGATATTGCGCCTTGCCGCATGCCGCACGAAAATCGTAGAGCAGTGACGAATAGGTGCGCTCATCTGCCGAAACAGAGGCTTTCGCCTTCTTCTCGGCGAGTGCGACGTGGCGTGCGAACGGCCGATACGGCACTGCCGACTGCAACGATACGAGTGGGTCGTTCATAACAGCCTTGATGCGGCGCGGCTCGGAGAAAAACTCTTTGAATGCCTCGACCGACCGACAGCACGAAGCGTCGAAAGCGGCAGCGAGCATGGCACGCGCATCGCCGTTATAGGCATCCAATTTAGCCCGCAGCGACTTGTTGATATAGTTGGCAGGAAGTTTGTCGAAAAACTCCGTACCCAATTCGATGAACAATGCGCGGTCGGTGGCAGCATCGGCCTTGGCAAGCCGTTCGAGCGATGCAGCCAAACGCTTTTGACCATCGCTTGTTATGTCGAGCATATATTCGCCCTTCTGTTTCAGACCGTTTACTGCCGATATGAGACGGTTTGCCATGACCATCGCCTCGCTTACGCCGAACCAATGTTCGACATAGACGGTGCGTGCGCTCACGGCATCGCGCCGAGCCTCGTAGCCCCGCTTCATGCGGGCGAGCAAATCGCCGTATTTCGCCTTGCGGGCAGTGTCGGCATCTATCCATGCCTGCAACGCCTTCTCTTCGCCTTGACGAACGCCCTCGATATCGAAACGCTTCAAACAGATATTCTCCCATTTGGCATAATCGGCATAGTTCGACAGTCCGAAATAACGCTCGGAGTAGTTGAGACGAACGGTGTCGTTACGCTCCATGCCCTTGCGCATGATGTCCATGCGGTGGTGGCGTGCGTCGATGACGACAGGGTTGCGTACCTGCTGTTTCTCGGCAACGGCAAACGACGACATGTAACGGTTGGTACGACCGGGGTAGCCGATAACCATTGTAAAATCGCCCTCGACCACGCTCTTCGGTGCAACCTTCAACACCCGACGTGGTTTCAGCGGCACATTGTCGGCAGAATACTCGGCAGGTTTGCCCTGAGGGTCGGAATAGACGCGGCAGATTGTGAAATCGGCCTTGTGTTGAGGCCAGCCCCAATTGTCGGTATCGCCACCGAATGCGCCTAAACAATCGGGCGGAGTGGCTACCAGACGGACATCCTTGAAGACCTCGTAGAGATAGATGTAGTACCTCTTTCCGCCCCACATCTGCTCGAACGACGGCGTAAATTCCGTAGTGCCTGCATAACGATTCTGCATGATTTTGCCGAGCCGCCGTACACCCATTACAGGATTCCACTGCTTGGCCTGCACGAGCGAATCGCGCACGGCCGAAGCCTCATCGGTAACATCGATTATGCCGCGCAGAAACTGTACCGAGAAGCCTTTGAGCGGAATCTCATGCTCGCGGCTCTCTGCCCAAAAACCGTTGGTCAGATAGTTGTGTTCGGACGTGGTAATGTCGCAGATTGCGCTGTAAGCAACGTGGTGGTTGGTAATCATCAGACCGTCGTCCGAAATCATAGAACCGCTGCCCATACCGCCATTGACGGCGACAACGGCATCGGCCAAAGCAGCCGACTGCTCGTTGTAGAGTTCGTCCGATTTCAGACGCAAGCCCATCTTACGCATGTTGCGGTACATCTGCGCATCGATGTCCTTTACAAGCCACATACCCTCGTCGGCAAAAGCCGCGAGGGTTATGGACATTATCAGAAACGATAACAGTAATCTTTTCATCTATCGACCTATTTGTTCTTTACACAGCGCACCGACATGCCTGCCAAGACATTGCCGTATGCAACGGTAACTTTTTTGTTCGTCTTGTTATAAGTGGACATCAGCGAATAGTACTGATAGTTCGTTATAACGTTGTCGGTATTCTTCTTTACCTGATAGCAGGTCGAACCGAGTACATACGAGAGCGCACCAACGGCATCCTCGTAGGTAGTGCAAAGGTAGGCACCTGTACCCGTAAGGGTCGTTTTGTTGCGGATTCCGACGAACGTCCAATTGAAACCATCGGCATTGAGCGCGTCGATTGATGCACCCTTGATGTCGGCATCGTAATAAGGAGCGTTAGGGTTGGTCAGTTCGCCGGTGGAGTTATGACCTACCAAACCCGTGAGTTCGGCATTGGTCGGGATGTGCCAACCTTTCGGGCAGATACCCTGCTTGCCCTCGAACGAATAGGCGTTCTCCTCGGTAATCTCATCCACACCGAAGGCGGTGGCGCAATCGTAAAGCAGGCCTTTGCTCTCGACAAGCGTTGCATCTGCCACCTTGTCTGCACCTGCGGGATACCAAATGCCCGCATCTTCGGTATAGTCGCTCGATACCTTCTTGCCTTCCGGAATGTAACGCAGATTCTCTGCCATCCAAGTATTGCCGTCGGCAAGCGTAACGAGGTTGTAGGTTACGCCGCCATAGACGAGTTTGGTCGGATCTTTCGGCGCTTCGCCGTTGTCGTCATTGTTGCAGCCGGCGCACAAAAGAGCCGCAGCAACAGCAAAAAATGTCAATTTTTTCATAGACTGTCTGTTTTAATAAGTTAATGATATAATGTTTTGTTAAAATCTGTAACCTGCCGATAATCGGACAGTTGCTCTGTTCTTTCCTAAC
>CALYVN010000009.1 GCA_945494785.1 uncultured Alistipes sp.
TCACAATGTCGGATATATTTACATCCAATGCGTTGCATATCAAACATATTGTTTTTACGGTCAGATTGGTTCGTCCTGCCTCTATTCGGCTGAGATTGGAACGCTCTATGTCGCAACGGTATGCAACCTCCTGTACCGTGAGTTTCTTGTTGCGCCTTATATCCTTGATGCGCTTTGCAATGTTTTTGATTTCAACTTGATAATCTGTCATAGGGTAAAAAAACTGTAAAAATTTTTGTTATGCAAAGATTTGTTTATATATTTGCACCGTTAGTATCATATATGATACCATTGCGATATGCCCGAAACAGAATGCATAATTGAATATGAAACACTGATTTTTAACAATTTAACACACAATTATTACGTTATGAAAAAACAATTTATGAAATGGACGGCATTGTTCTTGTCGGGAGCAATGCTGTTGAATGTGGGTTGTAAAAGTTACGACGATGATATCAAGGATATCAGAAATCGAATTGATGACCTTACATCTGTAACTATTGCGGATTTGCAGACGCAACTTTCCAACGCGCAGTCTGCAATTGCCGGAATTAACAAAACAATCGAGGAGTTGCAGTCTGCCGACAAAGCAAATGCTTCTTTGATTGAACAACTCCGTAAGGATATGGAGACGGCGGATGCCGAGAATGCAAAGGCAATTAAAGACGCAATTTCCTACCTCGAAGGACTGAACAAGAAGACATCTGATGCAGTAGATGCGCTTGACAAGACGCTCGGCGATCTCTCTGATAAGGTTGCAGGATTGGAGAACACCAATAAACAGAGTATTGATGAGGTTCGTAATTTGTACAAATCCATGTCGGAAACACTCGATGCGTATAAACAGGCGCAGGCTCTTACCGACAAGGGACAAAATGACAAGATAGAGGAACTCGAAAGTTTGCTTAAACAACTTCAAGGAAATGTTAAGACTCTTGAAGATGCCAATATTGTCAATCGTATGAGTACTGTTGAAGGTATTTTGGGAGCCGATATTGCTAATGTGCTGAAAGAGGCAGGTTATAGCAGCGTATCGGCGATGATTGCCGACTATGTTGCTGTAAAAGCCGAGGTAACCGGTATGAAAACCAATTTCAACGCCTCTATAGATGCGGCTATTGCAGCGGCATCCGATGAGGATAACCACTATAAAATTACGAATGTCGCAGATTTGAAATCAGCTATTCAAGCCCTTTATAATGGCATAGAGGCTTCCAATAAAAGAATAGATGCTTTGCAGAAAGACTTGGCTGCACAAATTCAGTCGATTGTATCTGTTCCGGAGTACACCGACGGATCGTTCGATTTGACTACATACACGGTGGATGGTCAGGTTGTAGGCAATAGCGTGAAACTTGTGTATCGAATTGCTCCCGCTTCTATTGCAGAGACAATGGTTGCAGCAGGTGCTGATGCCGTTCAACTTTTGGTTAAGGAGGCGAAGACCCGCGCTACTGCACCATCGGCTCAAATCAATTCGATAAAAGCCGGCGAAGAGATCGGAACAATTGAGATTATGGCAACAATTAAGGATTGCCCTGCCGGTACATCCGTAAATGTTGCCCTCAAAATCAACAACAAGGTGCGCGGCGAAGAGGACTGCTTGCTCGAAAACGATGTGGTATCTGATTATGCAGGTGTCGTAGCAGGTGCTGTGGCCGATTATAAGGCTGTCGAGTTCGAAATAGAAAATGTCGAGGAAGTACACCAAATGCCATGGAATACGCCGAAAGAGAATAGTCTCGTTAAGCCCTTTGAGGATGCACACATTATTGCAAAAATAGGTGAAGACAGATATGAATTATCGGATTTGAGAGGTCTTGTAGGCATCGATTTCGGTTCGGTACAGTATAAAGTGGCTACTGTGGCTACGCCTGCATCGGATGTGTTCGAGATTGTGAACCCTGCCGAGTCGGAGTTTGTCGATTTCCCTGCGAATGCGTTCACTGTTGCGTTTGCAAAAAATCTTGATGATGCCAATGTGGACAACAATGTGGTTGCCACTGCACAATTCCGAGTTAAGGTTGGCGAAACATATGCAAATCCGGTTTCTATTATTTCGAAATATATCGTAGGTCGCATTCGTGCAACATTCGTGTTCGGCGATTTGCAGATGCCGTGGAGTTATAAATGGCTTATGTTGCAGCAGTCCGACATGGGCGGATATTATGAGTTGCAACCTAGACCTGCAATCCTTTCCGATAATTTTGGCGAAGTTGCTGTTTCGGTAGATGAAGCGGGCATTTCGCGGGCATTATTTGAAAAGATTATAAATACGGGCACATGCGTCAAGAATCAAGAGAACGGCGTGGATATTCCTGTGAAAATATCTGCAAAGACAGATGGCGATGATTTGATTCTGTATGTTTCATTAGACGCAGCTTCTTACGAGTGGGGCAAGACATACAATGTTGAGTACGTTTATACTCACGATATTGCAGAATATACTGTAAAGGGAACTGTTGCTCTCGGAGCCGTGCCTGCCGACATTAAAGAGGAGATTATGGTTCCTATGGGTTGGGCAGACGCTTCTGCTATTGTCAAACTTGCGGATGTTTATACTAAATACCCTTACGGATTTGACGATGCTGCCGAGTTCCAGAGTGCGATGTTGCAACGAGGTAAAAATGACGAGGGTAATGGAAACGATGCTTTATTGATTATGCCTGCAACGACGGATAACCGTTACAATGTCGAGACAAAAGATTACGATGCTGTTGTTAACGGTACTTTCAGCAGTTTGGTTATTGAACCGGTCATTGCAGTCGCTCCTGCCGAAACTCCTGATGCTACCATCTCCGGTTCGATTGCAAAAGATGCTATCGAAGCAGATGGCGACAGTTTCCGTCAGATATGGAAGATGACAACGTGGTATGGTCAGAATGTGGAAGTTGTAGCAACTTACAATGTTGTTCTGCCGACATCTTCTGTATTCGAGATGGTGGCAAAGGATCTTTACATCAAGGATGGCGAGGTCAAGGCACTGGGTCGTATCTCCGAGGTTGATGGCGTTGCAAAATGGACGGTAGAGACCAAGTCGGAGATTGCCAACTATTTTAGCTGGAAAGCCGATGCATTCGAGGATGCTCAACTCTATTTCAAGAAGATATCGAAAGATAATGATGGCGAAAACGGCAAGTATTACGCCAATGTAAATGTGGATGATACTCATAACCCTAAGATTGAATGGAATAATGGTGTTACAACCGAACGCGAGGTTGAGGTTCTGGCATACATAGGACTCGGCGCACGCAAAATCAATGTCGCAGAGACTGAATTTAAGATTGTTACGGGCGATCCTATACAAAAATTTGAGCATGACGATATTGCAACGGCGTATGTCATTAATGCCGATGAGAGCGTGTCTGTAAATGCCAATCTGTTTGAGGGTCTGTCGATTGTTGATGCAGATAAATCCCAAAATCAGTGGATAACTGAGGATAGCAAACTCGCAACAGACAAAGGCGTGTTCTCTACCGTATTTGCAACGCAGCCGTTGGATGGTTATCAATATGTAGATGGAGTCAACTTCAAGATTATGGATAATGACGGTTTTGACGGATTTGCAATTAATCAGCAAGGACAACTTGAATACAATGGAGCAGGCGGTTCTATGCTTTTGCGCGATATCAATGTTAAAATCGAAGCCAGAATTAAGTATTGGCTCGGCGAAAAGACGGAAACATTCATTGTAACTATCAAAAAATAAGTTTTTGATAATTGGTTAATGTTTTTGTGCGCGGAGGAAGATTCGCTCTTCCTCCGTTTTTTTGTTTGTTTTGAGGAGCCCATGTCTTGAATATGTTTAATTATACATATTTTAATTCGATATAATACATAAAAAATTGCCAATTCCCGAAAAATGTGTAACTTTGCAGACTCTCGTGCATTAAAGGGCGCGGAAGCGAACAGAATTATTAACTTTTTAACGGGCGATTGTATCGCAAAAATTTTTCCACAATGGAGAACAATGTAAAGGTAGCAAACGAGAATTTCGATTGGAGCGCGTTTGAGAGCGAGTCGAATCTGTACGACCAGCCGAAAGAGCAGATTGCCGAGGAGTACGGCAAATCGATGTCCAACATCGCAGTCGGCGAAACGGTCGAGGGTACGGTAACCGAAATCAACAAGCGCGAGGTAATCGTAAATATCGGCTACAAAAGCGAAGGCGTGATTCCTGCATCGGAGTTCCGCTACAATGCCGAATTGAAGGTCGGCGACAAAGTCGAAGTTTATGTAGAATCGGTTGAGGACAAGGTCGGCCAACTGCTGCTCTCGCACAAGAAGGCTCGCCAACTCAAATCGTGGGATCGCGTCAATGAGGCTTTGGCCAACGACGAAATCATCAAGGGTTATGTCAAGTGCCGCACCAAGGGCGGTATGATTGTCGATGTATTCGGCATCGAAGCGTTCCTGCCGGGTTCGCAAATCGACGTAAAGCCTATCCGCGATTACGATGTATATGTCGATAAGACGATGGAATTCAAGGTTGTCAAGATAAATCAGGAGTTCCGCAATGTAGTCGTTTCCCACAAGGCTCTTATCGAGGCCGAGTTGGAGGCACAGAAGGAGATTATCATGTCCAAGTTGGAGAAGGGACAGATTCTCGAAGGTACGGTCAAGAACATCACCTCTTACGGTGTGTTCATCGACCTTGGCGGTGTCGATGGTCTCATTCACATCACCGACCTTTCGTGGGGTCGTGTCAATCATCCGGAGGAGATTGTACATCTCGACGAGAAACTGCAAGTCGTTATTCTCGATTTCGACGAGAACAAGAAGCGTATCGCTCTCGGCTTGAAGCAACTCGTTCCGCACCCTTGGGAGTCTTTGGATGCCAACCTCAAAGTCGGTGACAAAGTTAAGGGCAAGGTTGTCGTTATGGCCGATTACGGCGCATTCGTCGAGATTGCACCGGGTGTAGAGGGTCTGATTCACGTTTCGGAGATGTCGTGGAGCCAGCACCTGCGTTCGGCACAAGATTTCTTGAAGGTTGGCGACGAGGTTGAGGCAGTTATTCTGACTCTCGACCGTGCAGAGCGCAAGATGTCGCTCGGCATCAAGCAACTGACCGCAGACCCATGGGAGAACATCGAGCAGAAATATCCTGTCGGTACCAAATGCACTGCCAAAGTGCGCAACTTTACCAATTTCGGCGTATTCGTCGAGATTGAGGAGGGCATCGACGGTTTGATTCATATCTCCGACCTCTCGTGGACCAAGAAGGTTAAGCACCCGGGCGAATTTACCCAAGTCGGTGCCGATATCGACGTAATCGTTCTCGAAATCGACAAGGAGAACCGTCGTTTGAGCCTTGGCCACAAACAGTTGGAGGAGAATCCGTGGAACGCAATCGAGGAGCAGTTCGCTGTCGATACTGTTCACGCGGGCAAGATTGTCGAACTGACCGACAAGGGCGCAGTTGTGTCGCTTGCCGAGAATGTCGAGGGCTTCGCTCCGGCACGTCAGTTGGTTAAGGAGGACGGTACGACTTTGAAGGCAGGCGAGACCGCCGATTTCAAGGTTATCGAGTTCTCCAAGGCAACCAAGCGCATCACCCTTTCGCACACCCGCATCTTCGACGATGCAAAGCGTGCAGAGGCTGCTGCCGACAAGGCCGAGAAGAAGGCTGCTGCCGAGGCTACCAAGTCTTCGGTCAAGAAGATTCAGGCTTCGGTCGAGAAGACCACTTTGGGCGATATCGCCGGTCTGGCCGAGTTGAAGGCACAGTTGGAGAAGAAATAATCCGCAAGGAGGAACATATTCTCTATAAGCAGTCAGCCGCACCAAAAAGTGCGGCTGATCTTTTTTGGCGGATGGACGATACCTCGACCTGGAAAGTTTAGCAACCTGGGAGCCTTTAAGGATATTAAGGTTGTACAACACAAAAGGCTTCCTTTCGGACAAAGTCCCCCTTTACAGAACTGTGGCGACAGGAGAGTGCAATAAATTTATTTATTGCCGAGCCGCCAAAGCAGAAGAGCCAAAGGCTCAAAGGGGTATTTAGGGGGATAGGTAACAAGTAAAAGAAAAAAAAACAGACAACCTATCTGCCGTTACCTTTCCGTTCCTTGCTCCGAGTAATTGTTGCACCTACCTAACACAAAAGGCTTCCTTTCGGGAAGCCTTTTGTGTTAAGGAATACTCCTTAGCCACAAATATCGTCGTTTATGCAACTATTTCATAAACTCCTGTACTTGGTCGTTCGGTACGATTGCCTCTTTGAATACATAGGCACCGGTCTTCTCCGACTTAACCATCTTGATGCACTTGGTAAACTGCTTACCAACGCCGGTTTTCAGGGTTGCGACTACTTTCTTTGCCATAACTCACTTTTTATTTGATTTCACGATGTACAGTTACCCGCTTCAAATAAGGATTGTACTTTTTACGCTCCAAACGGTCAGGGGTATTCTTCTTGTTTTTGGTGGTGATATAGCGGGACATTCCCGGTACGCCACTCTCTTTTTGTTCGGTGCATTCGAGAATCACCTGAACACGGTTACCTTTCTTTGCCATTGTTGCTTAACGGTTTTTAGTAAATTTTCTTGGGTGCGACAGCGTCTTTGAGAGCGGCAGCAAGACCCTTTTTGTTGATTGTTTTGATTCCGGAAGTGGAGACCTTCAAGGTAATCCAACGGCCTTCCTCCTCCGACCAGAAACGCTTAGTCTTCAAATTAGGCGAAAACTTGCGCTTGGTTTTGAGGTTGGAGTGCGAAACATTGTTTCCCACAACAGCCACTTTTCCTGTAATTTCGCAGACTTTCATTGTTGATGAATTTTTAATTTATCCCCGATATGGGATGCAAATATAGTAATAAATTCTTAAATCGCAATGTCCTTGTCCGTTTTTTCGTTGTCGGAGGCTCGGTGAGGCATCAGTGCAACTGCTCATAGAGCAGTGCAACGGCGTATGCCGAAGCCCGCGAGATTATTTGCGAGCGGTCTGTTCCGCAGTCGCGCAATACGGCAAAACTCCTCTCGGGCGTCGCTATGCCTATCCAGACCGTGCCGACAGGCTTTTGTGCCGTGCCTCCCGTCGGTCCTGCTATTCCCGTGGTCGATACGGCAAAATCGGCATGCGCCACCCTCTTTGCACCTTCGGCCATCTGTCGGGCAACCTGCTCCGATACCGCTCCGTACTGCTTTATGTCGTCGGGATTGACTCCCAACACCTCCGCTTTCGCCTCGTTGGAATACGACACCACACCGCATAAAAAGTATTGCGACGCACCTGCCTGTGCCGTGAACAGCGAGGCTATCGCACCGCCCGTGCAACTCTCCGCCACAGCCAGCGTCTGCTTGCGCTCGATAAGGCGGTTATGTACCAACTCCTGCATCGAGGCCTGCTCGAATCCGACGATGTTGGCAGGTATTATCGCATACAACTTTTCGAATTCGCGGTCTATCTCTGCTCTTACGCTCTCGCCATCGACCTCGTATGCCGACAATCGCAACCTTACCACATTCGGCGCAGGCAGATAGGCGAGTTTCAACCCCTTCGGCAAAGCATTCTCCCACTCCGCAATGCGCTCGGCAAGCATCGACTCGGCAATTCCCGAAGTAATCATCGTGCGATGCACAATCGCCCGCAATGCAAACCGTTTGTGCAGACGCGGCATCACTTCGTCCTCCATCAAGTGCTTCATCTCGAACGGCACACCGGGGAGCGATACCACCACCTTGCCTTTGCGCTCGAACCACATACCCGGGGCTGTGCCGTGGGCGTTGAACAGCACCGTGCAACACTCCGGCACCATAGCCTGTCCCCGATTGAGGTCGTTGAATGCGATGCCGCGTCGTGCAAGCAGAGTGCGAACATGGTCGGCTACCTGCTCATCGTATCTCAATTGCGAGCCGAAATAACGTGTCAGCGTATGTTTGGTAATGTCGTCCTTTGTCGGCCCGAGACCGCCCGTGATGATTACGATGTCGTAGTCGTGCAGTGCGTGGTCGAGTGCCTCGATGATTTGCACCGCATCGTCTCCTATCGAAGTGCGTTCGCCGACGGTAATTCCCGCACGGTTGAGAGCCTGTGAGATGTATTGCGAGTTAGTGTCGAGAATCTGACCTATCAGAATCTCGTCGCCGATGGTTATGATTTCGGATTTCATATCGAGGTGTCGGACTTGCTCTCCGACTCGTTGTTCTCTTTTTCGGTCAGCGAACGGCATATATCGCCCACGAATCGCGCACCGTTATAGACATAGCCCGTATAAATCTGCACCAACGTTGCGCCGGCATCGAGCATCGCCTTGACCTCGTCAGCCGTCATCAGACCGCCCGAACCGATTATTGGATAGGTTCCCCGACTGCGTTCGTGAATCCGTCGCACGACCTCGATGGCTCGTTTTGTCAGCGGCTTTCCGCTCACGGCACCGTTGCCGATGCGTTTGAGCGTATCGCCCGCAGTTTTCAACCCCGCAGGTTTGGTGGTGGCGTTGGTTGCGACAATGCCGTCCAACGGTGTATCCATCATAATATCGGTCATCGTGTCTATCTCCGCATCCGTCAAATCGGGCGATATTTTGAGCAATATCGGGCGATACTGATTCTGTCCGCGTCTGAAATCGAAGAGCGGGTCCAAAATTTTGGAGACGCTCTCGCGGGTGCGTGGAACATACTGCTTGAAGGTGGTGTTGTAACTTACGTTTACCGTAAAGTAGTCGGCATACTGATAGAGATTGCGGAATACGCGCAGATAATCCTGCGCCGCATCGTCGGTCGGCGTTACAGAATTTTTGCCTATGTTGCAGCCTATAACTATCCCCTTGTGCGGGTGGCGCAGATTGCAGATGACTCGCTCCAAACCCTTGCTTGCCAAACCGATGCGGTTGAGTATCGCGCCATCGTCGGGCAATCGGAACACACGGGGTCGCGGGTTGCCTTGTTGCGGCAACGGCGTTACCGTACCGATTTCGACGAATCCGAATCCGAGTGCATCGAGCGAGTTGAATATCTCGCCGTTGCGGTCGAATCCCGCAGCCATGCCGACGGGATTCTTGAAATGCAGTCCGAACACTTCGCGCTCCAACGACGGATGCTCCACGGCGTAACATTTGCGCAACAGCCATTTGCAACAAGGCGTTTTGTCTGCCAACCGCAACAGGGCGACAGCCAATTTATGGGAGCGTTCCTCGCCGAAGAAAAACGATATGTATCGTAACATGCTGAACATAATCTGTTTTGTGCATCGCTACATCTGCTGCACGCTGCAAAGATAGTAAAAAGTCCGCTAAAAGTACTCCTCGCGATATATATAGCCGTTGCGCAACGCCTCGAAATCCTGTGGACGGCATCGCAGTTGCTCGCTCTCGGTCGCAATGTCGCAATAACGGTCGATTGTCGCGCACAACCGTTCCCATGTGATTTTGCGCGGTACGGTGCGCTCTATGCCGGCAGGATACCACTCCGTCAGCGGCAGCGAGAATCGCTCGGCAACGGCACGGACTGCCATCGACGAAGCGTTCGCCTTGCCCTGCAACGAATAGCCTGCAATGTGCGGTGTCGCAACCAAAGCCTTTGCCAACAGCCGACGGTCGATGTCGGGCTCGTTCTCCCAAACATCTGCCGCACAAAGGCGGCCGCTTTCGACGAGTGCCTGAGTATCGACCACCTCGCCTCGCGCCGCATTTATCAATACGGCATCGTCGCGCATAAGTGCCAAAGCCTCTCTGTCTATCATGTGGCGGGTCGATGCGTCGGACGGAACGTGCAGCGTAACGATGTCGGCTTGTCGCAACACCTTGTCGAGTGCCACGAAATCGAGATGCTCCCTCTCTTGTCGCGGAGGGTCGCAGCAGATGGTGCGAAATCCCCACGATTCGGCATACTCTTTGACCAATCGTCCGACGTTACCTACTCCGACTATTCCCAAAACCTTCTCCTGCGGGCTGAAACCGAAACGGCGTGCCAAAGCGACGAGGGTTGCGGCAACCCATTGCAACACTCCCCGTGCATTGCATCCTGCCGCAGTAGCGACACCTATGCCGTGAGTGCGGCAGTATTCGAGGTCGATGTGGTCGAAGCCGATGGTGGCCGTGGCGATGAATTTGATATTTGTGCGGTCGAGCAGTTCGGCATCGCATTTGGTGCGCGTGCGGACGATGAGCGCATCGGCATCCCGAATGTCGTCGTGTCCGATTAACCTGCCCTCCTTGCGCACCGTATCAGCATACGGCTCGAAGACCTCCTCCAAAAACGGTATCGCCTTGTCTGCAACGATTTTCATTTTGCACGTTTCAAAATTCGTACAAATATAACGAGTAATCGCACCAATTTACGGCAAATTGCAATTATTTTTTCTAAATTTGTGGCAAATTAGGCTCGCTATGGAGATAAACTTTTTCAGACTTGGTACCGATTCGGGCGACAGCGGCTGCTATTTCCGCGACATGACATCGCCCGAAGACGCGGAGTTGGTGTTGGTGTCGGCTCCGTGGGGCGTAACGTCGGCATCGGGCGAAGGTTCGGCATACGCGCCCGACGCCATTATCGACTCTTCGGCACACATTGCGGAGTTCGATGCCTCGTCGGGCTTTTCGTTCGGCGGCAAAATTGCGACTGCTCCGATAGATTACGACATTCAGGAAAATTCGCAACGGCTCGGGGCTGATGCGGAGAAGGTAATCTCCCATGTCGAAGATGGCGGCGTGCTTGCGGGCGAGTACTTTTCGCGCAAGGTGGCTCGCATCAACGAGGGCTTTGTGCAGATGCACGAGAGCATCCGTACCCAAACCGCCCATTGGCTTGCAGCGGGCAAAAAAGTCGGCATAATTGGCGGCGACCATACGGTGGGATTTGGTGCAATCGAGGCTGTGGCGGCACACGAGGGCGAAATAGGCGTGTTGTACATCGATGCCTTTTGCGACATGCACCTGCCTTCCGAGAGTCTGTTCGAATACTCCCACCTCTCTGCCGCCCGCAACATCATGGAGGAGATTCCGTCGGTCGGCTGCATGGTGCAGGTGGGTGTGCGCGATGTCGGCAGCGACGAATACGCACACACGGGTGCCGACAACCGCATTGCGCTCTTTTTGATGGACGATTTGGTGTCGAGACATTTCGGTGGCGAATCGTGGTCGGCGATTTGCGATACGATAATCGCCCGTTTGCCACACAAAGTCTATGTTTCGGTCGATGTTGCGGCTTTGTCGCTCGATTGCTTCCCGCACTCCAAACAGCCTGTTGCAGGCGGTCTGTCGTTCAATGAGACGGTATTTTTGATAAACCGCCTTGCGGCATCGGGGCGCGAGATTGTCGGGTTTGACATGACGGGCATAGTGCCGAAATTCGAAAACAACATCGATGCGGTTGCAGGTGCGCGTCTGTTGGCGAAGTTGTGTTGCGCCGTGTTGAAAAAGTAGATTGTTATGAAACGGATTGTGATATATTTATCTGTCGTGCTGCTCTTCGGCTCAATGCTGTTCGGTTGCGGCAAAGGCAACGGCAAAATGGCGACCGACGCCGATTCGATAGCCTATGTTATCGGTCTGAATGTCGGTCTGAATCTCGTTGCGATGGACTCCACGCTCAACGTCGATGCCGTGTGTGCCGCCATTCGCGATGTCTTCAACGGCGAACAGCGGATGTCAATCGAGGAGGGGCGCGACTATCTGCTTGCCCAAAAGACCTACTTCGTCCACGAGAAGGCTCGGGCTTATCAGGAACGGTTCCTTGCGGATTTGAGCAAAACCGACCGCTCCTATGTCCGTATGCGCAACGGCGTTACCTATAAAATAGTCCGATTGGGCGACCAGAGCGTCCAGACGATGACGGGGCGCGATACGGTGAGGATTGCATATACGATTCTCAACGTTGAGGGCGATACGATTCGCGGTATCGATACTTTGCGCACGGCATATCGCGAGTTGGTCGATGGTTTGCAGGATGTGGTCAAGGCTGCGGGCAACGGTGGCAGTTTCGACGCTTGGCTGCCCTCCAAAACGGCATACGATACGGCGGGAAATGCCGAATTGGGCATCGCTCCCGACCAACTGCTCCGCTACTCGGTGGAGATACTCGACATAGATTATTACAGCAATGGCAACCGCCGTTAGAATAAAATTATTAACTTTGCACGTCTGCGTAAAGACAAACGATTGATAAACAACATAAAATGTTAAACGTTATGAAAAAAATCTTTTTTGCCGCATTGGCTCTTGCGTGTGCCGTTGCGGTAGTTTCCTGCTCCTCCAAGAGCGGAAACGTTACTGTTGGCAACAAATCGCACATCGACTCGTTGTCGTATTGCCTCGGCGAGAACATCGGTTTCGGTGTCAGCGGCGAGATGTCCGATATCCCGTTCAATATCGACCTCGTCAAGAAGGGTATCGAGGAGGGCGCATTGAATAAGGCTTCGCAGAAGCAGGAGGAGGCCGTCG
Organism: uncultured Alistipes sp.; assembly: GCA_945494785.1. Taxonomy (GTDB): domain Bacteria; phylum Bacteroidota; class Bacteroidia; order Bacteroidales; family Rikenellaceae; genus Alistipes. The sequence continues at coordinate 12,387 of CALYVN010000009.1, forward strand.
ATTTGCTGCGCGACTACTTTATGAACAAGCGCAACGAGCGTTTGGCGAAATTGGACGAGCAGCGCAAGGCAGCAGCCGAAGATTCGACCGTGGTTGTCGATAAGTCGGTGATGTTCGAGAGTGCCGAGGAGTGCGACAACATCTCCTATGCCTTCGGTAACGACATCGGTTGCAATGTCCGCAACAGCAAACTGCCGCTCCAAACCTATTGGCTTACCAAAGGCTTCAACGATGCCTACGAGGGTGCCGGCGAGATTGCAGAGCAGGATGTGCAGAATTTCCTCCAACACTACTTTATGGTGGTTCGTCCCGCACAGTTGCTGAAAGAGTCCAACGATTGGCTTGTCAAGATTGAGAAGAAATGGGGCGTAAAGAAGACCGAGAGCGGTCTGCTCTATAAAGTCATAAAGGCGGGCGACAAGGAACTTATTGCTAAGGATGATCGCGACGTGGTCGTTGTCAAATATGAGGGCAAAACCAAAGAGGGCGAGATTTTCGACTCCTCCTACAAGCGTGTCGAGGAGGTCGAGGAGCGTATTGCCGAGACCAAGAACAACAAGGAGTTGGACGAGCAGGAGAAGAACGAGCGTCTGGCTCAATTCGAAGAGGAGTTGAAGTCGGTCGAGACAGTCGAATTCCCTCTCGACCGCGTTATCAAGGGTTGGACCGAGGGTATGAAACTCGTCGGCAAAGGCGGTAAAATCGTGCTTTACATCCCGTCCGACCTTGCTTACGGTTCGCACGGCGCAGGTCGTGCAATCGGCCCTAACGAGGCTCTCGAATTTACCGTTGAGTTAATCGACGTGAAGCCTTACGAGGAGCCTGTACTGACACAGGACCCTGTAACCGAAGAGGCAGCACCGGCAGAGGAAAACAAATAATTTTTCGACACAACAAGAGAGCGGGACACATTTGTATCCCGCTCTTTTTTTGTCTGTTTCAGCGTCTGTTACTCCTCCACGCGTATCAGATAGTTGTCGTTGATGACCACGTTCGGAATAATGGTGTTTGCCGGAATCTTGACGTTCTCGCCCTTCATGCAGAGAAAGAAGAATCCGAACGGAAACAATACGGTCAGTCCGAGTCCCAATCCGCAGCCGAGAGCAGCACCTTCGCAATCGTCCCCCTCGCAGTTGATGCCTCCGAGCAGTGCGATTCTCTGGCCATCGACGGCTGTCGTCGATAAGAGCGAAATGTCGATGCTGCCCGGTTTGCCGACACCCTTCGCCTTCTGTGTATCGAGGGCGAGTTCCACAGGCGTTCCGCGACGAATCAATACCTTCTCGCCCGTAATATCCTTTACGTCGCGATCGACGATCGCCGTAACATCGGGATTTTTGGATTTGCTCGATACCGCTTTCGTCGTTCTAATGCTGATGCTTTGTCCGTTGTTGATTTTGACAGGCTGCGCCACCGTTGTCGAGGTGATGCCTATTAGAGCCAAAAAGCAAAAAAAATTCTTCATGTTTTTGTTTGGTTTTTTGTTCCTCTGTCCCGAAAGAGGGTGTTGTGTTTGAAAGTGTGCATACAAAAAGTGCGGGACACAACTTTGAATCTGCTTTTCGGGGTCTTGGGAAATCGTGTACTCCTTCGACATGAACAGCAGGGCAGAATCGACGCTTCTTGTATGTCTGTTCCGATATGGTTTGCAAAGGCTGTGTTAAAGTTTTGCCTTGATTGCCTTCGTCTGCTCCTCGTAACCCGGTTTTTCGAGCAGTGCAAACATATTCTTTTTGTACGCCTCGACACCCGGTTGGTTGAACGGATTGACACCCAACAGATAACCGCTTATGCCGCAAGCCTTCTCGAAGAAATATATCAGCGCACCTATCGAGTGAGCGTCGATTTGCGGAATCTCTACCCGCAGATTCGGTACTCCTCCGTCCACATGCGCCAGACATACGCCGAGTTCCGCCATCTTGTTGATTTCGTTCATCCGCTTGCCGGCGAGATAGTTCAAACCGTCGAGATTCTCCTCGTCGCTCTCCACGCGCACCTCGTGGGCAGGTTCGGCAACCGATATTATCGTCTCGAACATCGTGCGTTCGCCATCCTGAATATACTGACCCATCGAGTGCAGGTCGGCAGTCAGCGTAACGCTTGCAGGGAAGATGCCCTTGCCATCCTTGCCTTCGCTCTCGCCGTAGAGTTGTTTCCACCACTCGTTGATATTCTGCAATTTCGGCTCGTATGAACCGAGAATTTCGATTTTCTTGCCTGCGCGGTAGAGTGCATTGCGCACAGCAGCATACTGTGCGGCGATGTTCTGCTCGTAACCGACGCCTGCGGCTGTGGCTCTCTCCATCTCCTGCGCACCTGCCAACAAGGCCTTGATGTCTACGCCTCCGACAGCCAACGGCAGCAATCCTACGGGAGTGAGTACCGAATAACGCCCTCCGACATTATCGGGAATGACGAATGCAGGGTAGCCTTCGTTGTCGGCCAATGTTTTGAGCGCACCGCGAGCCTTGTCGGTAATGGCGACTATGCGATGCTTCGCCTCCTCCTTGCCGTAGCGGCGTTCGATTTCCGCCTTGACTATGCGGAATGCAATGGCGGGCTCGGTCGTGGTACCCGATTTCGATATGACAATAGCAGCGATGGAGCGGTCTTTGAGGGCTGCCATCATCTCTGCCATATAATCCTCCGAGATGTTCTGACCTGCGAACAGCACAATCGGATGGCGGTGCGTTGCGTGCAACAATTCGAACGAATCACTCATTGCATCCAATACCGCCTTCGCACCCAGATACGAGCCGCCGATGCCGATGCAGATTACCACTTCGGCTCTTTCGCGCAGGGCTGCTGCCTGCCGCTCGATAGCCTCGATGTCGGCTTCGCCGACCGACGACGGCAGAGTTATCCATCCCAAAAAATCGTTGCCTGCACCCGTACCTGCATGGAGCAGTTCGTTGGCTTCCGTTGCACTTTTTTTCAGTGTGTCGGAGATTGCGATGCCGCATTTCGAGGCATCAAATTTGATTGTTCCCATAGACTTTATAGTTTTGTTTATGCAAAAATTCTCCCTTGTTCCGTTTGTCGCCTTTCCGACTTTTTGCCCTCCTGCCTTTTGCGGCCTTCCGACCCGTCGAAAAGCAAACTCCTCAATCTTTGTCAAAGTTAATTATTTTTTCGGATAAAAGCAGCAAAGTTATTCATCTTTTTCATACCTTTGTGCAGAACGCGGCATTGCGGATTACGGCATTGCCACAGCGTGGTTAAAGGGCTGAATTTAATAATAAAGAACATAAGTTATGGGATTGTTTTCATTGACACAGGAGTTGGCTATCGACCTCGGTACAGCCAATACTCTGATAGTGCACAACGACAAGGTGGTTGTCGATGAGCCGTCGATTGTGGCGATAGACGTGATGTCGAACAAATGTATAGCCGTCGGCAAGGAGGCGAAGTTGATGGAGGGTAAGACCAATCAGAACATCCGTACCATCCGACCTCTCAAAGACGGCGTGATTGCCGACTACACGGCAACGGAATTGATGTTGCGCGGCATGATAAGCAAAATCCGCACGGCGGGTTCCCTCTTCGCTCCTTCGCTCAAAATGGTCATCTGCATTCCGTCCGGCTCGACCAATGTCGATACCCGTGCGGTGCGCGAATCGGCAGAACATGCGGGCGCACGCGAGGTTGCCATGATATTCGAACCTATGGCTGCCGCATTGGGAGCGGGCTTGGATGTCGAGGAACCTGAGGGCAACATGGTTATCGACATTGGCGGCGGTACGTCGGAGATAGCCTGCATATCGCTCGGCGGCATAGTCTGCTCGCAGTCGATAAACGTGGCAGGCGACGTATTTACCGAGAACATCAAGGATTATGTGCGTCAGCAGCACAACATCAATATCGGCATCCGCACGGCAGAGGACATCAAATGCAAAATCGGCGCAGCAGTTTCGCAACTCGACGAGGAGCCTGAGGAGTATGTCATTACCGGTTCGAGCATCCTGACTGCTTTGCCGCAAACGGTGTCGCTCAACTACAACGAAATCTCGTATGCGCTCGAACAGTCGCTGGTCAAATTGGATGATGCGTTGATGAAGGTGTTGGAGTCCATGCCGCCGGAGTTGTACTCGGACGTATATCGCAACGGTATCTATTTGGCAGGTGGCGGTGCGCTTATCAAGGGCTTGGATCGCCGTCTGTCGGAAAAGACGGGCATACCTTTCCATATTGCCGAAGACCCGTTGCGTGCGATAGTGCGCGGCACGAATTTGGCATTGAAAAACATCAACCGCTTCTCGTTCCTGCTCCGCCACGTATAGCGGGAGGCCGTACGCAGGGTGGCATACAGGATGGCACGCATTGCGGGATAAAGGAGGGCGGCACGCAGGGCAACACGCATGGCGAAATATAGGGCGGTACACGCTCTTTGCGGAGTGGAGTGCCGTCGGTTTATGCGATAAAAAGGAGAGGGTGTAATGTACAGACTGCTCTATTTCATAAGAAAGACGTATGTGGCGATAATTTTCATTGTATTGGAGATTGTCGCCATACGCGCATACGCCTATTCCACTCCTTACACCCAATCGCGGTTACTCGCCTTCTCGAATAGCGTGTTCGGCGGCGTGTACAAGGCGTTCGGCGACGTGTCGTACTACTTTTCGCTGCGCAAGGAGAACGTGCGTTTGACGGCACGAATAGCCGAATTGGAAAACCGACTCGACATCTGTCGCGAGATGTTGCCGGTGCAGACCGACAGCGTTGCAGAGATGATGCACCAATACGAATATATCGCTGCGGGGGTAATAGCCAATTCGATAAATCATCCGCAGAACTTCATAACAATCGACAAGGGCATCAATAACGGTGTCCGTACAGAGATGGCGGTGCTTTCGCCCGAAGGTTATGTGGTCGGGTATGTGGTGAACTGCTCGGATAATTTTGCCGTGGCGATGACGTTGCTCAATACCGACATGCGCACGAGCGGGCGACTTGCGACCGATGGCAATTCGGGTCTCGTGCGTTGGCAGGGCGGCGATTCGGCGGTTGCAGATTTCGACGAGGTGTCGAAATATGCCGACATCAAAGAGGGCGATATGGTGGTTACGACGGGATTTTCGCACTATTTTCCGGAGGGACTTACGATAGGCAGCATCGAGAGTTTCTCGCTGAATGCGTCGCAGACGACCTACAAAGCCCGCGTGCGGTTGGCTGCCGATATTGCCCGCTTGCGCAATGTGGTGCTTGTGAACAATACGGCGGCAGACGAGGTACGCGACTTGGAGAGCAAGCCCAAACCCGCATGGGGAGCGGAATAACGACGTGGCGCAATGGAGGACGTATGGTGGGCAGATGACCGCTTTTGAGCCGAACAGCAGAGGAGACAGACAACAGAGATGAAAAACAAAGGCGCATACATATTATTTTTTGCGGTGGTGGTCGCATTGCAGATTTTGGTGCTGAACCATATCTCCGTGAGCGTGTATGCTGCACCTGTGGTATATGCGGTGCTGATAGTGATGATGCCGCTCGAAACCTCGCAATTCGCGATGCTTATGGTCGGCTTGGCTCTCGGCTTGTCGATGGATGCCACCATGGGGGTCGAGGGATTGAATACTCTCGCTACCTTGCCCGTAGCCTTTTTCCGCCGTTCGATTCTGCACCTGACTGCCGATTTGTCGGGTCTGGTCAAAATCGAGGGCGTGCCGAGTGCGGAGCGGTTGGGCCGATTCCGCTTTCATCGCTATACGATAGTTACGATGTCGCTGCACGAGACGATTTTCTTTTCGATGGAGTGGCTTTCGTTCAACAACATCGGTTTCTTCATAGCCCGTCTGCTGTGCAGTACGGCGGTATCGCTCGCGATTGCCTACCTTTTGATTTACATATTCACGCCTAAATTGTCGTGCAAATCATGATGACGGACAACGGACAACTGCCTAAACGCGCCCTTATCCTGCGGACAGTGGTTTTGATTGTTTTCGTCTGTCTGATTCTGCGGCTCGGCTACATTCAACTTTTCGACAAACGTTACGACGAGATGGCGCGTAACAACTTTCTGCGTTGCGAGGTCAAATATCCGCCTCGCGGCGAGGTGTTCGACCGCAACGGTGAGTATCTGGTGCAGAGCAGGGAGTGCTACGATTTGATGGCGGTGTGGCGCGATATGCCCAAGACGGGTTTCGATACGGCGCGAATGTGCCGCATAACGGGAAGCAACATACGGAAACTGCGACAGGCATTTGCCAATGCCCGCATGCGTCCGCGTGTCGGCGTGCAGATAGCGACATACCTCTCGGCAGAGGAGAAACTCCAAATCGACGAGATGTATGTGGCAGGTCTCTATACCGTACCGCGAACGGTACGGCAGTACCCGCGCAAAATAGGCGGCAATCTGCTCGGCGAAGTCTGCGAGGTCTCGGCAAATATAATCAAGCGCGACGACTACTATGGCGTTGGCGACTATATAGGCATAACCGGTTTGGAGGCTGCATACGAGAAGGTGTTGCGAGGCGAAAAAGGCCTGATTCTGCGCGATATCTATGCTCGTTACGGCGAACGTGATACCGTCTTACAGGCGGCAGTACCCGGGCAGGCGATAGTCTGCACCATCGATGCCAAACTGCAACAGTTTGCCGAAGAGTTGATGGACGGTAAAATCGGTGCGGTGGTTGCCATAGAGCCTTCGACAGGCGAGATCCTCGTCATGGTATCGTCGCCGACATTCGACCCCGACAAACTCGTGGGTCGAGAGAGGAGCAACAACTATATGCGCTTGTTGAATCATTCGCGCCAACCGCTGTTTAACCGTGCGGTGAAGTCGGAATATCCACCCGGGTCCACCTTCAAATTGGTAAACGGGCTGATAGGTTTGCAGGAGGGTGTGCTGACTACCCACAACATCTATCCGTGCAATCATGGTTACAATTACGGCAAGATACACGTAGGGTGCCACGAACATTCGTCGCCGTTGGGGTTGCACTATGCGATAGCCACGTCGTGCAACGCCTATTTCTGCTACGTCTTCCGCAATATCCTCGAAAACAAAAAATACCGTTCGGTAAAGGATGCCTACGAGGTGTGGTACGACTATGTACGCAGTTTCGGTTTCGGCGACCGTCTCGGCTCGGACTTTTTGGGCGAAAAGAGGGGTCGGGTACCGACGCGCGAGTCGTACGACAAACTTTATCGCCGTTCGTGGAATGCACTGACGGTGCTTTCGCTTGCAATCGGACAGGGCGAGTTGGGTTGCACGCCGTTGCAGATGGCGAATTTGGCGGCAATTGTGGCCAATCGCGGCTACTACTACATCCCGCATATCGTGCGCAGCATCGAGGGTCGGGATTCGATAGATGCGCGTTTTTACGAAAAGCACTATACGAAGGTCGAGCCTCGTCATTTCGAGCCGATTGTCGAGGGTATGTGGCGAGGCGTGAATACCGAAGGCGGTACGGGTCGGACGGCATGTCTGGCGGGTTACGACGTATGCGGCAAGACGGGTACGGCGCAGAATCCGCGCGGTGCAGACCACTCGACCTTCATTTCGTTCGCTCCGCGCAACAATCCGCGCATTGCCATAGCGGTATATGTCGAACACGGAGGTTTCGGTGCTTCGGCTGCCGTACCTATTGCTTCGCTCATCGAGGAGATGTATCTGACGGGCGAGGTCAAGCGCGATTGGTTGGTCGATTATGTGAAAAACAAGCAGATAAACTATTCGAGGTATGGGCGGTAACAGAGGCGGAACGACGATGTTCGCAGGTGTGGACAGGATTGCCGTGATGTTGTATGCGGCTTTGACATTGGTGGGATTGGCCGCCATATTGTCGGCTTCGTGGGACGAGACTGCCGCAAACATGTTCGACATGTCGCACAAATATATGAAGCAGGCGATGTGGCTCGGTGTGGCTTGGTTTTTCGGCGTGGTCGTGTTGCTGCTCGATGGCAGCATTTGGCACAAATTCGCCTATTACGCCTATGCGCTCGGCATCTTGGCATTGGTTGCGACGCTTCTGTTGGGCAGGGAGGTAAACGGTGCAAAGGCTTGGTTCGAATTCGGCAGCGTGCGCGTGCAGCCGATGGAGTTTGTCAAAATCGCCATAGCCCTTGCCACGGCTCGGGCGATGAGCGAATACTCGTTCTCGTTGTCGAAGGCGGGCGACGTATTCCGCATAGCCGTCATCATTCTTTTGCCGCTCGGCATAACCATTTTGCAGAACGATACGGGGTCGGGACTTGTGCTTGGCTCGTTCCTCTTCGTACTCTATCGCGAGGGGCTGAACAAGTGGATTTGCATACCTATATTATTTATCGCGCTGCTCTTTATCGTCTCGTTCTTTATCTCGCCGACGGTGTTGTTGGTGGCGTTAATCGCTATTTTCGTGCTGTCGGAGGCGATGATGAACAGACGGTGGAGAATATGCGTGCAGTATGTGGCAGGTCTGTTTTTGTGCAGTATCGTCATCAAACTCGTATTCGATTTGGTGCTGCCGAACGGATTCGAATACTATAAAAGCCTGCTTATCGCAACGCTGCTGTCGCTTGTGGTCGTGTTGTGGTATGCCTACCGGCACAATCTGCGCAACATCTACCTCTCAACGGCGATATTTTTCCTGTCGATGACCTTCATGCCTACGTCGGACTACATATTCAATTCGGTGCTGAAACCGCATCAGAAAGACCGCATAGAGAGTTTTCTCGGGCTTACGAGCGATTTCAACCGCGACTACAATGTCAATCAGTCGAAAATCGCCATAGGCTCGGGCGGATTCTTCGGTAAGGGCTACATGCAGGGTACGCAGATACGCTACAATTTTGTGCCGGAGAAACATACCGACTTTATATTCTGTACGATAGGCGAGGAGGAAGGCTTTGTCGGTGCAGTTATCGTGCTGTTGCTCATGGGTGCGCTGATTTTGCGAATAATGGGCATGGGCGACCGTCAGCAAGAGCCGTTCGGACGGGTGTATTGCTATTGTGTTGCGGCGATACTGCTGTTCCATACCCTTGTGAATGTCGGAATGACTATGGGCATAGTGCCGGTTATGGGTATTCCGTTGCCGTTTATCAGTTATGGCGGCTCGTCGCTCGTGGCGTTTACGATATTGGTATTTGTCGCATTTGCGCTCGATGCCTCGACACGCAAGGGTCTGCCTGTTTACGGAATCCGACGATAGGGCGGATAAAAAGAGAGAGAAAAGAAGTGGCGGAAAATTTGTTGCGATTTTTGCACATTTTCCGAAAAATATATATTTTTGCAATGCAAAGGTTCGGTGCGATGTCGCTCATCGCGCCGATTAAAAGGGAATCGGGTGCAAATCCCGAACAGTCCTCGCTGCTGTAAGTCCTGTGTTCCGTTGCAACGGAGCGTGTTTTCGACAATCTTTGCCACTGACTTCGGTCGGGAAGGCGTCGGAAATGGATAAGTCAGAAGACCTGCCTTGCTATTTTGGGGATTTATGCCTGCGGCGGACGGGTTGAATCGACGGACGACAATTTTATCAACGGGTCCAGAACGATTTTTGCGCTTTGCGTGCATCTGCATTGTGCGGATGCGGCAGAAGCAGATTGGCACATAATCCCTTTATGCGGGTAAACAATATGTTTAACTCAAAAAATAAAAGGATTATGAAGAAAATTTTGTACTCGGTTTTGGTTTTGGCGTTCGCATTTGCGGCCACAGGCTGTTCGAAAGACGATGGCGGTGCGGATGACGGATTGGTGCGTGCGACTCTCGATTTCGAGGGCGCGGAGTGGGATGCGCTGGTGGATGACCCACAGAACAACGGTCCGCTGCTCTATGGCGACGGCTATGCGTGGTACGACGAGGCAACCGGCCTTTACAGCGAACTCAACGAGGCGTGGGGCGCACAAAAATTCTACAACGGCGGTTGTGCGGTATCCAACTATTTCAGCACCGATTATGAGGCAAATTCCTCTTGGGACGAGCAACTGACTGTTTATGCGGCAAAGGCGCATTCGGGCAAAAACTGCATCGTATGCTACGGTTACAACGATTTGCAGTACTATTCCGATTCGCGTCCGTCAATCCTTTTTGCAGAGGGTACGGGCTATTTCGAGAGCCTCTATGTCTGCCCTACCACGCTTTATACGGCGAAAGTCAGAAAGGCGAATGCCGTCGGCGAGAAGGAGTATATCAGAATCGTCGCAACGGGTATCACGAGCGATGCGGCAGGTACGGATACGGAGGGCGCATCGGCAGAGTTGTATCTCTACAAGGATGGCAAGGAGTGTATTACGACTTGGACCAAATGGGAATTGAGATCTCTCGGCGAGGTGAACAAAGTGCGTTTCGATGTACAGGTCGGCAACGATGAAGGCGTGTACAAAACCCACATGTTCCCTGCATATTTTGCCATCGACGACATAACTGTTGCAAAGGAGAAGAAGTAGAGTTATACGGGATAGTTTAGGGTTATAGGGCTTTGCCCGGGCAGCGGGAACGACAGATTGGTGTTGTTCCCTATGCCCTTTTCGGTAAATATGGCTATATGATGAAATTTTGGCGGTTGTGCCGTGTTGCGACTATGGCGGTTGTGCTGGCATCGTGCAACTCGGGCGAGGAGATAAAAAGAGGCGGCAACGGAGAGACGGGTACAGTCGATTTCGACCGTATCTATGAATACACGCCTGCACCCGGGCAGTTCGTGAACGAGATTGTTGCCGACCATACGGGCGGCGAGATTACCCTTGCCACAATAGTCGCCTATGCCGAACAACGGCTGAAAAACGGGGCGTATCTCTCGTTGGGCGGATTCGGCGGTTATGTGGTGGCAGGATTCGACCACGACATCCTTAACGACGGCGACTACAACATAGCCATAGGCGGCAATCAGCGTGCCGAATCCAACGAACCGGGTGTGATTTGGGTCATGTACGATACCAACGGCAACGGTCTGCCCGATGACGAGTGGTACGAGATAGCCGGCAGCGAGAGCGGCGAGGATTATGCCTCGCACGGTACGACACGCGGCTACGAGGTAACCTATTATCGTCCGACCGAAAAGAAGCAACCCGTCAAATGGAGCGACAGCATGGGCAACAGCGGCGAAATCGACTATCTGCCGCAATATCACAGATTCGATTGCTACTATCCCGAATGGATTGCCGCCGACGAATATACGTTGCGCGGTACACGGCTTGCGGCTCGCAATTACGACAAGAATGCAGGCACGGAGGGCGATGCCTATTGGATAAATCCGCCTTACGATTGGGGCTATGCCGACAATCTGGGTAGCGATGCCGTCGATGGCGGCAAAGTGGCAGGTCTGCCGGCGGGTGCCGTATATACGCTCCATAAAATAGCCGATGCCGTCGATTGCGAGGGTCGGAGCGTGCATCTGCCTTCGGTGCGTTTCGTCAAGATACAGACGGCCGTCAATACCAAAAGCGGCTGGTTGGGCGAGGCCTCGACGGAGATTACGGCGATAAAAGATTACAACCGAATCAAAAACCGATGATTGTGCGTTTGCGACATAGACTGTTGGCGGTTGCGGCGTTGCTACTGTCGGGGTGTATCGACTATGGCGCACCCGAATTGGAGCGTTTCGATACGTCGGCATCGTCGGTCGTGTGCGTGTTGTGCGAGGGCAACTTCATGTACGGCAATGCCTCGCTCGCATACTACGATACGACGACGGGCGAATGCCGGAACAATGTCTTTTTCCGAGCCAACGGCGCGAAGTTGGGCGACGTGGCGCAGTCGATGACCTTGTACGGCGATACGGCTTACGTGGTGGTGAACAATTCGGGCGTGGTCTATGCGCTGAATCCCGATACGTTCGAGGTGCGCGGCATAATTCGCGGTTTGGTGTCGCCTCGCTACATCTGCTTCGTCTCTGCCGACAAGGCCTACATTACCGACCTTTATGCCGCCAAAATCGCCATCGTCAATCCGCAAACATCGGGCATCGTCGGCTATATCGACACGGGTCGCCATATCTCGACCGAACAGATGGTGCAGTGGGGGCAATATCTGTTCGTTACCTGCTGGTCGTATGACGATACGGTGATAGTCATCGATACGCAAACCGACGAGATTGTCCGCGAGATACGGGTGGGTAAACAGCCCGATTCGATTGTGGCGGATTGCAACGGCAAGGTGTGGACGCTCTCCAACGGCGGCTCGGCTGCGGATGCGCAACCTGTACTCTGCCGCATCGATGCTGCCACGCAGAGTGTGGAGCGGATGTTTTATCTGCCGTGCGGTAGTGCTCCTTCCCGACTGTGTACGGATGCAGAGGGACAGACGCTCTACTATCTGAACGATGGCGTATGGGCTGTGTCGGTCGATGCCGACGAGTTGCCCGAAAGCCCGATAATAGAGAGTCGCGGAACGATATATTACGGTTTGGCCGTCGATGCGCGCTCGGGCGAGATATATGTGGCGGATGCGGTCGATTATGTACAGGCAGGTACGGTGTATCGCTATTCGCGGGAGGGAAGATTGACGGATTCGTTCCGAACGGGCGTGATACCGTCGGCGTTTTGTTTCAAATATGCTGAGTAGATTATGATGCGCTTCGTTCGTATATCGGTTTGGTTGATGTTGGCTGTTGTGCCATGTTCCGTGTCGGCACAGGAGAGCGGAGATGATGGGCGCAGACGTATCGACATAGAGCGGATAGAGGTGCGCGGACAACGCCTGTTGAAGGATATAGGCGTGCAACGGACACGGTTGGATACGGTGGCGTTGCACGACAATATAGCGCAGTCGTTGGGCGATGTGATGTTGCAGAATACCAATACCTTCATCAAATCGTACGGGCGCGGCAGCATGGCTTCGATTTCGGTGCGCGGTACGGCTCCTTCGCATACGCAGGTGTCGTGGAACGGTATGCCACTCAATTCGCCGATGCTCGGAATGGTGGATTTTTCGATGATTCCTGCCTATTTGATAGACGATGCGAGCCTCTATACGGGCGCAAGTAGCGTGGGTGTCGCATCGGGCGGATTGGGCGGTGCGGTTATTTTGGACAACCGACCCGTACAGAAGCAGGGGCTTACGTTGCGGTATATTCAGGGTGCGGCATCATATACGACCTTCGACGAATATCTGCGGATAGCCTACGGCGGTGAGCGGTGGAGCGTATCGACAAGGCTGCTCTATTCGTCGTCGCGCAACGATTTCCACTATACCAACTACTCCAAGTTGCCGGAACTTTTGTTCGACGGCAACGGCAACCTGACGGGTCGCAAATATCCGCGCGAGGTCAATCGCAACGGCGATTACTCCGATTTGCATGTTTTGCAGGAGGCATATTACAATTCGCGCAGCGGCAATCGGTTCGGTGCGGCTGTGTGGTATGTTTTGTCGCGTCGCGGTGTGCCGAAACTCGCGACCGACTACCGCGACAACTCGCTGACACGTTCCGTGCAGGACGAATCGACCGTCAGGGCTGCGGTATCGTGGAGCCGTATCGCGGGCAGTGTCAAATTGGAGGCCAAGGCGGGATATGCCTATACGGATATGCTCTATCGTTACCTGTTCGATGTTACGGGAGATGGCGGCAGAATGGTGGATGGCGTGCATTCGCAAAGTTATGTACACACCGCTTTCGGGCGATTCGGCGTCGATTACTCGTTGCGCGACAAGTTGATGATAACGGGCGAGGTCTCTGCCGTTCAGCACTTCGTATCGAGCCGCGACGATGCCTTGGGGCGCGAGGCAACAGACGAGACGACGATAGGTTACCGACAGGCGCGTTTCGAGTTGTCGGCCACTGCATCGGTGCGTTATCGGCCGACGGAGCGTTGGGGTCTGGCATCGTCGGTGCGTTGGGATGTTTATGGGTGCAAATGTACTCCTGTGGTACCTGCGCTGTTCGTCGATTTCCTCGCATCGCGCAAGGGCAATGTCGTGGTTAAGGCCTCGATTACGCGCAACTATCGCTACCCGACGCTGAACGACCTCTATTTCCAACCGGGGGGCAATCCCGACCTCAAAGCGGAACACGGTCTGACCTATGACGGCTGTGTGGCTTTCGATGCCGATGCGGCAAACGGGCGATTGCGCATCAAGGGCGAGGTGTCGGCATTCGATTCGTATATCGACGATTGGATTTTGTGGCGTCCAACCTTCAAAGGCTTCTGGACACCGCTCAACATTCGGCGGGTGCATAGTTACGGCACAGAGACGAATGTGTCGTTGGGTGCGAATCTCGGTAAAGGCTGGACGATGGATGTAAACGGTCTGTTTACGATGACCCGTTCCGAAAATCGCGGCGATAAGGTGTCGGATAACGACAACTCGCGCGGAAAGCAGTTGCCGTATATTCCCATCTATAATTCGTCGCTTACGGTGCGTCTCGCATGGCGCGGATGGTCGGTCGCCTACAAGTGGCATTATTACAGTCGCCGATATACCACCTCGTCCAACGACCTGACGATTACGGGCAGTGTGGCACCCTACTACATGAGCGACATCTCTCTGGGAAAACAATTCTTTATGCGCTGGGGTGGTCTGTCGGTGCGATTCGATGTGAACAATCTGCTCGGCGAAGAGTACGAAACAGTGCTGTCGCATCCGATGCCGGGTCGTAATTTTGCCGTTTATATAGGCATCTCTCCCGATTTTAAGTGCGGTGCGCGCAGACGCAAATAGGCCTGATTGCCGATAATTGCAATATTTTTTGTATGTTTGCGACGCGTTAGGTGCAATCCACTTAAAAAGAGGGCAAACGATGATTATAGACGGAAAGGAACTTGCCGCAAGGCTCAAAAGCGGGATGGCTCGGCGTGTGGCACAACTGCGCGAACTTTACGGGCGCGTGCCGATGCTCGCAGTGGTGCTTGTCGGTGAGAATCCTGCAAGCAGGTCGTATATTCGCGGCAAAATCAAGGCTGCGGGCGAAGTCGGCATAGAGAGCCTGTTGGTCGAGTTGCCCGTAACCGTGTCTGAGAGCGAACTGCTCGCAAACATAGAGCGTCTGAATGCGGACGAACGAGTGGACGGCGTCCTCGTCCAACTGCCTTTGCCCGACCATATCTGCGAGAACCGAGTAATCGCTTCGATAGCGTTGGAGAAGGATGTGGACGGTTTTCATCCGCTCAATGTGGCAAGACTTTGGCGAGGCGAGGAGTGTATGCTGCCCTGCACCCCGAAGGGTATTATGCGTATGTTGGCCGACAACAACATCGAGGCAGATGGCAAGCGTGCCGTAGTGGTTGGACGCAGCAACATAGTCGGTCTGCCGATGGCCAAATCGTTGCTCAATGCCAATGCGACGGTTACCATAGCCCATTCCCATACGAAAAATCTCGGCGACATTACCCGCGAGGCCGATATATTGGTCGTGGCTGCGGGCTGTGCGCATCTCATCGGCGCGGATATGATTAAGGAGGGTGCCGTGGTGATAGATGTCGGCATCAACCACGATGCCGTAACGGGCAAATTGTGCGGAGATGTCGATTTCGAAGCGTGCCGCAATCGTGCATCGTATATTTCTCCCGTACCGGGGGGCGTAGGACCTATGACAATCTGTATGTTGATGGATAATACGATAGAGTGTTTCGAGCGACGTCGCAAATAGCGGCATGCCGAGACGGCAAACAATTATCGCAAAAAAGGTTTCGCACGACGAAACCTTTTCTGTTTTTCGGGATATGCCTTGCCGATTCTGCCGTTTACGGTACGGGGTCGTAACCGCTTCCGCCCCAAGGATGACAACGGGCAATGCGCCTGAGGGCAAGCCAACTCCCTTTGAATACGCCATAACGGCGCAACGCTTCGAGCGCGTATTGCGAACAGGTTGGCGTAAAGCGACACACCGGCGGCGTGAGCGGCGAGATGCAGATTTGGTAAAAACGCACCAAAGCGATGAGCGGCAATGCGGCTGCACGACGACAAACGCTACAAACTCTCCGCAATGCTTTTGAGAATCCGTTTGATTGCATTTTCGATGGTTTTGTAGTCGTGTATCTCTTTGGTGGAGTAAATCAGTGCAAGATGTATGGCGCATTCACTGCCCGAAGCGGCCAGAATCTGTTTGTTGGTGCGGTATGCCTCGCGCATGCGCCGTCGGAGCAGATTGCGACGATTGGCGCGTTTGTGGAACTTCTTGGGTGTGGAGAACAGCACAGCAGCCGACAATTCGGCATCGAACTCGGTATAGACCATATAACGGATAGGGTAAACGAATCCTCCGCGACCTTCGCCGAAAAGTCGCCTGATTGCACCGAACGACCTGAGCCGTTCCGAGCGTTGCAGTCCGTTGTCCGTTGTTGCCATTATGGGAGGGGATTGGGTTGTCGAGCCGCGAGGTTGCTACTGTTTTGCGTGTTGCAGGCGGCTTTTTTTGGCCAAACGACTCTGTTGCGTGCGGATAAATTCCTCTTTGTCGCTGTTGTCGGCAACAGCCACATCTGCCACCTCTTTGCCTTGCCGTACCTGATTGATATATATATCGACCGCCTTTGCGAGCGACGGAGCGGCAGGCGACGGAGCCGAAGCCTTGACGATGATTTGGCTGTCGATTGCCAACCGCAGAGTGCCTTCGCCGAAGGTGGCTATGGTAGGCAGTTCATCGACAGGCAGTTTCTCGCAAATCGCCTTTACATCCCATGGCGAATATAGCAACAGCATGTCGTAGCCCTTCAACTCCTCTGCCGAGATGTCGCTTGCGACCGTGCGTGCAAGGATGACGGGTGTGTAATTGATATGCAACCGCATGAGAGCCTCCGGAATCTCGGGCTTGTGAGGCTCGCTCAATGCAAGCAGTATATGTTCGTCTTTCTGCTTGATGACCTGCTCCATAAGCCCCGTAAACGAGCCGTCGGCAAAGGATATCTTGCGCTTGCGATAGACGATGTATTTTTGGAGATAGAGCGCAATGGCCTCCGTCGAGCAGATGTATTTCATCGTCTCGGGAACGGTGATGCGTGCATCCTCGCAGATACGGAAAAAACTGTCGATGGTGGTGCGCGAAGTGAATATCACGGCAGTATGCGACAAAATATCGACCCTCTGCGAGCGAAACTCCTTCGGCGATACTCCGATGACCTTTATCAACGGGGAGTAATCGACCTGTAATTTATATTTGTTCGCCAAATCGTAGAACGGCGATTTCTCGATGATTGCCGGACGTGGTTGCGACACTAATATCTTACTAATTTTCACACCCATATCTATATATCAAAACCCCGCACTTCCGCGTAAAACCGGTGCCAGCAGAACAGATGCAGGGAGTAATTCCACGCTGCAAAGATACAAAAACCAATGCAAAATCGAAACTCTTTGCGAAATAAAGAGCGACAACGACTCTTTTACGAACACTCCTATCGATACAGTCGCCTGTAAAACGATGCAGCATAACCATACCGAAGAGTGCCAACCCGAAGAGCAGATGTAGGGTATCGACAACGGCAAAATGACCAATGCAAAGGTGGAGAAATGGAGCAGTTTGATTTTGAGCAGACCGTCGCATATATCCGCACGTTCGCTCAATAAGCGTATGCAGCGCAACAGTACGAACTCTACGGCTGCCGTCGCCAGCAGTGCCGCGAGAACGATGCCTGCCAATGCCCAAGTATTCATCGACGCCATATCCGTCAGATTCGGACGGGTGCCGATTGTATAGACGACGATTGCTGTCAGCGTTATCAGTCCCATGCCCGACAGAGCCACAAAGAGGTTGCGACGGTCGGAAGGATTGATGCTTTTGTGGCTGATTTGTCTGCCGAGACTGCCTCCGACGGTGGCCGCAATCATCGCACGGACGGTGTCGGCACGGTGCATCAAAAGCAACATATATGCCACAACCAACACGAGCGCAATTATGCGTAATGCGCCGTTGGTTGCGACGAATATGCTCTGCTGTGCCAAGTCGTTGCCATGCACAAGACGGGTCGCGGCACCGAACAGGTCGGTGGCGGATAGCGAATCGGGATATATTATCGGCGTATCCATAATTGTCGATTGCGGGGGCTTGCTATGCCCGTTTCAGCGTTACGCGGATGGTGGTACCTTTGCCTATCTCGGAACTGACGACCGCGATTTTGCCGTGGTGATACTCCTCGACTATGCGGCGCGAGAGCGACAACCCCAAGCCCCAACCCCGCGTTTTGGTCGTAAACCCCGGTTGGAATATCCGTTTCCAATTCGATTTGGCTATGCCCTTGCCCGTGTCGGCAACGTCTATCCATACCGATTTTTCGTCCGAGCCGATGACCACATTTATCGAGCCGTGTCCCTGCAATGCGTCGAGTGCGTTTTTGAGCAGATTCTCGATGACCCACTCGAAGAGGGCGGTGTTCATGTTGGCCTTGACGGTATCTATGACAAGCCCGTTGTAGTCGAGCGTAACGTTGCGCGGGATGCGTTTGCGGAAATACATAACCGTATCGCCTACCACCTCGTTTACGTTGGCAACCGTCAGTGGCGTGTCGGAACCGATTTTCGAGAAACGATCGACGATTTTCATAAGATGCGCCAAATCCTTCTGCATCTCATCGACCGCCATCGGGTCTATGGGTTGCGAGCGCAGATACTCTATCCATCCGAGCAACGACGATGTCGGTGTGCCGAGTTGGTGGGCTGTCTCCTTGGCCAATCCTATCCACACGCGGTTTTGTTCGTCCTGCTTGGTCGAGCGGAAGGCGATGAAGATGACGATTACGAAGACGATGATAAGCAACATCTGTATATAAGGGAAGATGTAGAGCATCATCAGCGTCGATGAGCGGCCGTAGAAAATTATGTGGTTGTGTTCGTTGGTCCACCAAAAACGTACCACTATCGGGGTGTTGTCGGCCGACATGCGGTCCAAAGCACGATGGAGAAATTCGGGATTCTGTATTATCTTCTCCGGCAGCAGATGATAGGAGACGACATTCAGATTCTCGTCGGTGATGATGAACGGGATGTTGTTGCGGTTGTTCACTATCGCACCGATAAGCGGGTCGCCCGTATAGTCGCCCATGGCATCGCGGTTGATGCGCTCCATTGCGGCTGCCCACAACTCCACGTCGTGCTGCTCCTTCTCGCGCAGGGAATCCGCCATGTGGTTGGTGATAATCAGCGATATGCTCACGAGCGCAACGCCCGACAGCAATACTATCGAGCGGCCGTGTTTCTGAATCTTTCTGCGTATATAGCCCAACATATCGGTAAAGGGGTTAATCGGCTTGCCGCTGTCCGTCGGCAATAGGTTGCCCCGCTGTTATGCTTTCGTATCTCTCTTTGTCGCGCAATACGGCGATTGCCTGCTGCACGTCGGCATCGTCGGTCAGCGAATTTTCTATCTCGCCTGCCGCATAGGAGAAACGCAATACGATGTTGGAGTTGATATAATCCTCTATCTCTTTGCGGTAGGTGCGCAGGTTGCTGATTTTGTCGTCGTGCAGACGGGAGTCGATATCTTTCAGCGCATCGCCCATCGATTCGCCCAAACGCTCTTTGTCGAGTGCCGTGCGCAATGCGTCGAGTGCCCTGCGGGATTCGGATTTGTACGGGATGTCGCGCTCGGCAACCAAACGGGCGAAACCCTCGTAGTCGGCATCGGTAATCGAGAAGGTGCCGTTGTCTATCGTGTCGGCATGATGCCGGCGCATGTAGTCGTCGCCGAAATCGTCTATCGCACCCGACAAATAGAGCGCGACGGCAAAGTTGCTCACATATTTCGGCTCGGTGGCGATGTCGGGCTTGATGCCTCCGCCATCGTAAACCTTGCGGCCTCGTGCTGTCGAGAACTCGCCGACAAGCGAATCGGGCATGCTCTGCGCCCGACCGTCTGCCGTGTAGCGCACCGCCTGAATGCAGCGACCCGAAGGGATGTGGTATTTGGCGGTCGTCAGTTTGACGTAGTTGCCGAAACCTATATGGGCGGTCGATTGCACCAACCCTTTGCCGAAACTGCGCTGGCCGATGAGTACGCCTCTGTCCAAATCCTGAATCGCACCCGCAACAATCTCTGCCGACGATGCGCTGTTGCCGTTTATCAGTACGGCGATTGGCGTATCGGGCAAAAGCGGCTCGTATTCGGTCGAGAAACTCTCGATGGTCGATTTGCGACCGCGCGTTTCGAGTATCTTGGTACCTTTCGGCACAAAGAGCGACATGATTTTTACGGCCGACTGCATCACTCCGCCTCCGTTGTTGCGGTAGTCGAGAATGAGCGATTGGAGGTTGCCCGTTTTTTGCAATTCGAGTATCGCATTGCGCATGTCGTCGTAGCAGGTGTCGGTAAAGTCGGCATGCCGTATGTAGCCGATGCCGTCGGCAACATATCCATAGTAGGCAATGCTCGGTATCGCGATGCGTTCGCGCTTGATTTTATACTCCTTGCGCGAGCCGTCGATAAGCGATTCGATGGTAACCCGAACGGTGGTGTTCGGCTCGCCTTTGAGCCGTTTGCTGACATCGGCGGTCGTAAAGCCTTTGGCATCTTTGCCGTCGATTGCGACTATTTTGTCGCCGATTTTCAATCCGGCACGGTCGGCAGGCGAACCCTTGTAAGGCTCGGCGATTATCACATAATCCTCTTTTTGGCGAATCAGCGCACCGATTCCGCCGTATTTGCCGGTGGTCAGCGTCTCGAAATCGTCCATCTCGCTTTCGGCGAGAAAGACGGTATATGGGTCGAGTTTGGCGGTGATGCCCGTTGCACCGCTCCGCAACATGTCGTCGGGGTTGATTTCATCGACATAGGAGGTGTAGAGCGCGCGCATCATGTTGGCAATTACCTCCATGTTGCGCCCGAGACCGAAATCGTTGCGCACCGATTGAATGCCGACGGCGATAATCGCCACGACAGCCGTCAGAACGACGACAGACTTTGTGTATCTGTTATTCATGTTTTCTGTTGTGGTTCGTTATGTAACTATCCAAGCGCATCGCGATTCGTACCACCGAACGGCGTATGCCCGTAAGACGAATCCACTGCCCGTACTGCTCCACCACGATTTTATCTTCGTACAGCAGCCACAGGCGGCGCAATCCGTCGGCTCGGAACGTCAGGCGACCATCCGCCTCGCTTTGCAGCGAATAGCCGTATGCCCCGAAAGCCGCTATAATCTGTTCGCGATTTTCGACCATATCGCCCTCCACGCGCCGTGTCGGAAACGATATGAGCGGATAGATGACTGCCAAAAATACCATTGCCCCTATCATCGTCCATCCCCGCGGGGTGCCGACAAGCATGTTCCATGTGTCGCCCATCGTCAGCACAGTCTGCCCCGTGGCGTGCATAATCGCGATTAACACTGCATACAAAACGCTTAATGCCACAAAATATTTCACACAGCGAATGATGTATCGTACCATATTCTATCTGTTTTTAGTCATTTCTGCTATTGCATCCGCTACCTCGCGCATCAGCCATTCGGGCGTGGATGTTGCGCCGCATATTCCCACGCTTCGGATGTTGTCGAACCACTCGGGGCGGAGTTCGGCAGCCTCCTCGATGTTGTAACTGCGCGGATTGGTCGAGCGGCAGATGTCGAACAGCACCCGTCCGTTGCTCGATTTGCGGCCGCACACGAAAACAACAGCATCGAATTGTGCGGCAAATTCGCGCAGATGTTCCTCGCGCGAGGAGACACGCCGGCAGATGGTGTCGTCTGCCGTAAGCATCTCTGCCGACGGCAACCGACGGCGCATCGTGTCGCACAACTGCTCGAATAGGGCGATGCTTTGCGTGGTTTGCGACAAAAAATATATCGGGCGCGAGAAATCGATTTGAGCCAAATCCGCTTCCCCCTCCACGACGATTGTCGGCTCGGCAACCTGACCCGTAAGTCCGACGACTTCGGCATGTCCGCGTTTGCCGAGAATCACAACCTGCCCGCCGACGGTGCGCATGGCTTCGTGGGCGCGAACGACCTTTTTCTGCAAGGCTGCCACCACGGGACACGTTGCATCGATAATCTCGATGCCGTATTTGCGGGCGAGCGCGTAGGTTGCAGGTGGCTCGCCGTGCGCCCTAATCAGCAGCCGGCACTCTCTGTCGAGCGAAGCAATTTGATTGTGCGTTACCGTGTGCAGTCCCAACCGTTCGAGCCGCTGTACCTCCATGCGGTTGTGTACCACATCGCCGAGCGAACATACCCGACTGTTGCGCAGAGCCGTTTCAGCCTCCGAAATCGCTCTTACGACACCGAAGCAAAAACCCGACAGATTGTCTATCTCGATTTTCATATTGTGGCTCTGTTTAAGGAGGTGAAATATGCCGATTGCAGCCGCAAACCGAACGATTCGGTTGTTACTTGCCGGTAGCCAACTGCTTTTGGATGCGCTCGAATTCGCCGTCGAACCACTCCATCTGCTCGGCAATGCTCATTCGGCTGTTGTCGAGAACTATGGCATCGGTAGCTTGACGCAGAGGCGAGATGGTGCGTGTCATATCCGCTTTGTCGCGCGAAATGACGTTGTCCAACACCTCGTCGAACGAAACCTCGTCGCCCTTGGCCTGCAACTCTGCATATCGGCGTTCGGCACGTACACGGGGGTCGGCAGTCATATATATTTTCAGTTCGGCATCGGGGAATACCACCGTACCGATGTCGCGACCATCCATGACCACACCCCGTCGTTCGCCCATCTTTTGCTGCATGGCGACCAACTTGCTGCGCACTTGGGCAATGGAACTGACTGCGCTGACAAAGTTGCTGACCTCGATGGTGCGAATCCGACCTTCGACCAACACACCGTTTACATAGATGTCGCTTGCGCCGCGTTGCGGATTGAAACGGAAGGTGATGTCGATTTCGGGCAGAAGTGCGATGATGCGCTCTTCATCGACAATACCCGAGCGTATTGCGTCGTGGTCGAGCGCATAGAGCGTTACGGCACGATACATAGCACCCGTATCGATGAAGATGTAACCGAGACGTGCGGCTATCTGTTTGGCAAAAGTGCTTTTGCCGCACGACGAGAAGCCGTCGATTGCAATGACTATTTTCTTGGTCTGTTTAGTGCAAGATTCCATGTGGCGTGATGGTATAAAAGATGGAAAGAAGGGTATAGATACCGAGCAAGCCGACAATAATGCCTGCAACGTGGTTGATGGTCAGCATGTGTCGCGGACGGAATCGCCGACGGAAGAGGCTGATGAGCGAGGTCAGCAGGAACCACCAGAGCAACGCTCCGCAGAAGAATCCGGCTATGATGATTGCGCTCGTCAGTATCGAGGCTATATCGGTGCTTTCGCCCGCAGTGCCGATGCCCAACATGGCGAAGAAGGCGAGAATATATGGGATTACGACTACGAAATTGGCTATGGTAAAGCCGAACATCGAGGCAAAATCCTGCCATGCCGAAGTTTTGCCCGCGCGATTGCGACGAATCTGCGGAACGGGGTTTTGGAAAAAGATATATACGCCGACGATAGCTACGGAGATACCGCCTGCCACGCGCAAAATCAGATTGTATTGCTCTATCTGCGCCTGCAACATCGAATAGAAAAAGAATGCGATGATTGCCATGATGGTATCGGCACACGCCACTCCTGCACCCGACATCATTCCCGAACGGCGGCTCTTGCTCAATGTGCGCTGAATGCACAACACCGCTACCGGTCCTACGGTTATGGACGCAGCTAACCCGACGGCAAGGCCGCGCAACATAATCTCTATAATTGTAAGCAACATGGTTCAGTTTTGTTCGTCGGTGCAACGCAGTTTGTGCGCAATTCCCAAAATTTGCCACAAAGTTATGAAAAATTCCGTGCTTGCCGAGCGGTTGTGCATATTTTTTGATACAGACTGTAATATAAATTCGGCGCAGCGTCCATCGGGTTAAAAATGGCAGTGTTGCAGAGAGAAATACACGGCAGGGTATGGCGGCTCGAAAGGAAACGGAGGATAGTCGGAGAGTTTTCGTATATTTGCACGCAATAACGGTCTGCTGTGGTGGATGCGTTACAAAAAACATTACAACTATGGCTGAGAATACACAAATCGGTATGGACATCGAACTCGATGCGGAAGTGGCACAGGGCAACTATTCCAATCTTGCCATCATCTCCCACTCCACATCCGAATTTATTTTGGATTTTGCGACCATTCTGCCGGGTCTTGCGAAGGCGAAGGTGCGCAGTCGTATCATCCTTACGCCGGAGCATGCCAAAAGGCTGCTGCTGTCGTTGCAGGAGAATATCCAACGCTACGAGAGCAACGTCGGCAAGATAGCGATTTCGGCACACTCCCCGAACGGCGGCAATAAAATGGCGTAACGGGCTGTGCCGCAATGCTTGTGCCGATGCTTTGCGTCGGTCGGTTGTGGGCGGTGTTATCGGCAGACGGCTGCCTTCAAGGCTTGTGCGAAATCAGGCTGTGCGGCAAATATCGGCTCACAGCGCAACCACAATTCGCGGGCTGCGGCCTGTGGCGAAGGTCGGTCGGAGATTACGTCTTGCAGATAAGTCTCGTCGGTCGGATGCGCTTCGGCATTCAATTCGGCGATGAATGCGCGGTGTCGTTGCAGATGCCCGATGGCGGTATCGTCGATTGAGCCGTTGCGGTCGAACGACAACCACGCTTCGAGCAGGGCTTTGAGCGGCGATTTGTCGTCGATGTCCATCATCGTCTCCTCCAAACAGTCGGCATCGCCGAGTGCGACATAACACAAGGCGAGTATCGGGGTCGTATCCAGCCAATCTTCCGAATCGCAATCCAACAACAACTCCGCCTGTGCTGCCGCCAATTCGGCATCGCCCGCAAAAAAGTTGTCGATGGCCGAGTCGCGGATAATCTCCATAGCCGCCCGCGTATTGGCGTGCGACCTGTCGAGTTCAATACTCTCTTCATCGGGCAGAATGGCGTAAATCTCCTGAAATGCGCGAAACCTCTCGTTGCATGCACGTTCGAAATCGCCTTGCCGTTCGGCTTCGCGTGCCTGTTCCGCTTTGTGCAACAAATTGCCCTCTTTGCCGCGTCCCGTTATTATGAAAGTCTGGTGGTCGGTCGGTTCGAGCCGTAGAGCCGAGTGTGTCATAGTTGTTCCAATGTTTTATAGGTCATTTGCAACAGCGCTTTGCCTTCGCGCAGTTGCACAGCCGAACTGTCGGGCGAAATTACGCGCGACGAGGTGCAGTCGTACACCGTTGCACCGCTGTCGTCCACCACGCCGAAACCGTTGTTGAACGTATAGTAACCGAATTCCCGTCCGTCCGAGCCGAAAATGTCGCGGCTGAAAAGGAAATCGCCGTGCACTATGTCCATCTGCGCAAGCAGTGTAGCCGCCAAATCGGTTTGCGAAGCATAGGTCGTGATGGTGCGCGGGGAGCGAACGGCTCCTCCCGTCCACAACATCGGTATATGGTGGCGTTCGACGGCACTGCCCGCTATGCCGTAAGGATAGGAGTAGGCGTGGTCGGCAACGATGATTATCAGAGTATCCTCCCAAGCCTTTGTTGCGTGCAGCGCATCCACTACTTTGGCTATGCAGGCATCGGCGAATGCCATGGAGTTGAGCATCGTGTCGTCGAACTGCCGTACCGGCACATCGAACGGCTCGTGGCTCGACAGAGTGAGCCATGTCGCCAAAAACGGTTTGCCGGCATCGCGACACTCGGCGATATGTTGCAAAAATAAATCTGCCATAACATCGTCGGCATAACCCCACTTGGAGGTCGGTGCGTCGATTTTTAGGTCGTATTGCCCGATTATTCGGTCGAAGCCCGTGCCGTAGAGATAAGATGCCGTGTTCGTGAAATCGGGGTCTCCGCCATAGACGAAACTTGTGGCATAGCCCTCTTGTCGCAACGAACGGGCAATCGAAGCCAAGCGTCTGCTCTTTGCCGGATTTTTCATCACCGACGAACGGGTTTGGGCAGGGAATCCGCTCAATACCGCAACCATTCCTCTGTCGGTGCGGAACGAATTGGCATATAAATTTTCAAACCATACACCCTCCCGTTTCAACCGTTGAAAGTTGGGCGCGACAGCAACACCGTCGATTGTCGCATCGGTTGTCGAACGGCCGAAACTCTCGGCTATAATCAGCACTATGTTCGGGCGCGTGGTGCGCAGCAGCGTGTCGGCAACCGTCGTTTGCGCTTCGCCCTTTATCGCCTGCAAAACAGCGAGGCTCTCTGCATCGTCGAAAAATTCGTATTCGTCCGTTCCCTTGTCGTATGCCGACGATGCCAGCAGCGAGAATACGGGATTTACGGCGGCATGGTTGAGGAACATACACCGGCTGAAATAGACCTTCGAGACGTTGGCCGTAGCGACGCTCACTCCTCCGCGTATGGCCAAAAATGCGATGCCTCCCAAAAACAGCACCGCCATCGAGCGTGCGATGCGCTGCGTAGGTCGGCTTGTTGCACCTGCCGACGGATTGAATAGTCGCATAATGCCCGAATAACACCATGCCGAGAGTGCGAAACTCGCGATAAACAACAGCGTATAGTCCGCCATTTGCAGCAGCGTGATGCTTGCGGCAGCCTCCTTGGGCGTTGCCAGATACTGCATTACCGATACGTCGAGCGGGAATGCCCAATACTCGTACAGCCCCAAGTTGCCGACGAAGACGAGCGACGTTGCTGCCGCTACAAGCAGCAGATACCACTTCGTTATCGTTTTCCACCATTTTGCCGGCAGCCATACGCTCGCCAGCAAAACCAACACAGGCAGGGCAACGATATATCCCGCAACGCTTGTGTCGAGTATCAGTCCGTGTCGGATTGCGGCAATAAAGTCGGCAGTCGTTGCCTCTTCGGCGAGCGAGGCGTATTTTATCAAAAACACGACCTTCTGCACGACCGCCAATGCGACGGATGCGACAAACAGCAGAGCGACAAAGAGGCAGTTGCGTCTCATCGTGCGATTACGGTTTTAAGGTTTGTCGCCTGTCGTGGCGCAGTTTCGCCCACATCGCTGCCGTAACGAGGATGGTCAGCACTCCGCCACCCGCATATGCGGCAGGGGTTGCACCGAGTCCGACGAACTGCGACGATACGAATATGAACGAGGCGCAGATGTAGGTCATGAATACGGCAGGCAGCAGTGCGACCCATACGTTGCGGCGTTCGAGATTGAGATAGACGACGATGCACCACAATACGATGGTTGCCAAAGCCTGATTGGTCCACGAAAAATAACGCCATACAACGCCGAAATCGATGAAGGTGATGCCCAAACCGACGGCGAACAGAGGTACGGCAATGGCGAGCCGGTTCAGTTTTTTGCGTTGGTCGATGCGGAATATGTCGGCGATGATAAGTCGTGCCGAACGGAATGCCGTATCGCCCGACGTGATTGGCGCGGCAACCACGCCGAGTACGGCGAGTATGCCTCCGATGATGCCCAATGTCGAGCGCGATATTTCGTTTACGGCCCAAGCGGCATCGTTGCCGTGGTCGGCCATCGTGTGTGCCAATCCGTCGGCTCCGCCGAAGAATGCCATGGCAACCGCTGCCCAAACGAGGGCGACAATCGATTCGGATATCATTGCGCCGTAAAATACCATGCGGCATTCGCGTTCGTTGTTCACGCATCGCGCCATCATCGGCGATTGTGTGGCGTGGAAACCCGAAATAGCACCGCAGGCGATTGTGATGAAGAGTGTCGGTACAATCGGCAATTTGTCTGGCGCGAGTTGGAAATTGTGGAACGAGGTCATCTCAGGCACTTCGTAACTGCCGAAACAGATGACACACAGCAGTCCGAATGCCATGAAGAGCAACGCTGCGCCGAACAGCGGATAGAGGTTGCCTATGAGTTTGTCGATTGGCAGCAGAGTGGCGATGAAGTAGTAGGCGAGTATTATGGCCAACCAAAGGTTGTAGTCCACCTGCGGAATCATGTGGCCGAGTATGCTTGCGGGCGAACGCAGGAACACCACGCCCACGAGTACGAGCAGTACTATCGACAATATGCGCATCATGTGTTTCATTCCGCCACCGAGATAGCGTCCGACGATTTCGGGAATGCTCAATCCATCGTTGCGCACAAGCATTATGCCCGACAGAAAATCGTGCATCGCACCCATGAAGATTCCGCCGAGTGTAATCCACAAAAAGGCGACAGGTCCGAAACAGGCACCGAGTATCGCGCCGAAAATAGGCCCGATGCCCGCGATGTTGAGCAACTGAATCAGAAAGGTGCGCCAACGAGGCATCGGTACATAATCGACCCCGTCGTAGAGCCTTCGGCTCGGCACATCTGCGCCTCCGTCGATTTTGCACACGCGCTCCAAATAACGCCCGTAGGTGAAGTATGCGGTTACCAACAGGGAGAGACAAATGCAGAATGTAATCATGTTTCGGT
>CALYVN010000010.1 GCA_945494785.1 uncultured Alistipes sp.
ATTTTTTTGCGAAAAAAAATTCAAATTCAACATTTTTTGCGCCTTGAAGGAGGGCGTGCAGCAAGATGTTTTATACTCTGCCCGTCATTCTCGAACGGAGCAAAGCGGAGTGAAGAATCTCGGGCAGAATCGGGTGTAAAGGCGAAAAAACAGCACACTCGACCACAACAGATTCTGCGCTTCGCTCAGAATGACGGAGGTGGTATATAAAATTTACGGAGCAAACTGCCCCGCAAATTACTAACCACTAATCACTAAAAACACCCGCGTCTTATGCCAGCAACTCGTCGGCAAGGGCTTCGAGTGCAAAGCGGTCGCACGGCCTGAATGCCGAACGGATGGTTGCCGTACCTTCGCAAATCTCCACCTCCTTCATCGCTTCGAGCAACTCGCGCATCAGGCGGCCTGCCGCAGGTGCCCAAGTGCCGTTCTCGACGATTGCTACCCTGCGCTTTTGGAAATTCTTATGGGCGAGTTGTGCGAGGAACTGCTCCATCGGCGTAAATATGCCGCCGTCGTAGGTCGATGCCGCGACCACGAGCCGGTCGTAGCGAAAGGCATCCTCAACAGCCTCCGCCATATCGTCGCGCGTGAGGTCGGCAAATGCCACCTTCTTCGCCCCCTTTGCTTCGAGTATCTCGGCAAGTGCGCGTGCCGCTTTGGCCGTGTTGCCGTATATCGAGGCACAGGCGATGAACACACCCTCGCTCTCGGGTCGGTAACTGCTCCATGTGTCGTACTTGTCGATGTAGCGGCAGAGATTGTCGCGCAAAATCGGACCGTGCAGCGGAGCGATTGTGCGGATGTCGAGCGGAGCGACCTTTTTGAGCAGCATTTGCACTTGTGCGCCGTATTTGCCGACGATATTGAAATAGTAACGGCGAGCCTCGCAGTCCCAATCGCCGTCGTAGCAATCCAAAGCACCGAATTTACCGAACGCATCTGCACTGAACAACACCTTCTCGCTCTGTTCGTAGGTGGTCATCACCTCCGGCCAATGCACCATGGGCGCGGTGATGAACTGCAAGGTGTGGCTGCCGAGCGACAGAGTATCGCCGTCTTTGACCGTCAAGCGGCTGCATGCGGGCAGTGCCTCGAAAAATTGCTCAATCATCGCGAACGTCTTCGAGTTGCCGACAATCGTAATTTCGGGATAGCGTTCGACGAGCGTATGCAGACTTGCCGCATGGTCAGGCTCCATGTGCGAGACTATTATGTAGTCGGGTTTGCGACCGCGCAGTTCGCACTCCAAATTGGCGAGCCACTCCTCGGTGCAACGGATGTCTATCGTGTCGAGAATGGCGATGCGTTCGTCGATAATCAGATATGAGTTGTAGGATACGCCTTCGGGTACGATGTATTGGCCTTCGAACAAATCGAGCGTCTTGTCGTCTGTTCCGATGTAGCGTATGTGTTCGGAAATGTCGTGTTTCATGGTAATAAACAGATGATTTTTTATTGTTGTTTATGGTAATTTCGTCTCCAAAGCCCTCTCCACCACTTGGTGCATGTCGTAATAGCGGTATTCTGCCAATCGTCCGCCGAAAATCGTCCGCTCGTCCTGCTCCGCCTTTGCACGGTAAAGGGCATAGATGGTATTGTTGCGTGCGTCGTTTATCGGATAGTAAGGCTCGCAACCGTTGCCCCACGGTTGCGGATATTCGTGCGTTATGACCGTGTATGGCGACTGCGTTGCCGCAAAATGTTTGTGTTCGATTATGCGGGTGTAGGGCGTGCGGCTGTCGGTAAAATTCATCACTGCGACACCCTGAAAATTCTCCCGATGCAGAGTTTGCGTCTCGAATCGCAACGAACGATACTCCAACCGACCGAAGCAGTAGTCGTAGTAGCGGTCGATTTCGCCCGTATAGACGATTCTTTCAGCCATGCTCTCCAATTCGGCGCGATTGGCGAAAAAGTCGCAACCGAGCCTGATGTCGATACCCTCCAACAGAGCATCGAACAGCGCGTTGTAACCTCCGTCGGGAATGCCTTGCCAACGGTCGTCGAAATAGTTGTTGTCGAAATTGAAGCGCACGGGCAGCCGACGAATAATCTCGGCAGGCAACTCCCTGCACGCTCGTCCCCACTGCTTTTCGGTATAGCCTTTTATGAGTCGCTCGTAGATGTCGCGGCCGACCAACTTCAAAGCCTGCTCTTCGAGATTCTGCGGAACGGCGATGTCGTATTCGCTCCGCTGCTCGTCGATTTTGGCACGCGCCTCTTCGGGTGTCGTAACACCCCACAGCGCGTAAAAAGTATTCATGTTGAAGGGCAGATTGTACAGTTGCCCTTCGAAATTGGCAATCGGCGAATTGACAAACGGCCGAAACGGTACGAGGCTGTTCACAAACTCCCAAACGCGGGGAT
The DNA here is from genome assembly GCA_945494785.1 of uncultured Alistipes sp. Taxonomy (GTDB): domain Bacteria; phylum Bacteroidota; class Bacteroidia; order Bacteroidales; family Rikenellaceae; genus Alistipes. Next base: position 2,371 of record CALYVN010000010.1, read on the forward strand.
TCGACGTGTGGAAGATATGCGCTCCGTAACGGTGTACGTCTATTCCCTCGATGCGCTCGCATCGCAGATTGCCGCCCGTATGTTCGCGCTTGTCGATAAGCAACACACGGCGTCCCGCTCTGTGCAATCTCCATGCGACGATTGCACCGAACACACCTGCACCCACAACCAGATAATCGTATCGTTTCTGCTCCATCTATATCTGTTTTCGCAATCGTGCCACGGGGATATTCAGCATCTCGCGGTATTTGGCTATCGTCCGGCGTGCTATGCAATAGCCCTTGTCGTTGAGGATGTTCATCAACTCCTCGTCGGTCAGGGGGTGTCGCTTGTCTTCGCCCTCCACGCACTCCCGCAGGATGGTCTTTATCTCATGGCTCGATACCTCCTCGCCGCTTTTTGTCTGCATCGCCTCCGAGAAGAGCGATTTGAGCAGGATGATGCCGAAATTGGTCTGTACATACTTGCTGTTCACCACGCGCGAAATGGTGGATACGTCCAACCCTGTACGGTCGGCTATGTCTTTGAGAATCATCGGGCGCAATTTGCTGCTGTCGCCCTCCTTGAAATACTCCTGCTGATAGTCGAGAATCGTCCGCATGGTGCGCAACAGCGTGTCGTGCCGCTGCTTTATGGCAGACATAAACCACTTCGCCGAGTCGATTTTCTGTTTTACGAATTGGATTGCCTGCTTGTCCTGCTCGCTCATTTTGCTCTCCGGTACGCCCATCATATTGCGGATGACATCCATATAATGTCGGTTGATGCGCAATTCGGGGATGTTGTACGAATTGAGCGAGAGGTCGAATCGCCCGTCGTGATAGTCGAGTACGAAATCGGGAATGATGTACGGCGCAGCCTCGTTTCGGTCTTCCGAATACATGTTGCACGGTTTGGGCGACAGATGCTGAATCTCCTGTACCGCCTCGCGAAACTCCTGCTCACCGACACCGAGCCGCGCGACCAACCGTTCGTAATGCTTTTTGGCGAACTCGTCGAAATAGGAGGTCAATATGCGGTTGGCGAGTTTGCGTGCGGGCGTGTCGAGACCCGTCTGTTCGAGTTGCAGCAACAGCGATTCGCGCAGGTTGCGCGAACCTACACCTATCGGCTCCAAGTGGTGGATGATGTCGAGCAACGCCTCCAACTCGCCGACCGAAGCCTCGATACCCAACGAAAAGGCGATGTCGTCCGACAACGATGCCAAATCGCGCCGCAGATAGCCATCGTTGTCGATGCTGCCGACGATGAAGGTCGCCAACTGCATCTCCCTCTCCGAAAGATTGCGGAAACCGAGTTGCTCGATAAGCGACTCTTGGAACGAACGGCCGCCGGCAATCTGGATGTTGCGCGGACGCTCGTCGTTGGAGTAGTTGTTGATGCGGCTTTTGTATGCCGGAGTCTCATCCGCTTGCAGATACTCCTCCATCGAAATCTCTTTCGGCTGCTCGCCGTCCTCGTCGGACGGCTGCTCCTCTTCGAGTACTATGTTCTCTTCGACCTCCTGTTTGATGCGTTGTTCGAGCAAAGCCACCGGCAGTTCCAGCAATTTTATCATCTGAATCTGCTGCGGCGACAACTTTTGCTGCATCGTCAGCGATTGGGTTTGGTTGAGTATCATACGCGCAAGTTTTTAAGGTTTCCGGTTGATGTTCTCTGGCTGCCGACCCGCGTTATGCTCCGAATCGGTCTTGCCCTGCCCGTGTGTGTCGTACAGTCGGGCTTATGCGGTGCAAGCCTTAAAATTCGGCGTTCTTCGGTGTGCGAGGGAACGGAATCACATCGCGAATATTGCCCATGCCGGTAACGAACAGCAACAACCGCTCGAATCCGAGACCGAATCCCGAATGCGGAGCCGAACCCCAACGGCGGGTGTTCAGATACCACCAAATATCTTTCTCGGGCATATTCAACTCTTTTACCCTTGCATTAAGTTTGCCAAAGTCAGCCTCGCGCTCCGAACCGCCTATGATTTCGCCTATTTTCGGGAATAATACGTCCATTGCGCGTACTGTCTTGCCGTCCTCGTTCTGTTTCATGTAGAACGCCTTTATCTCCTTCGGGTAGTTGATGAGGATGACAGGCCGTTTGAAATGCTCCTCCACGAGGTAGCGTTCGTGTTCGCTCTGCAAATCGCAACCCCAATCGCACGGGAACTCGAATTTACGGCCAGACTCTTTCAGGATGCGCACACCCTCGGTGTAATCCAAACGCACGAAATCGTTTTCGGTTACGAACTTCAATCGTTCGATGAGTTCGTTGTCCCACATCTTGTTCATGAATTCGAGGTCTTCGCGACAATTCTCCAAAGCGTATCCGATAAGATATTTCAGAAAATCCTCCGCCAAAGCCATGTTGTCCTCCAAATCGTAGAATGCCATCTCCGGCTCAATCATCCAGAACTCCGCCAAGTGGCGCGGCGTGTTGGAATTTTCGGCACGGAACGTAGGGCCGAACGTGTAAATCTGACCGAGCGACAATGCTCCCAATTCGCCCTCCAACTGACCCGATACGGTCAGACTGCACGACTTGCCGAAGAAATCCTGCGTGTAATCCACCTTGCCGTCTTCGGTCTTGGGTAGGTTGTTCATATCGAGCGTCGTTACCTGAAACATCGCACCGGCACCTTCGCAGTCCGAAGCGGTGATAAGAGGCGTGTGCAGATAGAAGAATCCTCTGTCGTTGAAGTATTTGTGAATCGCGTATGCCATTGCGTGGCGGATACGCAGTATCGCTCCGAAGGTGTTGGTGCGCGGACGCAGATAGGCGATGTCGCGCAAAAATTCGAGTGTGTGTCCCTTCTTCTGCAACGGATACGAATCGGGGTCTGCCGTACCGTAAACCTCTATCTCGTCGGCCTGTACCTCCACTCCCTGACCTGCACCGAGACTCTCGACAAGACGACCCTTGACGCAGATGCACGAACCGGTGGTTACCGGCTTCAACGTTTCGTCGGCGAATTTCGCCAAATCGGCGACAATCTGGATGTTGGCTACGCACGAGCCGTCGTTGAGGGCGATGAACGCCACGTTTTTGTTGCCTCGTTTGGTGCGCACCCAACCCTTTACCACGACATCGGTGCCGTAGTCGGTTGATTTGAGTAATTGAGCGATTCTCATTGTTTTGTTATGTTTTTGTTCTCTTTGAAATCGTCGTATTGAGGCATATATGCCTATCGAATCACAAAAGTACAAAATAAATCCGTTTTAATTTCAATTATCATCATAAATGTTGTTGTCCCGTTTTTGCCGAAATCTGTGTATATTTGCAAATCCAAAAGAGATGATTATGAAAAAACTTTTGTCTGCGGCCATATTGTTGTCGCTTTGCACGGCAACGGCATACGGCCAAAAAATATATCGTTCGGAGTTCGTAACGTTCGACACCCGTGCCGATGCGCTTGCACGCAACCGTGCCAATACGGTCAATTATATCAAATACTCGCCTCGTCCGATTTCGGCGGTCGATCGCATCGAGATAGTCGGCGAACAGATTGTAGTGCCGGTTGCTTGGGGTGATTACGACGTCTATCTGCATGTGGAGAACACCATAAAGGCATACGACGTGGTAATCAACGGCGTGGCGATAGCTTCGAACGACGACGGCATCACGCCTGCCGACTACAAAATCTCGCCATTCCTGCGTCAGGGAGCGAACGAAATTGCGTTGCGGTTGCGCCGAGCCGACAATCCCGAACTCGGCGACGATGCCGTAGGCCGCCTGTGCGAGCAGTTTGAGGGGTGCTGCATATTCGCCCAATACAAGACGCATATTTTCGATTACGACGTGGCGATTCGTTACGACGACAAGGGTGTGAATGCTCTGTTGTCGCTCGACGTGGTTGCCGCCAATTCGTTCAACTATCCCGAGCGAATCGATATAGGTTACGACATCTATGCGCCCGACGGCAAACTGATAGACTATGCCGTCCGCGAGATAAATGTAGCAGGTCGCTCGGTCGATACGCTCCGTGTCCGTGTCAATCTGGGTGCGGCAAAGGGGTTTGCTTGGGGCGAAGGACGCGCTCCGCTCTATAAATTGATGCTCTTTGTCAAACGCGACGGCAAACCGCGCGAATACATCCCTTTCCGTGCAGGTCTCGGCTCGACCTCTTTCGATAACCGGCATATCGTCCGCAACGGCAAGCCGATAAAGGTTCGCTCGGAGATGTATAATGCCCGTACCACCCGCAAAGAGGCTTTGGCGGAGATAAAGGCGTTGAAAAAGCGGGGCATAAATACGTTGTTGCCGTCGAATCCGCAACCTGCATGGTTTTACGATTTGTGCGACGGTTTGGGCATGTATGTCATCGAGCGAGCCAACAACAATGCCGCGCTGCGCTCTGCCGACCGTACCGAAAACGGCACACCTTCGAACAAACCCGCCCTTGCGAACGAATATGTCGAGCGAGTGAAGTCGATGTACTACCGTACCCGCAACCATTCGTGCATCATCGCCTATGCTTTGGGCGGCGACAGAGCAGGCAACGGTTACAACATGTACAAGGCCTACGAGTGGTTGAAATCGGTCGAACATTCGCGTGCCGTTATATGCACTACGGCAGATGGCGAGTGGAATACGGACATCGATAAAATAGAGTAGGCGATGAATATCGATTTGATAGTCGTCGGCAAGACCGATTCGGCAGAGGTGGATGCGTTGGTGGCGATGTATGCAAGGCGCATAAATTTCTATACCAAATTCTCGATTGTCTATCTGCCCGACATCCGCAATACGCGCAAACTCTCGCAGGCGCAACAGCGCACGGCAGAGGGCGAAGCCATTTTGAAACAGGTGGGCGAGGGCGATGTGGTAGTGCTGTTGGACGAACACGGCGACGAACTGCGGTCGGTCGAATTTGCCGCATGGCTGCAAAAACGTATGGCGGGCGGATTGCGTCGGCTGGTTATTGTCATCGGTGGTCCTTACGGCTTCTCGGATGCGGTCTATGCGCGTGCCAACGGCAAGTTGTCGCTATCGCGAATGACCTTCTCGCATCAAATCGTCCGCGCCATATTCGCCGAACAACTCTACCGAGCCTTCACCATAATCAATCACGAACCTTATCATCACGAATAACGTCTATGGCTGTACGTAATGTAATTTTCGATTTCGGTGGTGTATTGCTCGATTGGAATCCGCGCCATCTGTATCGCTCCTATTTCAACGATGAAGCCGAAATGGAGTATTTCCTTGCCAATATCTGCACCTTCGAGTGGAATGCCGAGAATGACCGTGGGGTGCCGATGGCAGAGAATGTCGCCCGTTTGCAGAGGCAGTTTCCCGAATATGCCGAGCCTATCGCCATGTTCAAAAGCCGTTGGGACGAGATGCTGCGAGCCTCGATTCCCGAAGGCGTGGCTCTGCTGAAAGAAGTTAAGCGCAGGGGCTATCGGCTTTACGGACTGACCAATTGGGAGGCAGAAACAATCGGAGTGGCATACGAACGCTACGACTTCTTTTCGCTTTTCGATGGCATAGTGGTCTCGGGCGAGGAGTATGTGATAAAGCCCGAACCGGAGATTTACCGCCGTCTGCTCGACCGCTATCGGTTGCGTGCCGACGAATGTCTGTTTATTGACGACAATGCGCAGAACATCGAAGCCGCTCTCGCACTCGGTTTTGCCGCCGTTCGGTTCGACAATCCCGCAACCGCTCCGCAACGGATTCTGGCTCTGCTCGACGAGAATGACGCATAGATGCACACAAGCAGATTGCGGGGCAACAACCGTTGTCCCGCAATCTGCTGTTTGGTTCGGACGACACTAAATCGAAATGTCCAAAATCTCGAATTTGATGATACCCGCAGGAACGGTAACCTCTACAACATCGCCCTTCTTTTTGCCGAGCAGAGCCTTGGCAATCGGCGTACCAATGGCGAGTTTGCCTTCGCGCAGATTGGCTTCGTGTTCTGCCACGATGGTATAGACCACCTCGCGGTTGACGTTATGGTTGAGCAGCGTAACCTTGCTCAAAATCTGCACCTTGCTCTTGTCGATTTTGGTTTCGTCGATGACGCGCGCATTGGCGAGCGTATTCTCCATTTGAGCGATGCGCATTTCGAGCAAGCCCTGTGCCTCGCGTGCAGCGTCGTACTCGGCGTTTTCGGACAAGTCACCCTTGTCGCGAGCCTCGGCGATGGCAGCCGATATATTCGGACGCTCAACCGAACGCATATGATCGAGTTCGGCTTTCAATTTGTTGTAACCTTCCGCCGTAAGATAAATAGTCTCTTTTGCCATAATTAAAACATAAAAACAAAAAGAATTCCAACCTTTTGAATCGGAACCCTGAAATTTCTATTGCTTCAACAAAGGTAGGCAATTAAAATCGGATAACCAAATTTTTCCCGATAAAAATTCGGCAGACCGCTCTTTTGCCTCCCCTGATGTTAATTTGCCTGCGGAATATCCGTCAGATAGACCAAATGTTCCACCGCCCGCAGGAAATTGCGCTTGCCGTATTTGGGCGAATAGACATAGCAATCCAAAGTCAATACCCGTCCCGACCGTTCGTCGATTGTGGTGTAACTTACGAAAGGACCGCCCATAAAATCGTTCTCCACCTCCCACAATCCGCGCATCTCTATCCAAGTGCGGTCGCCGATTTTGATGGTTTTGTGGTCGGGCATAAAAGGCAGATACTCTTGGGCTTCGGCATCCGGCAACTTATCGACGGTGGTCATGTACGAACCTGCCGACGGACCGGGTATGCGTGCGGCGAATTTGTTGCGCATACGCACCAACTCTTCGACTCCGAGCGAGCCTTTGCCGCGATAGGGGTACGAATAGACGAAAAAGCCCTGACTTGCCGTCGGAAATTCGTAGGATGCCCATACGAAACCATCGCTTTGCGAGCGCAACTCGTAGCCCTGCGGCACGGTCATCGAGATACCGAACTCTTTTTGGATAATCTCGCCGAGTGCCTTTGCGTTGTGCTTCTCGGCAAAGCGTATGGTACGGTCGCGTTCTGCCATTTCGAGTACATAGAGCAGTTTGTCGCCGTTGGCGGCAAGATAATCGACCACCTCCCGTTCGGTGGCACCCTGCAAGGTGAGTACTATCTGCGGAGCGGCTTCGACGTCGTATTGTACGGCAATCGTCGGTTGTGAGACCTTCGGGGAGATGACCACCTTTAATATATTGCGGTGCAGAGGCAGCACGTTTTTGAAATCCTTGTAGGTTACGCGCATCACGTTGAACAGCGGCTCGGTCTGGTTTATCATCTCGACGGGCTGTTCCAGCAATTCGCGCAACGCCTTGCCCGCATCGCCCTCCCATTCGGGCGCCTGACATACGACCAACACCTCGTAAGGCGAACCTTGCGCCGTCTTTTTGCCGCCATTCGACAGCGTACCGAAACTGCCGCAACCGACCGTCAGAACGGCGATTGCAATGCAGAGAGCCGTGCGTGTGAAAATTTTCGTCATCTGCTTCATGTTTTGTGTGCGGATAATACCTATTCCGTACAAAATTACGCATATTTTACTTAATTGCCAAAATTTGCCTACCTTTGCACCGTTTAACACGAAACAACGATGAGATTCAAACCGCCGAAGTTCATTCGCCGCCTGATGCCCGATTTGATTTGGGAGATTCGTGATGATAACGGAGTATTTCTGACCTTCGACGACGGTCCGACACCGGGTATCACCGAGTGGATTCTCGCGACTTTGAAAAAATACGATGCCAAAGCCACCTTCTTCGTACTCGGCAAGAATGTCGAGTTGTACCCCGACCTCTACCAAAAAATCATCGATGCGGGGCATAAGGTCGGCAACCATACATATTCCCACCAAAAGGGTTGGGGTATGCCGTTGGAACGCTATCTGGAAGATGTCGATTTTGCGGGCGACATAGTACATTCCGAATTGTTCCGTCCGCCGTATGCCCGTGTTACTCCGTCGCAGATGCGTGCCGTTGCCAAAAGGTACAAAATCGTTATGTGGGACATCGTTTCGCGCGATTACAACAGGGCTCTTTCGCCAGAACGTTGTCTGCGCAATGTCACCGACTATCTTGCGGCAGGGTCGATTGTCGTATTCCACGACAGTGAAAAATCGTTCAAAAATATGAGTTATGCCCTTCCGCGTACATTGGAAAAGATACGCGAAATGGGTCTCAAATGCAAAATCATCGAATTGTAATGCCTTTTTGCACGGCGGCGTGCCGTATGCCGTAAAGGCTTGATACACTTGTTGTACGAAGGCATATTTGTTCAATTTACTATTATCCATAAAAAAAAAGTTGCAAAAAATTGATACTTTGCGATACAAAGTAGCAACTTTTGTGCGTATATTTGCACCGACAAACGAATGAAGGTCGCCGTTGTAAGGGCGACAGGTTAATGAACAGATAAAAAATGAAGAGATTTGTTGCTGTTTTCGTTGCTGCCGTCGTCGGCTGTATGGCTGTCGAGGCGCAAACAGTGGTCAAGGGCGTCGTGCGCGATGCCGACAAGGACGAGGCGATAGGGTATGCGACCGTGGCTGCCCTGCGCGAAGGTAAGGTATTGGCGGCAGTCGCATCGTCCGAGCAGGGCGTGTTCGAACTCGCGGTAAAGGAGTCGGGCAGCGTAGAGATTGAGGTTACGTCGGTCGGCTATGCGCCGTATGTAACCACCGTTGAGGCCGACGGCAAGGTGTGCGATTTGGGTCGCATAGCACTCTCGGCGGGTGTCGAGGTTGCAGCCGTGCAGGTCGTGGTGCAGAAACCGATAGTTACTGCCGATGCCGAAAAACTGACCTATTCGGTCGAGGACGACCCCGAGGCGCAATCGAGTACGTTGGAGGATATCATCCGCAAGGTTCCGCAACTCTCGTTGGATGCCGAAGGCAAGGTGTTGATGAACGGCCAAAGCGACTACAAAATTCTCGTGAATGGTCATCAGTCCAATTCGATGGCACGCAACTTCGCCGACATTATCAAAAGCATGCCGGCTTCGAGCATCAAGCGCATCGAGGTAATCACCAACCCTTCGATGAAGTACGATGCCGAAGGTGCGGGAGGTGTGCTGAACATCATCACCGCCAAAGCGCGTTTCGACGGTTACAATGGCAGCATAAACCTTGCTGCGGGCAATTGGTTCAACCGTACCTGGAATACCAACAACTCGGCCAACTTTACGTTGCAGAGCGACAAATTCGCACTCTCGGCAGGCTTGTACTATTCGCAGGCATGGGCGGACAAAGACGATTACGGCGAGTATGAATCGAATGTCGAAAACAAGACATCCGGCAGCGGTTACAAATATCTCAAAGGGTTCGGCAGATACGGCTATTCGTACCACAGCGTCTATGGTTCGATACAGGCAAGTTATCAGATAGATTCGCTCAATCTCGTTACTGCCGAAGTGTCGGCATGGGAGGGCAAAAGCGTTGTCAAGCAATATACGGGCTACGATTACTTCTCCGATACCGATTCGTGGCTCTACGGCTATGGCTATTCGCACAGACGACGCGCACCTTGGCTCGGGGTCGATGCATTATTGACTTACGAGCGCACATTCGGTCGCGAGGGACATACGTTGACCGTTTCGGACAACGTGTCGGTGTCTCCTTCGGTCAAGGGCGGCGACCTGCAACACATTACTCCTGCCGACGGCGTTACCTCGATAATGCAACACGATATCATTGCGGCCGATATCGAAAGCGGTATCGACAATGTTCTGCAAATCGACTACCTAAATCCGATAAACAAACACCATACGATAGAGGCGGGAGCCAAACATCTGTACGACTACAATCGTCTGCGCGAGTCGCAAACGTTCGAATATGCCGACGGCTCTTCGGCGGCAACCAACGGCATATCGCGACTTACGCGCAACATACTCGGCGTGTATGTCGGCTATGCCTACTCGATGGATAAGTTTTCGGTGCGTGCGGGCGGTCGAATGGAGGGCGCATGGTACGGTCTGAATACCGAAGAGAATGCCGTGCCGAAAAAATACGACAGTTCGCTGCTCAATTTCGTGCCTTACCTCTCGCTGACCTATATGCCGAAGCAGGGTCATTCGCTCGCACTCTCCTATACCGAGCGTCTGTCGCGTCCGAGCGTGGAGGCCATGTCGCCTTATGTCAGCGAGGATTTGATTATGCGCCAATACGGCAATCCGCATCTGAAAACGGGCGTGACGCACAATATGTCGTTGAAATACTCCTTCTCCAACAACAAGTGGAGTGCGACGGTCGGTGCGCTCTTGCTGATGTCGAACAATCAGGTCTCCGTATATGCGTTCCTCGACGACGACGGCATTTTCAACTCGACATACGCCAATCGCGGACGACTTCGTGTGTATGGCGGCGAAGGCTCGATGTCGTTTCGTCCGTCGGGCAAATTCTCCATGTCGCTCGGCATCAAGGCGGGTTGGGGTCGCAATACGCTGCCGTCGCATGGCATAAACTCGGAGGGTTGGGGTGTCTCGCAGAATCTCAACATGACCATCGCCCTGTGGAAAGGTGCGCGACTTTCACTCTCGGAATATGCCATGCTGCCCGAACCGCGCATGGGACAAACCTCCGACAAATGGATTGTGGGTACATCGGTGCGTTTGGGACAGAAACTGCTGAAAGAGAGGTTGGAGATATCGCTCGTCGTGAACAATCCTCACGAAAAGTACAGCAAGTACGTACAGTTGAGCGATACGCCTACATTCATCCAAAGCCACGTAATGCACAACTTGTCGCGTAGCATCCGCCTTGCGATAAGTTACCGCTTTGGCAAACATGGCGTGTCGGTAAAATCAACCAACCGTAAAATCGACGATGGCGGCGATGATGTCAAGGGCGGCAACGGTCAAGGCAACATGGGCGGAATGTAACCAAAGCACGATGCGGGATTGGGGACGATGCCCGAAAAGGCAAATCCCGAATCCCGCTGTGCAGTTTTTGGGTCAAGTTTGCGAATTTTCGTACTTTTTTTGTATTTTTGCCGGCGGAAACTATTAAAACTCTAAATATTATGACAATTACAGCCGCCGATATCAAAATCGGCATGTGTATCGAGATGGACGGCAAGACATTCCTTGTTGTCGATTTCCAACACTGCAAACCGGGTAAAGGTCCCGCTTTCGTTCGTTCCAAACTCAAAAATCTCGAAAACGGTCGCGTTCTCGAAAACACCTTCTCTTCGGTAAGCCAGAAAATCGAGCAGGTGCGCGTCGAGCGTCGTCCGTACCAATTCACTTACGAGGACGATTTGGGTGCGCATTTCATGCACTGCGAGACGTTCGAGGAGATTAACATCGACAAAAACCTTATAGAGAATTACGACCTTATGGCCGATGGTCAGGTTGTGGAGGTTATGTACCGTACCGACAACGATGCCGTACTTTCGGCAGAACTCCCTCCGATTGTTGATATGGAGGTAGTCTATACCGAACCGGGTATCAAGGGCGATACCGCTTCGACCAACTCGCTCAAACCGGCTACCGTCAATACGGGTGCCACCATCAAAGTCCCTTTGTTCATCAATACGGGCGACAAGATTCGTGTCGATACGCGCACTCGGGCTTATTACGAGCGCATCAAATAATTTACGGTGTGTAATAATCGATAAACTGCTGCGTTACCTTCGAAGTCGGGCGCGGTCATTTACTGTGAGTCAACTCCCTTGCCCTTCTTCTCGACACCTTGCATTTTACCGATTCTTACACACCTTTTTCTTGCACATCCCGCAGTTGTCGGGCAATGGGCGTTTACCGATTATTGAAAACCTTAAAGAGGTTGGTCGATTCGACACAACCTCTTTTTGTGTCTTTCGGCATCCGCGTTCGGGCAATCTTCGCTCCGAGCATCGCGGATTTGCGTCATAATTCTGCAAAAAATTGGTTGCGGCTGCATCAATTATCGCAAAAGATGCCTATATTTGTACTATGAAACAGTGTTTTATGTCGGATAACAGATTGAAAATCGGTATTACGCAGGGCGATGCGAACGGTATAGGGTGGGAGATAATCCTCAAAACCTTCTCCGATGTCGCAATGACAGAGATATGCACGCCCGTCGTTTACGGTACCAAACATATTGCGGAGTTTTACGCCGCACGTCTGCACGAGGTCGAACCCATGCAATTCAATGTATGCGCCACGGCCGTCGAGGTCAAGCGCGGCAGAGTAAACCTTATCGAATGCGGTGCGCAGGATGCGCGGGTGGATATGGGACACGCCACCGTCGATGGTGCCAAAGTGGCCATTGTTGCATTGGAGCGTGCTGCCGCCGATTTGCGCGAAGGTGCGATAGATGCTGTCGTTACCGCTCCAATCGACAAGGAGGCCATGCAGAAGGCGGGCTTCGGATTCACGGGACATACCGAATACTTTGCTTCGGTGCTCGGTGGCGGAGCGATGATGATTATGTGCAGCGATTTGTTGCGCGTGGCTCTTATGACGGTGCATATTCCGGTCGAAAAGGTGGCGGAGTCGCTCTCGAAAGAGAAGATTGTAGATGCCCTCAAAGCGTTGAGGCTTACGCTTAAACGCGATTTTGAGGTTGTCGAGCCGCGCATAGCGGTACTTGCACTGAATCCGCATGCGGGCGACGGCGGATTGCTGGGCAGTCAGGAGGAGTCGATTATCCGTCCTGCCGTTTTGGAGGCTTGCGAGGCAGGTGTGTTGGCATTCGGACCGCTTGCTGCCGACGGGTTGTTCGCCAGCGGTGCTTACCGTAAATACGATGCCGTTTTGGCGATGTATCACGACCAAGGGCTTGCTCCGTTCAAAACGCTGTCGCCGGAGGGGGTGAATTTCTCGGCAGGGTTGTCTAAAGTGCGCACCTCGCCCGACCATGGCGTGGCTTACGACATTGTCGGCAAGGGTGTAGCCGATGCACAGTCGATGCGTAACGCGGTATATGCCGCCATCGACATCGTGCGGCATCGCGCCGCATACGATGTGTGGAGCAGCAACCCGCTCCAAAGATTCGAGCGCGACAAAGGCCGCGACGTTTCGGCAAAGGATTTGCCCGATACCGAGCCGGAAGATTAGATTGCAAACACTGCATGGTTGAGAGGTAATCCGTCTCGTTGTTGTGGAGCCTCGAAGGTGCAAAACATATTAACAAATTAAATTTTAATACTGCATTATGATTAAAATTACGTTTCCCGACGGCTCGGTACGCGAGTATGCAAAGGGAACTACCGCTTTCCAAGTGGCCGAGAGTATCAGTCCTCGTTTAGCTGCGGACTCGTTGGCTGCTGCGGTCAATGGTGCAACCGTCGATTTGTTGCGCCCGATTGAGGAGGATGCCTCAATTAAATTTTACAAATGGGACGATGCCGAGGGCAAACATGCGTTCTGGCATACGTCGTCGCATCTGTTGGCAGAGGCTTTGGAGGCACTGTACCCGGGTATCAAATTCGGTATAGGTCCCGCCATAGAACAGGGCTTCTACTACGATGTCGATTCGCCATCGCCGATTTTGGAGTCCGACCTCCCGAAAATCGAAGCGAAGATGGTCGAACTCGCCCGCAACAAGGAGCCGCTGGTGCGCACCGAGGTCTCCAAGGCAGAGGCTCTGAAAACCTTTACCGAAAAGGGCGACGAATACAAATGCGAACTTATCCGCGATTTGGAGGACGGTACGATTTCGTTCTATACCAACGGCACGTTTACCGATTTGTGTCGCGGTCCGCATATCCCGAATACGGGGCTTATAAAGGCGATAAAACTTACGTCGGTGGCAGGCGCATATTGGCGCGGCGACGAACACAACAAGATGCTGACGCGAATCTACGGTGTCTCCTTCCCGAAAAAGTCGATGCTCGACGAGTATCTGACGGTGTTGGAAGAGGCCAAAAAACGCGATCACCGCAAATTGGGCAAGGAGTTGGAACTCTTCACCTTCTCGCAGCGTGTGGGTGCCGGTCTGCCGTTGTGGTTGCCGAAGGGTGCCGAGTTGCGCGACCGTTTGGAGCGTTTCCTGCGCAAAATACAGAAGGATTACGGCTATCAGCAGGTCATCACCCCTCCGATAGGCAACAAGGATTTGTATGTTACATCGGGACACTACGCAAAGTACGGCAAGGATTCGTTCCAGCCTATCCATACGCCGTTCGAGGGCGAGGAGTATCTGCTCAAACCGATGAACTGTCCTCATCACTGCGAAATTTATCGCAGCAAACCGCACTCCTACAAAGACCTGCCGGTGCGTTTGGCGGAGTTCGGTACGGTGTGCCGTTACGAGCAATCGGGCGAATTGCACGGACTGACCCGCGTGCGTGCCTTTACGCAGGACGATGCCCACATGTTCGTTCGTCCCGACCAACTGCTCGAAGAGTTTGAGAAGGTTATCGACATAGTCCTCTACATCTTCAAGACGCTGAAATTCGATAAATATACCGCTCAGATTTCGTTGCGCGACAAGAACGACCGTTCGAAATACATAGGCTCCGACGAGAATTGGGAAAAGGCGGAACAGGCCATCATCAAGGCGGCGAACGACAAGGGTCTGAATACGGTCATCGAGTATGGCGAGGCTGCTTTCTATGGTCCGAAACTCGACTTTATGGTAAAGGATGCCATAGGCCGCAGTTGGCAACTCGGTACGATTCAGGTGGACTACAATCTGCCCGAGCGTTTTGATTTGACCTACAAGGGTGCCGACGACAAACTGCATCGCCCGATTATGATTCACCGTGCGCCGTTCGGCTCGATGGAGCGTTTTGTGGCTGTGCTGTTGGAGCATACGGCGGGCAAATTCCCGTTGTGGCTCTCGCCCGACCAAGCAGTTGTGCTGCCTATCTCCGAGAAGTTCAACGACTATGCTGCAGAAGTTGCAGCCTATCTGAACAAACACGATGTGCGTGCGCAAATCGACGACCGCAACGAAAAAATCGGCCGCAAGATTCGCGACAACGAACTCAAACGCATCCCTTATCTGCTTATCGTCGGCGAGAAGGAGGCAGCCGAGCATACGGTTTCCGTTCGCGCCCAAGGCGAAGGCGACAAGGGTTCGATGACGCTCGATGCCTATTGCGACTATATGCACGCATTGGTGCAGGGCGAGATAGGCGCAGAATATATGCAATAACATAACACACATAAATTTACTACATGGCAGGATTAAAACCGTTTCCACCTCGTCCGCAGGTACAACAGACAAATTCACAAAATCGCGGACGCCGTCCGGTAAAGGAGAACCCGAACAGGATTAACAACGAGATTACCGCACCTATGGTGCGTGTGGTCGGCGACAATGTCGAGCCGAATCTCGTGATTCCGATTGCGAAGGCTCTCGCCATTGCTGATGAGATGGATCTCGATTTGGTAGAAATCTCTCCGAATGCCGAGCCTCCCGTATGCCGCATTGTCGATTACCAGAAATTTCTCTATCAACAGAAAAAGAAGCAGAAGGAGATTAAGGCAAAGCAGACGAAGGTGGTCATCAAGGAGATACGTTTCGGTCCGCAGACCGACGACCACGACTACAATTTCAAATTGCGCCACGCCGAGAATTTCATCAAGGAGGGCGCAAAGGTCAAGGCGTATGTCTTTTTCCGCGGTCGAAGCATCGTCTTCAAGGAGCAGGGCGAGATATTGCTGTTGCGTTTCGCCACCGATTTGGAGGCTGTTGCCAAGGTCGAGATGATGCCTACGTTGGAGGGTAAGAAGATGAATATGATTCTTGCCCCGAAACCGAAGAAATAGCCGTCGGTCTGTTCGGGAACATTCGGAGTCGGTCGGATGCGGAGACCGCATGCGCGAGTGTGCGGTTGTGCAGTCGGTGTACCGATGTCCGAAACGGATTTGCCGACAGGTGCGTTTCAACCGTTGTTCCGCAAGGAGCAACGGTTGTCGTTATGTAAAAATTTTGTAACTTTGTATAGTATAAACCCTGTGCGATGATTTCGGCGGATGAGATATTTGCGATAGAGATCGCTACGCAGTTCGACGATGTAGCCATGGCGTTGTTCCGTTTTCAGTCGGAGCGATGCCGACCTTATGCGGAGTATATCCGTCTGCTCGGTCTGCACCCCGACGATGTGCGATGTGTCGAGGATATTCCGTTTCTGCCGATTGAGTTGTTCAAGACCTGCGATATCTATTGCGGCGACAATCCGCCGCATATTGTCTTTACTTCGAGTGCCACGACGGGCATGGTGCCTTCGCGCCACCCGATGGCGGATGTGTCGGTGTATGAGCGCGATTTCAAGGCCTCGTTCCGCCGATTCTATGGCGAGCCTTCGCAGTGGAGCATCTACGGGCTTCTGCCCAACTATCTGCAACGCAGCGGGTCGTCGCTCGTCTATATGACCGACGCTCTGATTCGCGAATGCGGCAGCGGAGGATTCTATCTCGACGATTACGAGCGGCTGCTGGCGGATATGGCTCGCGATGCGAAGCCGAAGATTCTGCTCGGAGTAAGTTACGCACTGCTCGATTTGGCGGAGCGGTATTCGCCCGCTTTGTCGAATACCGTCGTTATGGAGACGGGTGGCATGAAGGGACGGCGCAGGGAGATGCCAAAGGCGGAGTTCCACGCGCTGCTGTGTAAGGCTTTCGGCGTGGATGCGATACACTCCGAATACGGCATGGCGGAACTCTCGTCGCAAGCCTACTCGAAGGGAGACGGATTGTTTTATGCTCCTCCGTGGATGCGCGTTTCTGTGCGCGACATCAACGACCCGTTTACCCATTTTGTAGCGGGTCGTCGCGGAGCAATCGACATAATCGATTTGGGCAACATCTTCTCGTGCGCTTTTATCGCCACTCAGGATGTGGGCATCCTTGCGGCAGACGGCGGTTTCCGTATAGAGGGGCGCGTGGAGGATAGCGACATACGCGGATGCAATTTATTGGTACAGTGATGAGATACAGACCCGAAGATTTGGCGCGGCTGCATGCGGAACTCTTGGCGATACTCGCCGAGATTGTGCGTGTGTGCGAAGTGTGCAGCATTCCCTACTTCATTCAGGGAGGGAGTGCGATAGGGGCTTTGTACAATCGGGGCATAGTGCCGTGGGACGATGATATAGATGTGGGCATGACCCGCGAGAATTACGAACGATTTTTGCGCGAAGCACCGCAACATCTGCGTCCGCAATACTTTTTGGAGTGGTTCGGCACGGAACCCGAAACGCCGTTTTATTTCGCCAAGGTCAAGCGCAACGGTACGCTGTTTGTCGAGCAGATGTTCCGCAATATGAATATTCACCACGGCATATTCGTCGATATATTTCCCTACGACCGCATTCCAGACTCGGCGATTGCGGAGAAGTGGCATCGGTTGCGGAGCGGTTTTTGGATAAACTGCTTTATCGGCAAGGCGATTTGGCTGTGGCGTTGGTGCGGACGTTGTGCCATAGACGAGCCTCTGCCCAAATCGTGGATAGGCTGTTTGGCGATACGCCTCGTCTGTGCCGCGATGTCGCGCGAACGCATCTATCGCAAGATGTGCCGTGTTTTGGGTGCGTACAACGATTGCGATTGCCGACGTGTCAATATCGTGCGCATGCCGAAAGACCAGATTCCGCGCGAGGATGTCGAGAATCCCGTCATGATGCCGTTCGGCGGTTTGATGGTTGCTGCTCCGCGCAACATCGAGGCCTATTTGCGTCACCATTATTCCAATCTGCGTCCCGTACTGCCGGAGGAGGAACAAGTCAATCATGCGCCATACCGATTGTCGTTTGGCGATAAAACCGATATGCAATGAAACGTTTGTCGATAATCGTACCTACCTATAACATGGAGGATTTGCTGCCGCACTGCCTCGACTCGATAGTGGAGAGTACGCTGTTGGGAGCCGTCGAAGTGATTGTCGTAAACGATGGCAGCAGCGACGGGTCGTTGAGGGTGGCTCGCGAGTACGAACGGCGTTACCCCGAAGCGATACGGGTCATCGACAAACCCAACGGCAATTACGGCTCGACCGTCAATGCCGCACTGCCCTTGGCAACGGGCGAATATGTGCGGTTGCTCGATGCCGACGACAGTGTCGATGGTGCGCTATTGGCAGATTATGTGGTATTTCTGCAACAACACTCCGGCGTGGATATGGTGGTCTCGCCATTTATCGAGGTCGGTCGTTGCTCGGAACACCGCGTGGATTACGACATCTATGCCAGACACCGATACAGGCATGGCGAGGAGTACGAAGCCGACCGCATCTTCGGCGAAGGCATAATCCGTTTCTTTATGATGCACTCCGTATCGTATCGGACGGAGTTGCTGCGCCAAATGCACTATCGCCAAAGCGAAGGCATCTCATATACCGACCAAGAGTGGGTCTTTTATCCGCTGTTCCGAGTGCGTACCATAACCTTTGCCGATATCCCTCTCTATCGTTACAATCTCGCCCGCGATGGGCAGACGATGGATGGTGCGGTGCAGTTGCGCAACATCTCCCAACTTGCCGCACTTGCCGAGAATATGGCGATGTTCTTTGCCGAGTCGGACAAACGCGGATTCGGCGCGGAGCGCAAGGCGTTTTTGCGCGAGATAGTGAAAAACCGCATCCGTATCGTCCTGCGCAAATATCTGCTGGATATGCCCGACGAGCGGTTCGAGGTGTCGGAATTCGTCGCCGTCTATTCGAAACTGCTCAAAGCGGCGGGCCGTTGCGGCATAGGTGCGATAGACGTGCCGGTAAACAATCGGTTGAGGGTCGATTTGTTGAAACATTGGTCGCGTTACGGCAGCCGCTATCCCGCATTCGTGAGGTTTCTGCTGCGCACTGCCGACGGAGCGATGATGCGGGTCTATGCGGCCATATTCCGCCGATACGGCAGATAGAGCGAACTTTTCGCTTTTTTATGGCGGTTGGGTAACCGATAAGCAAAATATAATCACTAACTTTGTCGAAAACATTAAAACAATTCATATCGCTATGACACAGCAGTCTTTGAGAGAGAAGATATTGGCGACGATAATCGAAAAATCGACGTTGAAGCAGCGGGTGTTCGACAATACCTTTGCGGCATTCGGCGAATTGAAAGATACGTTGCTTGAAATGGCTTCGGAATTGGACGATGCCTTGGATGGCCGACTCGACAAACGTGTGCGGTTGGAATATCGCGACCGTGGCAAGTTCGAGGCGCAGTTGCAGATTGCCAGCGACCTGCTCATATTCCAGATGCACACCGACGTATTCGAGTTCGATTCCAACCATATAATATGGCAGAATCCGTATGTGCAGCAGGATAAATCCAACTCCTATTGCGGCATCATCAACATCTACGATTTCCTGTCCGACTCCTTCAAATACAACCGCAGTGCCGACGAAGGTTATCTGATAGGCCGCATCTTTATCAATCGCGAGCGCAAATTCTTTGTAGAGGGCAAGCGGCAGACGACGATGAAGGCGATGAATTTCGGCAAGGCCGACATTTCGCACGAAGCGTTGGTCGCCATACTCGAAACGGCCATCAACTATGCAATCAATTTCGATTTGCTCATGCCGCCTTACGAGGACAACAAGCGGGTTACGGTCGAGCAGTTCAATACCAAGATGGACAACTCTAAATTCGTAACGGGCAAACGCATCGGTTACGATTTTAACGTGGACGACATTTAGACCTATGCGCGGAGTGTTGATTGCTGTCGTTTTGTGCCTTGCCGTCATGGGTGTTTCGGCGCAAAACGAATACGAAGCCGTGCGCAAGGCGCGTGCGGCGAACAAGAGCGTGTACGGTCTGCGGTCGATGGCGGACGGGGAACACTATACGGTCAATAAAGGTACGCGCATAGTGCGTTGCGCCTATGCCGATGCCCGCGATACAGCCACCATCATAAAGGCGCGATTTCCGATGCGCGACTATGCCTTTTCGCCCGACGAGCGAAGTTGCGTGTTTGCAGATTCTCGTAGCGTCCGGCCGATATACCGTCACTCTTATACCGCCGATTATTGGCTGTGCGATGCCGACGGGGACAGCCGCAAAATCCTCGATGCGGTGCGCGATGTGGCCTTCTCGCCCGACGGAAGCCGTCTGGCATATTCGCGCGACAACGATCTCTATCTGTACGAAACGGCCACCGGCATATCCACCCGCATAACCGACGACGGAGCGTGGAATGCCGTAATCAACGGTACGAGCGATTGGGTGTACGAGGAGGAGTACGGCTTTACGCGAGCCTATGCCTTTTCGGCTGACGGTCGGCAGATAGCCTATCTGCGTTTCGACGAGAGCCGTGTGCCCACCTTCGAGATGATGCGCTACGACGGCTCGTTGTACAACCGTGCCTACTCGTTCAAATACCCCAAGGCGGGCGATGCCAACTCGGTCGTTTCGTTGTGGGTGTACGATATCGCCACAGGCCGCAAGAGCCTTGTCGATACGGGGGCGAATACCGACCAATACATCTTCAATCTGTCGTGGACTCCTGCCGACGAACTCTGCTTCTATCGTGTCAATCGTCTTCAAAACCATTTCGAGGTTGTTCTGCAACGCAATGACGGTACGCAGAAGGTCATCTACGACGAGCGTTCGCCGCGCTATGTGGAGCGACCCGATGCTTCGACGATAACCTTCATCGATGCCCGCCGTTTCGTTGTTCGCGAGGAGACGACAGGCTTCATGCACCTATATCTGTACGATGTCGAACGAGGCAGACTGCATGCCGTTACATCGGGCGAATGGGAGGTTGCCGGTTTGGTCGGTTTCGACGGCAAACGTCTCTATTACCTCTCCACCGAGCAGTCGCCGTTGTGTCGCGACCTCTATTCGGTCGCATTGAGCGGCAAGGGCAAACGCCGACTGACCGCATCGGAGGGTTTTTGTACAGTGCAGCCATCGAAGGGGATGAGATATTATGTGCAGACGACGAGCAACGCAACCACGCCGAACGTGGTAACCGTTCATCGCAACGACGGCAGCACAATCGATACGCTCGCCGATTCCCGCAAGAGGGTTGCGGCAGTGGGGCAGTGGCCTGTCAAGAAGTTCTCGCAATTCGTTACCGAGCGAGGTGATACGCTCAACTTCTACATTCAGTTGCCCGCCGATTTCGATGCCGCCAAACGTTATCCCGTTTTGCTGACGCAGTATTCGGGTCCCGGGTCGCAGCAGGTGCGCAACCGCTGGTCGTTGGATTGGGAGGATGCCATGGCTGCCAAAGGCTATATAGTCGCTTGTTGCGATGGTCGTGGTACGGGTGGCAGAGGCGAGAGTTTCAAAAAACAGACCTATCGCAATTTGGGGCGGTTGGAGACGGAAGACCAACTGTCGTTTGCCCGTTATATGGCAGCCTTGCCGTATGTCGATGCCGAGCGCATAGGAATATACGGTTGGTCGTATGGCGGTTTCATGGCTTTGAATTGCGCTCTTCACGGAGGCGGTCTGTTCCGCATGGCTGTTGCGGTTGCACCCGTAACGTCGTGGCGTTACTACGATACCATCTATACCGAAATCTACAACGGTCTGCCTCAAGATAATGCCGCAGGTTACGACGACAATTCGCCGATTGCGCATGCCGACAAACTATCGCCGCGTACGCGCCTGCTTATCATACACGGCACTGCCGACGACAATGTCCATTTCCAAAATACCATTGAGATATGTCGTGCGCTCAACAAGGCGGGCAAACAGTACGATATGATGGTCTATCCCGACCAAAATCACTCTATGCTGCCCGATTGCACTTCGGCGATTCGTCAAAAGATGATTGATTACACTTCGGAGCATCTATAACTTCTTGTTCCGTCGAACATTGGCTTGGATACGTTCGAGTCCGCTGCGCGAGAGAGGTGTGGCGGACATTTTTTGTGCGAACTCGGTTGCGGTCATGGCGAGCCACTCGTCGGCACCCCTCTCCAAAGGGTTAAATAACGGCTCCAATGCCCTGCTTTTGCTTCGTTCGGCATGCTTGTTGTAGGGACAGACGCTCTGACACTCGTCGCAGCCGAAAATCCAACCGTGCAGCGGTATGTCCGCTCCGCCTCGCTCGATTGTCGCACACGAGATGCAGCGAGAGGTGTCGATGTGCCGCTCCTTTATCGCTCCATTGGGACAGGCATCGACGCATCGTCGGCATGTGCCGCATCCGACGGTGCGCAGCGGTTCGTCGTAACGGTCGCACTCCTCGCACAACACCAATTCGCCTATCAGTACGAATGTGCCGAAACGCGGCGTAACGAGCAACGACTGCCGCCCAATCCAACCCAAACCTGCCTCGACGGCATACCGCTTTTCGAGTATGGGCGCGGAATCGGTAAAGGCACGTCCCGACAACGACGGATAGATGGCTTTGAGAGCCGTTGCCATCTGCCGCAACATCGCCTTGATGACATCGTGGTAATCTTTGGCGCAGGCATACGAGGCTATTTTTGTGCGACACTCTGCGGGATAGCCGTTG
The DNA here is from genome assembly GCA_945494785.1 of uncultured Alistipes sp. Classification (GTDB taxonomy): domain Bacteria; phylum Bacteroidota; class Bacteroidia; order Bacteroidales; family Rikenellaceae; genus Alistipes. Next base: position 24,658 of record CALYVN010000010.1, read on the forward strand.
CCGAAATCGTTTTTGTACGAGAGTGCGCATACCGCCACGCTCTTTGCTCCCTCGACCAATCGCGCCGTATCGAAACGCTTGTCGGTGTTGCGTGCGAGATAGTCCAGCGACGAGCCGAAACCGTTTGCAAGCCATTGTCCGAAAAAGGCCCTCTCGGCATCGAACGGACGGCATTCTGCCACTCCGCACAAGTCGAATCCGACATCTGCTGCTACTCTCTTTATCGTCTCAATCTCTACCATTGCGGCTATTCTTATGCGCAAATGTAGTGTTTTTGCCGAAAAAAGATTACTTTTGCGAAGTTTTAATATTGAGACAACAATACTTAAACTTGGCAAATATGAAACTCACTACCTTATACGAGGTACTTCATGAGAGCATCAAGAAGTTCTCCGACCACATTGCCTTTTCGCAGTGGCGGGGCGAAGACCTTACTTATATAGAGGTCGGCCAACGTGTCGGGCGGGTACAGCAGATTCTCGTCTCGGCAGGTCTCAAACCGGGCGACCGCGTGGCGATTTTGAGCAGCAACATGCCCAATTGGGGCGTATGCTACTTCGCAATCACCACGTCGGGATATACGGCAGTGCCTATTCTGCCCGATTTTACCACCGACGATATCGACCGTATCATCGAACATTCGGAGGCAAAGGCTCTGTTCGTCTCCGACAAACTCTATACGAAAGTCTCCAAAACGACAATCGACAGCCTCAATTTGGTCGTGCGCATCAAGAATTTGAGCATTCTTTCCCAAACTGTTTCGGAGGAGGGTGCCGTTGCGATTCCGAAGCCCGACGATTTGGCTGTTATCATATATACTTCGGGTACGACATCGTCGCCGAAGGGCGTTATGCTCACGCAATACAACATCAGTTCGCAAACTTGGCTCATCGAGCCGCTCTTTGCCCTGCGCGATACCGATGTGCTGCTCTCCGTCCTGCCACTGTCGCACACCTACGAGTGTACGCTCGGCTTGATTTACGCCTTTTCGGCAGGTTGCCATGTGGTATATTTGGACAAGGCTCCTACCGTGTCGGTACTGATGGCCGCACTCAAAGAGGTGCGCCCGACCATCATGATTATCGTGCCGCTTATAATCGAAAAGATATATCGCGCCCGCGTGGTGGCAAAATTTACATCGAACGCATTTTGGCGTGCGCTCTACCGCATAGGCTTCGTCCGTCGTTACCTGCACCGTGTTGCGGGCAAAAAGTTGCTCAAATTCTTTGGTGGCAGAATCCGCTTTTTGGGTATCGGCGGTGCCAAACTCGACGTCAATGCCGAGAAATTCCTCTATGAGGCAAAAGTCCCTTATGCCATCGGTTACGGTTTGACCGAGACAGCACCTCTGTTGGCAGGTGCAGTGGGCGATATGGTGCGCATAGGCTCGACGGGTCCTATACTGAAAGGTATCGAGTGTCGTCTCGAAAACATCAATACCGAGACGGGGCAGGGTGAAATCGTGGTCAAAAGTCCAAGCCAAATGATTGGCTACTACAAAAACGAGGAGGCAACACAGCAGGCATTTACTCCCGATGGCTGGTTCAGAACGGGCGATTTGGGCTGTTTCGACGAGGATGGCTGGCTCTATATCAAGGGTCGTCTCAAAAATATGATTGTCGGTCCGAGCGGCGAAAACATCTATCCCGAAGACATAGAATCGGTACTCAACTCCCACGTCTATATCTCCGAATCGATAGTAACCGAGCAGGAGGGTCATTTGGTGGCACTCGTCCATTTCGACAAAGAGGCTCTCGAAGCGCGTTACAACGAGATTATGGAGTCGTGGTCGCAGAAAAAGCAGGAGTGGGAGCATTATATGGACGAGGTACTCGACGAGATTAAGGAGTATGTCAATACCCGCGTCAATCGCAACTCCCGCATCACGGAGGTCGTCGAGGAGAAGGATGAGTTCATCAAATCGCCGACCCACAAAATCCGCCGTTTCCTCTATACCAACCGCAATCAAAATACGGAAAATAAATAGGGTTTCGCGGATGTCGGCAATGGTCGGTGTGTCATAATTGCGAACTGCCGCGTTATTATCGAAAAGAGGGCGCAGTCATTTACGTCGGGTAAACTCCTTTGCCCTATTTCTCAATGCCTTGCATTTCACTAATTCTGACGCACCTTAACGAGAGGATGTAAAATTTCACATTCTCTTTTTGCTTGCGTATATGCACGCCGCCTGTGTTGTGCGGCGGGCAGTTGCGGCATTGCACGGCAGCCTGCCAGCCTACAGAGCGACATACGCTCTAAAAATTTGCCTTATCGGCTGTTTCTTCGCAAGTTTTTGCTAACTTTGTCCGTTAATTGTACGAGAAAATACGAACTCTATGGACAGACATACGTTCAATCGTTGGAACTCTCTTACAGGTTGGGCGGTATTCGCGATTGCTGCCGTAACCTACCTGTGGACGATGGAGCCTTCGTCGAGTCTGTGGGATTGCGCCGAATTTATCGCCGTCTCCTATAAACTCGAAGTGGGTCATCCGCCGGGGGCTCCGCTCTTTATGCTGTTGGCGCGAATAGCGACCATGTTCGCTTCGTCGGTACACTATGTTCCCCACATGGTCAATGCGATGAATGCTCTTGCAAGCGCATTCTGCATCCTCTTTATGTTTTGGACGATTACCCACATAGCCCGCCGTCTGTGCGAAAAGGATGGCGAGCAATTCACCGTTTCGACTGCCGTTGCGGTTCTCGGAGCGGGAGCGGTCGGGGCGTTGGCATATACCTTTACCGATACATTCTGGTTTTCGGCGGTCGAGGGCGAGGTTTATGCCCTTTCGTCGATGTTTACGGCTTTGGTGGTTTGGCTGATGCTCAAATGGGAGGAGGAGGCCGATTCGCCGCATGCCATGCGATGGATTGTCCTTATCGCCTACTGCATGGGCTTGTCCATAGGCGTACATATCCTCAACCTGCTGACGATACCGGCATTGGTGTTCATCTACTATTTCCGCACCCATCGTCGCATAACCTTCAAGGGAATCTGTCTGGTGTCGCTGATTGCGGGTGCCATATTGCTGCTTATCAACGGCATCATCATCCCTTATACCGTTTGGTTGGGTACGATGGTCGATGTATTCTTTGTAAATACGCTGTCGTTGCATGTCAATTCGGGCATCGTCGCCTTCGTATTTGCGATGTTCGCTGCACTCGGCTATGCGGTATATATCACCCACAAACGCGGTCGTCCGCTGTTGAATCTGCTGGCAGTGTCGGTTACGATGATTATGCTCGGCTTCTCGTCCTATGCCACCATAACCATCCGTGCTGCCGTCAATCCGCCGATGAACAGCAACAATCCCGACAATCCCGCAGCCTTGCTTTCGATGCTCAACCGCGAGCAGTACGGCAATGCTCCGCTGCTCTACGGTGCATCATATTCCGCTCCCATCGAGAGTTATACCGAGCAGTCGTTCTACCATTTCGACAAGAGTACGGGCAAATATGTGAAACGTACCAAAATCGATGAATACACCTATCCGCCGCAATTCATGCACCTCTTTCCGCGTATGTGGAACTACATGAAGAGCGAGCGCGACTACAAACCTTGGGCTGCATACCGCACGAAGATGGATTTTGTCCGCGACGACGACGGCGAAATCGTCCGCGACGAGCAGGATAGGCCGATTCGTCGGGAGGTACTCGACTATGGCCGCAAGGTGATTTATCACGACGGCGAACAAACCCGCACGATTGTAGAGCCTACATTTGCCGAGAATATCCACTATTTCCTCTCGTACCAACTGAATTATATGTATTGGCGGTATTTCCTTTGGAATTTTGTAGGCCGCCAAGATGACATACAGGCAACGGATGTTACCATAGCCAACGGCAATTGGCTCTCCGGCATCAACTTCATCGACCGGATGTATCTCGGACCGCAGGAGAATCTGCCTCGCGAAATGGCCGAAAACCGCGCTCGCAACACCTATTATTTCCTGCCGTTTCTGTTGGGCATCATCGGTTTGATTTACCAACTCAACCGCGACCAACGCAATTTTACGATTGTGATGTGGCTGTTTATAATGATGGGCGTGGCAGAGGTGGTCTATTTCAACTCCTCACCCGGTGAGGTGCGCGAGCGCGACTATGTCTATGCAGGCTCGTTCTATGCCTTCTGTATGTGGATAGGTTTGGGCGTTTTGGCGGTGCGCAACGCTCTGAACAAATTTTTGCGCAGCCGACATGCGGCAACATCGGTCGTAGCGACGCTGCTCTGTATGGGAGTGCCTTGTCTGCTCTGTGCGCAGAATTGGGACGACCACGACCGTTCGTATCGCACGATGGCTCGCGACATTGGCTACAACTACCTCTCCTCCATGGTCGAGAAGGAGGGTGTCAGCCCTATCATTGTAAACTATGGCGACAACGACACCTTCCCGCTGTGGTTCAATCAGGAGGTCGATGGCGTGCGCAAGGATGTACGCATAATGAATTCGAGTTATCTGGACGGCGAATGGTATGTCGATGAGATGAAGTGCAAGGCCAACGATGCCGAAGGCATTCCGTTCTCGCTGCCTCGCGAGAAATATACCTTCGAGAACGATTGGCTGCCCGTCAATTCCAAAATCGACCGCGCAGTTGAGATTGGCGACATCATCGAATTTGTCCGCAGCGACGATAGCCGTACCAAGATAGATGTGGGTACGGGTAAGCCGAACGACTACATTCCGACCAAGCGTATCGCTCTGCCCGTAAATAAAGACAACGCCGTTGCTTCGGGGATAGTCAAGGAGAGCGACCGCGATTTGATGGTCGATACCGTCTATATCGAGATACGCAAATCGTCCATATCGCGTTCGGAACTGATGCTGCTCGACATGCTCGCCAATTTCGATTGGAAACGGCCGATATACTTTACCCAAGTATATGTGTTGCAGAATTTCGGGCTGCTCGATTATCTGCAATTCGACGGCTACGCCTACCGCCTTGTGCCGATACTCACCCCTTACAAGACATCGTGGGAGATAGGCCGTATCGATGCCGACTATGCCTACGACAAACTGATGCACGTAATGCGCTATGGCAATATCAAAAATCCGCGCGTCTATGTCGATTATTTCACGCAGTACAATCTGATGGTGAGCCGCGCCCGCGAAGCCTTTGCCCGTGTTGCCAAGGAGTATATCCGACAAGGCAACTACGAACGTGCCGGCGAGTTGTTGGACAGAGGTTTGGAGGAGTTGCCGATTACGCAGTTGCGGTTTACCGAGGCGAACACATATCCGTTCATCGAGGCCTATTATGCCATCGGCGATTTCGACAAGGGCGATGCGCTGCTTATGGCATACGCCGACACGCTTATCGACTATATCGAATACTACTTGCAATTCGAGGATGTGCAGGGCGACCTCGTTACGGGTATCATCGACGATAAACTCGACGAACTCTCGCAACTCTACTACCTTGCCGCCTACTCCAATCGCGAGGAGGTGGTGCGGAGCATCAACGAATACTACCGACTGCTCGGAGCCGAAGACAAAGATTTGGTACTGACCGATGCCGAGAAGGCAGAGGCCGATTCGACAGCCAAAGCAATGCAAGAACAAGAGACCTTACAACAGTCAAAACAGTAACAAAAAGATAAAAATGGAAACACCGAAACTCTCTCTTTATAACACTTTGACACGTGCCAAAGAGTTGTTCGAGCCGATAAATCCGCCTCATGTCGGAATGTATGTCTGCGGTCCGACCGTCTATGGAGACCCGCATTTGGGACATGCACGTCCTGCAATAACATTCGATTTGCTCTTCCGCTATCTGCGGGCAGAGGGCTACAAGGTGCGCTATGTCCGAAACATTACCGATGTAGGCCACCTCGAACACGATGCCGACGAAGGCGAGGACAAAATCGAAAAGAAGGCGCGTTTGGAGCAGTTGGAGCCGATGGAGATTGCACACTACTATACCGAGCGTTATCGCCATGCGATGGAGTCGCTCAACGTGCTGTCGCCATCAATCGAGCCTCACGCTTCGGGACACATTATCGAGCAGATAGAGTTCGTCAAAAAGATTATCGATGCGGGATTCGCATACGAATCGAACGGCTCAATCTATTTCGATGTCGAAAAATACAACAAAGAGTACCATTACGGTCGTCTGTCGGGTCGCAATCTCGACGATATAGTAACCAACACACGTTCGTTGGACGGTCAGGACGACAAGCGGCATTCGTACGATTTCGCGCTGTGGAAAAAGGCTTCGCCCGAGCATATCATGCGTTGGCCTTCGCCGTGGAGCGACGGTTTCCCGGGGTGGCACATGGAGTGTTCTGCCATGAGTACCAAATATCTTGGCGAGCGGTTCGATATTCACGGAGGCGGAATGGATTTGATGTTCCCGCACCACGAATGCGAAATCGCCCAATCGACTGCCGCACTCAAACACGACTCGGCACGCTATTGGGTACACAACAACATGATAACCATCAACGGTCAGAAGATGGGCAAGTCGCTCGGCAACTTTATTACCTTGGAGGAGTTGTTTACGGGTACACACAAGTTGCTGGCGCAGGCCTATTCGCCGATGACCATCCGTTTCTTCATCTTGCAGGCGCACTACCGCTCGACGCTCGATTTCTCGAACGAGGCTTTGCAGGCGGCAGAGAAGGGCTTGGACCGTTTGATGAAGGGTATCGAGGCGTTGGGCAAGGTAAAGCCGGCAGACCGTTCGACGGTCGATGTGGCAGACCTTGCCGCGCGATGCGAAGCAGCCATGGCGGACGATTTGAACTCGCCTATGGTCATCTCCGCGCTGTTCGATTGGGTGCGCCATTTCAATTCGCTTGCAGAGGGGCAGCAGACAATCACGGCAGAGGATTTGGCAACGTTGCGTGCAACGGTCAATCGTTGGGCGTTCGACATACTCGGTCTGCGCGACGAGAAACAGGCACAGACGGCAGGCGGCGATATGCTGACACCGCTTGTGAATATGCTGCTCGATATGCGTATGGAGGCGAAGGTTGCCAAAAATTGGGCTTTGTCCGATCATATCCGCGATGAACTGACCAAAATCGGCATCCGTGTCAAAGACCGCAAAGACGGCTACGATTGGGAGATAGAGTAGCGGCGGATAGCAGTAAAAGTGAAACGATTAACGGCATCAGTGTAAACCGATGCCGTTAATCGTTAATACCGAAAGAGTCTGTAATACCTACTTTATGAAGAGCATCTCGCGATATTTCGGCAACGTCCATATTTGGTCGTCCACAACCTCTTCCAAGCGGTCTATCTCGGCACGAATCTTGTCGAAATAGATGGCAACCGTGTCGTGGTAGGCGATGGCCTTGTCGCGCATATTCTCGATGTGGTTCGCCTTCTTGCGGCTGACAATCATGTCGTGTACCATCGTCTGAATGGCTGCCGTGTGGTCTTGAATATCCTTAATCAATTCGGTGTCGGCAGTGGATTTGATGCCGAGTTGGTGCATCTTCCAAGCCTTGTCCAAAAGTACCGACTCGTATTTGGATGCGATAGGTACGATGTGATTCATCGCCAAGTCGCCCAATACACGTGCCTCAATCTGAATCTTCTTTACATAGGTCTCCCACTTGATTTCGGTACGGGCTTCCAATTCGATTTTGTCGTAAACGCCCATATCCTCGAACATTTTGACGCTCTCCTTGTCCAAATAGCGGTCGAAAATCAGCGGAGCGGATGTCTCGCAATCCAAACCGCGTTTTGCGGCCTCGACCTTCCACTCCTCCGAGTATCCGTTACCGTCGAAATGAATCGGTTTGCATTTGCGTACAATCTCGCGAATGGTCTCGTAAATGGCCTTGTCCTTCTTTTCGCCCTTCTCGATTTTGGCATCGACGGCCGATTTGAACTCGGTAAGTTGCGCGGCAACGGCGGTGTTGAGTACAATCATCGCATCGGCGCAGTTGTCGGACGAGCCTACGGCACGGAACTCGAAGCGGTTGCCCGTAAAGGCGAACGGCGAGGTGCGGTTGCGGTCGGTGTTGTCCAACAGCAGGCTCGGAATCTGCGTCAATCCGCTCATGCGGAATATGTTTTTGGCATCGAAACGTATATCCTCGTCGCTGTGCGACTTCTCGATGCGTGCCAATACCGACGAAACCTGCGAGCCGAGAAATGTCGAGATGATTGCAGGCGGTGCCTCATTGGCTCCCAAACGGTGTTCGTTGGTGGCACTCATGACCGAGGCTTTGAGCAGGCCGTTGTGTTTGTACACTGCGGCTATGACATTGACGAGGAAGGTGATGAACTGCAAATTCTCGAATGCCGTTTTGCCGGGGCGCAGCAGATTGACACCCGTGTTGGTACCGAGCGACCAATTGTTGTGCTTGCCCGAGCCGTTGATGCCCTTGAACGGCTTTTCGTGCAGCAATACGCGGAAATGGTGCCGGCGTGCGACCTTGTCCATGATTGTCATCAACAGTTGGTTGTGGTCGTTAGCCAAATTGGCCTCTTCGAAAATCGGAGCCAACTCGAATTGATTCGGAGCAACCTCGTTGTGGCGCGTTTTAACAGGAATACCGAGTTTGAGACACTCGTATTCCAAATCCTTCATAAAGGAGAGTACGCGCGGAGGAATGGCACCGAAATAGTGGTCTTCCAACTGCTGATTCTTTGCTGCCTCGTGTCCCATGAGTGTACGCCCCGTCTGTACGAGGTCAGGACGAGCCGACCACAGCGAATCGTCGATAAGGAAATACTCCTGTTCCCAACCGAGATACGAGAATACGCGCTCGACATTTTTGTCGAAATAACGGCATACTTCGGTTGCCGCCTTGTTTACCGCCGACAACGAGCGCAGGAGCGGCGTTTTGTAGTCCAACGCTTCGCCCGTGTAGGAGATGAAGACGGTAGGGATGCAGAGCGTCGTATCGACTATGAATGCCGGCGAGGTTGGGTCCCAAGCCGAATAGCCGCGAGCCTCGAACGTATTGCGGATACCGCCGTTGGGGAATGACGAGGCATCGGGTTCCTGCTGAATCAATACCTTGCCCGAGAACTCCTCCAAAACGTTGCCCTGACCGTCGGGCTCGGCAAACGAATCGTGCTTCTCGGCAGTGCCGCCTGTCAGCGGCTGAAACCAATGGCAGTAGTGGTCGGCACCATGCTCCAATGCCCACTGACGCATACCTGCAGCGATGGCATCGGCAACATCGGGCGTAAGCGGAGTGTTGCTCTCGATGGTATCGACCAAAGCCTCGTAGGTCTGTTTGTTGAGATACTTGCGCATCTGACGGCGACCGAAGACCTTTTCGCCGAAGTAATCGGACGGATTGTTGCTCGGAGCCTTGACATCGACGGCGGTGTGATTCATCGCCGCTTCTAGCATTTTGAATCGAAGTAATGACATATAATTGCGGTTTTATATGTTATATCGAATAACAATAATAGTTAATTTGTTTTGTTGTTTACAGATGCAAATATATATGATTTTTTACTTTCTATAATACGATTTTCCGATATTTTTACGCAAAAAAATTCTTGTTGTATTGTTTTTCGATATGAATAGTATATTGCGAAAAACATTCGGAAAGCGCGGGCGAGATATTATTCTGCCGTTACGGTCTGTCGCTAAAAATGATAGATGCTGTTATTTTTATAACATTATTGGCTTGTTTCGGGAAATAATTATTATCTTTATGCGAATTTTCGGCAAGGTTGTGCGATGTCGTTTGCCGGCGGATGATTTTTTGTGGCAAATGCAGCATCCCGAACCGAAAACGGAGAGTAAAAACCCTAAACTAATTATAACAATTATGGCAAAAACCAATCGTGAAAAGCTCTTTGCCGAATTCCCTCCCGTACCGACCGAGGCGTGGGAAGCGGCGATAGCGGTAGACCTCAAAGGTGCCGACTATGAGCGTAAACTGGTATGGCGGACCAACGAAGGATTCAACGTCCGTCCATACTATCGCGCCGAGAATCTCGAAGGTTTGGAAACGCTCGGAACAAAAGCGGGCGAATTCCCTTATCTGCGAGGCGTAAGCGGCGACAACAACTGGCTGACGCATCAGACAATCGATGTCGTAAATCCTGCCGAAGCCAATGCCCTTGCACTGAAAATGCTCAATGCGGGTGTCGATTCCGTCGGTTTCGACATTGCGGACGAGAATTTTTCTGCGGCAGACCTCGATGTGTTGTTGAAAGACATCGTGCTTTCGGCTGTCGAGGTTACCTTCTCGGGCAAAAAACAACCTCACCTTGCCGAACTCGTATTGGCAAAGGCCGAGAAAGAGGGTGTGGCGAACGATGATTTGCACGTCAATTTCTGCATCGACCCGCTCGTGAAACACCTATCGCTCAAAGGTGCGTGGTGCGACAGTTGCGGTGGCGACAAGTGTTTCGAGAAAATCGCGCATCTTACCCGTCTGACAAAGGATTACAAACATGTGCGTTTGGTAACCGTTTCGGGTCATGTATTCGCCGATTCGGGTTCGACCATCGTGGAGGAACTCGGCTTTACGCTCGCTGTGGCTCACGAATACCTCGTGCGTCTGATGGAGCAGGGGTTGAGCATCGACGAGGCTGCTTTGAAAATCCGCTTCTCGTTCGCCGTTACTTCGAACTACTTTATGGAGATGGCCAAGTTGCGTGCGGCACGTCTGCTGTGGGCAAATATCGTCAAGGCCTACAATCCTGCAATCGCATGCGCCTGCAAGATGTTCACCCATGCGCGTACTTCGGCATGGAATCAGACGGTTTACGACCCTTACGTAAATATGTTGCGTGGTACGACCGAGGCTATGTCGGCTGCCATTGCCGGCGTGCATTCATTGGAAGTTCTACCGTTCGACCACTCGTTCGAGGCTCCGACCGAGTTTTCGTATCGTATAGCACGCAACGAGAGTCTGTTGCTCAAACACGAGTCGCATTTCGACCAGGTAATCGACCCTGCGGGTGGCTCGTACTACATAGAGAACCTTACGAAGAGCATCGGCGACGAGGCTTGGAAACTCTTCCTCGAAGTTGAGGATAAGGGCGGTTACGTCAAGGCATTCGAAGAGGGCTTCGTCGTAGAGCGCGTAAAGGCTTCGGCTGCGGCCAAGGATAAGGCTGTGGCAACGCGCCGTCAATCGATATTGGGCGCAAACCAATTCCCTAACTTTACCGAAGTTGCCGACAAGGCAATCGCCGAGAGCGTTGTGGAGCGTCAGGATGGCGAAGGCAACCGCCTCACTCCTTATCGCGGTGCAATGGCATTCGAGCAGATGCGTCTGCATGTAGATCGCAGCGGCAAAGAGCCGAAGGCATTTATGCTCACCTGCGGCAGCCTTGCAATGGCTCGCGCACGTGCGCAATTCTCTTGCAATTTCTTCGCTTGCGCGGGTATTCGCGTAATCGACAATACATTCTTCAAATCGTTGGAGGAGGGTGTTAAGGCGGCGCTCGATTCGAAAGCCGAAATCGTGGTCGTATGTGCATCGGACGACGATTATGCAGAGGTTGCTCCGAAAATTAAGGAGTTGCTCGGTGGCAAGGCCATCCTCGTCGTTGCGGGTGCTCCGGCTTGTATGGAGGAGTTGCAGGCAAAGGGTATCAACAATTTCATCAGCATCAAGAGCAACGTTCTCGAAACGCTGCGCGGCTATTTGAAGCAGATGGGTATCTAAAAGGAGGTAAAGAAAATGAGAGCAAAATTTTCAGAATTGAAATATGCCGATAGCACTGCCAAGTGCTGCGGAGCCAAGGAGACGAAACAACCTTGGCTGACTGCCGAACAGATACCCGTCAAGGACGGATATTCGGCAGAGGATTTGGAGGGCATGGAGCACCTCAATTATGCTGCGGGTCTGGCTCCGTTCCTTCGTGGTCCTTATTCCACAATGTACGTAATGCGTCCGTGGACGATTCGTCAGTATGCGGGTTTCTCGACTGCCGAAGAGTCTAACGCCTTCTATCGTCGCAACCTTGCGGCCGGTCAGAAGGGTCTGTCGGTGGCATTCGACCTTGCAACGCACCGCGGTTACGATGCCGACCATCCGCGCGTGGTGGGCGATGTAGGTAAGGCAGGTGTATCCATCTGCTCGGTCGAGGATATGAAGGTGCTGTTCAACGGCATTCCGCTCGACAAGATGTCGGTGTCGATGACGATGAACGGTGCCGTGCTTCCGGTATTGGCATTCTATATCGTAACGGGCTTGGAGCAGGGTTGTACCCTCGACCAGTTGGCAGGTACGATTCAGAACGATATTCTCAAAGAGTTCATGGTGCGTAATACCTATATCTACCCGCCGAAGTTCTCCATGAAGATTATCGCCGACATATTCGAATATACGTCGAAGAATATGCCTAAATTCAACTCGATTTCCATTTCGGGTTACCACATGCAGGAGGCAGGTGCAACGGCAGACATCGAGTTGGCATATACGCTTGCCGACGGTTTGGAGTATCTGCGTG
>CALYVN010000011.1 GCA_945494785.1 uncultured Alistipes sp.
ATTTGTTTGGACAAATGTATGAAAAAATATGTAACTTTGTAACTCAAAGGCCGATTTACCTCCCCCTTTTTTTGTTATCGGCAGAATTTATACAATACGATAAAATTATAAACTATATGAATAAAAAACCGTGTGTTTTGGTGTCGGGCGGAGCAGGTTACATAGGCTCGCATACCGCCGTCGAACTTATAGGTGCAGGTATGGATGTGGTCATTACCGACAACCTCGCCAATTCCGATATGTCGGGCGTCGAGGGAGCGCGTCGCATTACGGGCGTGGATATTCCGTTTGTCGATGTCGATTGTTGCGACCGTGCAGCCTTTGCCGAAGTGTTCCGTCGTTACGATTTCGATTCGGTCATCCATTTTGCCGCATTCAAGGCGGTCGGCGAGTCGGTCGATAATCCGATGAAATACTACCGCAACAACCTCGCCTCGTTTATGAATGTAGTCGAGTTGATGCACGAATCGGGTCGCCACAACATAGTCTTTTCGTCGTCAGCCACAGTCTATGGCGAAGCGGACGAATTGCCCGTTACCGAAAAATCGCCCCGCAAACCTGCCACATCGCCGTATGGCAACACCAAACAGATGTGCGAGGATATTCTGCGGGACAGTGTCGGCGCATATCCGTCGCTCAAAGGTATCGCCTTGCGCTATTTCAATCCGATAGGTGCGCATCCGTCGGCTTTGATAGGCGAACTCCCGCGCGGAGTGCCGCAGAATCTCGTCCCTTACATCACGCAGACGGCTGCCGGCATTCGCGAATGTCTCTCCGTGTTCGGCGACGACTATCCCACGCCCGACGGCTCGTGCTTGCGCGACTACATCGATATTGTCGATTTGGCAAAGGCTCACGTCGCAGCGATTCGCCGCATGATTGAGAATAAGAACAAGGAGCGTTACGAGATTTTCAATGTCGGTACGGGTCGTGCCGTCTCGGTATTCGAGTTGGTCAAGACCTTCGAGCGGGTAAATAATCTCCGTCTCAACTACAAGGTCGCTCCTCGTCGTGCGGGCGATGTGGTCGCTATATGGGCAGACACCTCGCTTGCCAATAGCGAACTCGGTTGGAAGGCGGAGCGTCCGTTGGAGGAGACGTTGCGGTCGGCTTGGGCGTGGGAGAAGCATGTTCGCGGCATAGAATAAGCGACGTGTAATAATTGCAAACTGCTGCGTTACCTTCGAAGTCGGGCGCAGTCATTTACGTCAGGTAAACTCCTTTGCCCTCCTTCTCGAAGCCTTGCATTTTGCTGATTAAAAATAAAAAGGGTGGTCGAATAATATTATTCGACCACCCTTTTTTTTGTGTTGTTATCGTACCCTCTACTTGCCGACCTCGATTTCTGCCAGCATAAAATAGTGGTCGCTCGGATAGATGCCTTTCGGTCTGTCTTTCAGTACCTCGCACGAGAGAGCCTTCGCCTTGCCGCGCGTCATGATGTAGTCGATGCGGCCTTGCGTCGGTTTGTAAGGGCGGTTGTCGCCTTTGAAACCGTGTGCGGTATAACCAAACTCCTTGCCATCGTGCAAATCGTCGTAGGCATCGTGCCAACCGTTGTCGATGAAGTGGCGCACCTGCGGCGAGTGCTTTTTCGAGTTGAAATCGCCGCACAGAATCTGCGGGAAATCGTCGCCGTATTGTGCTGCCTCGCGCACTACCACTTTCGCCTGATTCTCCTTTGCCTCCTGTACCTTATGGTCCAAATGCAGGTCTAACAGACGCATCTCCTTGCCGGTGCGCTTGTCCCTGATGCGCACCCAGTTGCAATGACGCGCACGGTTGGTGCCCCACGAAATGCTGCCGCCTATCTCGGGCGTTTCGGAGAGCCAATAGCAACCTGCCGAGACAAATTCGTAACGGTCGCGGCTGAAAAAGATGACATTCTTGCCGATGAAGTGGTAGCCTTCGGTGTACTTGTCCATTTCGGGTCCTTCGAAGCCGAACGGGAAGTAGTCGGAGAACTCCTTTTTGCAATAGGCATAAGAGTCGTAAATCACCTCCTGCATCATTATTATATCGGGATGATACTTACGGATGCACTCGACCATCGTCTTTTTGCGATCGTCCCAGCGGATGCCCTCTTTTTCGTCTGCCGGCAACCCCGTGATGCGGATGTTGCAGGTCATGACGCGATGAACGGCATCGCCTTTTCTGCTGCCTTTGGCATCGACTGCCACTGCACAGAGCAACAGCAGTGCGGTAAGCAATGCGAATCTGCGACTCATAACCCTCTTACTCCTCTCTGAAATATACGCCCTCCTCTTTCAGTGCCTTCTGCAACTCTTTGACATCGAGATTGCGAGGTGTCGTATCGTGTTTTACCGCCAAAGCAGCCGCTTTACCCGCAGCCTCACCCATGGCCATTGCCGGTCCCATGACACGCGCCGAAGCGAGTGCGAGGTGGGTCATCGAGACGTTGCGACCCGCAACGAGCAGACCGTCCACCTTTTGAGGCACGAGGCAGCGATACGGAATATCGTAGCAGTCCGGACACCAATAGAGCGAACAATCGCCGCCGACAGGGTGGTGCAAATCGACAGGATAACTTGCCACTGCAACGACGTCGTCGAATTTGGCGCAGTCGAAAATGTCCTGTTCGGTCAATACATACTCTCCGACGATGCGGCGTGTCTCGCGAATGCCCATGAACGGAGCGACCCTATCGACATACGCATTTTCGAAGCCCGGGATGTAGGCTTTCAGATAGCGCACGATTTCGGCATTTTGGTCGGAGCAAACCTCCTCGCCGTGCGTGTATTGTGCAGGGTCGGTGGCATCGACGCCGTTCACACGCGACATGTTCACCCACCACTCGTCGGGAGCCATGCCGGTCATGAATATAGTGCGCTCCACCGGAATCTTGTAGCCCGCTTCGCGAGCCTGCTTGATTTGGTTGCGGAAGCCTACGAACGTGCAGTTGTCGTCGGCACGGAAAAATTCGTTCGGAATAAAGTCGATGTCGTAGATGTCGGGATGGTCTGCCACGGCGTCGCGCAATTTGCGGGAATCCACACCGCGCATCGAGAACATCAATGTCGGCGGTTGCGGAATGCCCTTTTCGTTGCCGTAATTCATCGGCGCACCTGCGCGATATGCTATGTCGCCATCGCCCGTACAATCGACAACGGTCTTTGCGAGTATCGCCTCGCGACCCCGTTTGGAGTCGATGATGATACCCTTGATTTTGTTGCCCTCCATGATGACGTCCGATGCGAATACATACATCAGCAGGTCGATATTCTCCTCTTTGACGATTTGGAATGCCAACCGCTTTGTGCCTTCGGGGTCAATCATCGTCAGACTGACGTGCAGCGGGCATGCGCGATGATGCGTTGCCAGCCCTTTGTCTTGCAGACGCTTTACAAATTCGCCCGGCAGACCTTTGATTACCACGTTGCCTTTGCGGCCGAGAAATCCGAGCAACGGCAGACCGATTGTCATGTTGCCGCCGAGAATGCCGCGACTCTCGATAAGCATCACCTTGGTACCCTTTACCCGTGCTGCGGCCTGTGCTGCCATCAATCCCGCAGGACCTGCGCCCACTACGAGCACATCCACCTCTGCGCATACCGGAATCTCGCAAGCCGGTACGGAAATAGTTTTTGTTGCCATGATTCTGTTGAGTTTTAAGTTTCTATTTTCTGTCTCCCAAATATGCTCCGTTGGCAAGCAGTGCCTTCTGCACGGCAGCGACATCCACCTTCGAAGGAGCCACGCCCTCTTCCAAAGCGATGCGTGCGGCCGTACCGGCAGCCTCGCCCAATGCCATGCAGGTTGACATGACGCGCGTAGCGGCCATGGCCTCGTGATTCATCGACGAGCAGCGACCTGCCACGAGCAGATTTTCGATTTTCTCCGGCACGAGTACGCGATACGGTATGTCGTAGGCATCGTCGCAGAAGAGCATCGTGCAATCACCTCCCTTCGCATGGTGAATATCCACAGGATAACCTGCCACGGCAATAGCATCGTCGAAGTGCTTCATGTGAAGGATGTCTTCGGCGGTCATTATGTATTTGCCGACAATCACACGGCTTTCGCGGATACCCATGAACGGCGCAACCTCGGCAATATATGCCTTTTCGAACCCGGGAACGAAGCGGTGCAGATACTCTGCAACCTCGTACATCTGTTTGCGTGCCTCATGCTCGCCGTTGGTGTAACTCTCCGGACGGGTCGAATCGACACCGTTCACACGGGTCATGTTTACCCATATTTCGTCCTCTTTCAGACCGGTGATGAGGATGGTGCGTGCCACAGGGATATTCAAGCCCTGCTCCTGCGCCTCTTTGATGCAGCCGCGCAGACCTACCGTTATAAAGTGTCCTTGGCGGAACTGCTCGGGCGGCATAACGTCCATATCGTATTTTTTAGGGTCGTTGCAGATGGCATCGCGCAATTTCTGCACCTCCACTCCGCGCATCGAGTACATGAGCGTAGGTGGCTGCATGCCGCCCTCCTTGTCGCCCTTGTGGCACTCGACGCCCGCATGGAACGCCACATCGCCATCGCCCGTACAATCGATGACAGTCTTGGCGAGTATCGCCTCGCGACCCGCCTTGCTCTCGATGATTACGCCCTTTACGGCATTGCCCTCGACGATGGTATCGACCACGAATGTATAGAGCAGCACGGTAACACCCGCTTCGTCCATCATCTCCCATGCGGTCGTCTTGGCCTGCTCCGAATCGATTATAGTCAGGCTCATGTGGTTTTTGCAACGCTTGTGTTCGCCCGCTGCACCCTTGGCACGCATGCGGTCGATGAATTTCTGCGCTTCGCCACGAATGACCTGATTGCCCTTAGGACCGAGGAATGCCAAAATCGGCAGACCTATCGTAAGATTGCCGCCCAAGAAACCGCGACTATCGACGAGCATCACTCTCTGTTTCTTGTCTTTTGCGGCTGCGACTGCCGCCATGATTCCCGCAGGGCCTCCGCCTGCCACGAGAACATCCACTTCTGCACGCACGTTGAGTTCGCGTGCCGGTTCTTTTATGGTTTTCATTTCAATAATGGTTTGATTAACAATTTTCGGTTGGCTTTTCCGGACGTACCATGCGCCACATTACCACTGCGGCTATAAGATGCAGCGTACCCATCACACAGAAGAGTATCGTCCATGCACTCTCGGGTATCGAGCCGACGAATTGGTTGAATACCACGCTGCCCAATGCACCTGCACCGCAGCAGATACCCATGACGCTTGCGGCATTTTTGATAGGGAACTGCTCGACGAGCGTAACGGGAGCCGTGTAGAGCCACGAGTTGCAGAGTACCGCGATGATGCAGAACAGAGCGATAACCAGCGTTACGCGCCAAGTGAAGGAGATAGCGGCGCAGTCGCTGACGAACGGCACAACCGCTACGAACGGTGCGAGGAATGCCATGGTTATCAATACCTTCTTACGCGCCCGCAAAGCCTCCATGCCGCGACGAATCAGTACATCCGACCACATCGAGGTCAGAATACCGCCCGCTGCACCCACGAGGAACGGAATACCGCCAATCCACTGTATCATATTCAGCGTCTGCTCGTTCGACAAACCTTCGTTTTCGCCCATGGTGCGCAGGAAACCCGGCAGCCAGAAGCAGCAGAAATACCACACAGGGTCGCTGATGAGTCGTATCAGCACACCTCCCCACAGCGTTTTGGTGCGGAATAATCCGCCGAGCGAGAACGAACGCTGTACCGTTTTGCCCTCTGATTTTTTGTCGGCATTGACGGTCTTTTCGAGAATCTCCTGCGGCGGAGTGGTATAGATGAATTGCCAAACGAGGGCGATTACGAGACCCGTGATACCTGCGATGTAGAAGACATTCTGCCACGAATCGAAATAACCCATCAGCCATGCAATCACGACAGGTGCGATTACCGCGCCAATCGAGCCGCCGTTGGTGCAAAGCGAATTGGCGGTTGCACGCTGGCGTTTTTCGAACCACATCGTTACGGCTATCAACTGACCTGCGAAGATGGTCGGCTCGGCAAGACCGAGGATGCCTCGGCAGATTGCGAATACGGTAACATTCGGTGCCATACCGCCACCGATGCAGGCGAGCGACCAAATCGTTATACCGCCGAGCATAACCCGTTTGGGTCCGAATTTATCGACGAGGATGCCCGAAATCGGATACATCGTCGCGTAGCAGATGAGGAATACGTTTACAATCCATGCGTATTCCAGATTGCCGATGCCGAAGTGGTCGAGAATTTCGGGTTTGAGAATCGACAGCAACTGTCTGTCCAAATAGTTGCATATTATGGCGATAAACATCGTTGCCACAATATACCATTTTCTGTTTGTTGGCTTCATTATTGATTTTGTTTTAGGTTTTAAGTATCTCTTTTTGCCTGCGGTCGTGCGCTAATTGCCGACCAACGTGTTTGTGAATTTGTCTGCCGCCTTGTAGAGCGCATATCGTTTTTCGAAGTGTGCCGCAACCTTCGGATCGGGCGCGTAGGTGCGCACCATATGGCGGCACAATGCCTTTTGTGCAGCCTCGATTGTCGGATATATGCCTGCCACCACTGCTGCGCATATTGCCGAGCCGTGTGCGGCTGCCTGCTTGCACGACGAAACATCTATGCGCTTGCCCGTTGCATCTGCCAGCATCTGCATTACGAACGGCGATTTTTGCGCTATGCCGCCGATGCCGATAAGGTTGTCTATATCCAAACCGTTGTCGATGAGGTGGTCGATTATAGCGCGGAATGCGAATGCGGTGGCCTCGACCAAGGCGTAGTACAATTCGGGCGTCATGGTCGAGATGTGCAACCCCATGACCGACCCCCACAATTTGGCATTCGGTGCAGGCGAACGGCGACCGTTCAGCCAATCGGTTGCAAACGGTGCATCCTCGCGCAGCGGCAATGCGGCAGCATCCTTGGTCAGTTGAGCCATGAGTTTATCTTCCAACTCCCCAATCAGCGCGGTGCGTTGTTCGGGCGTAACGAGCGAGGTGTTTGCGAGTATCGTATGGACAGGGTAGAGCAGCGTGCGTTTCAACCACGCATAGACATCTCCGAAAGCCGACAGCCCGACCTCGAAACCGATTAAGCCTGGTAGTATGCAACTGTCCACCTGCCCGAACACGCCGTCGATGATGCGATTGCCCAACCTCTCTTTCGGCATTACTGCCATGCAGCCAGCCGATGTTCCGAGCGTCAGTACGGCAGTCCTGTATGCCACTCCGGCACCTATTGCCCCCTGATGCGAGTCGATGTTGCCGACACCTATTTTTACATCGGCATTCAGCCCGAATCGCTCTGCCCACTCTTTCGAGATTGTGCCATAGACGTTGTCGCACGTATATTTTGCAGGGTGGAGCGAGTCGAGTATCGGAAGCAGTCGTTTGTCGATTCGCTCGAAAAATTCGCGTGGCGGAAAACCTCCCCACTCCTCCGACCAAAACATCTTCTGTCCGACGCAGCAGTGTCCCATCCTGTGTCGTGCAGGGTCGGTGTTGCCCGTGAGAACGGCAGGTATCCAATCGCACTCCTCGACTACCGTATAGGCATCGCGACACAAATCGTCGCTGCGGCGCAGCAGATGCAGTACCTTCGACCAGAAGCACTCGGGCGAATAGTTGTAGCCCGTAAATTTCGAATAATCGACCTCGCTCTGTTTGCAGGCACGGTTTATCTCTTCTGCCTCCGCTTCGCCCGTGTGGTCTTTCCACAATACGAACATCGCATCGGGATTCTCTCTGTATTTCTCCTGCAAAGCCAACGGCATCAGGTGTTCGTCAGCCAAACAAGGGGTGCTTGCCGTCGTATCGACCGAAATGGCACGAATTTGCGGAACCAAATCGCGCCGTGCCTCGACTATCTCTCCGATGACGGCCTCCAACCCCTCAAAATAGTCGAGCGGGTGTTGCCGGAATCGGTTTTTCGAGGCGTCGCTATACAATCCGAGCCCCCAGCGTTTGTAGGCGTGTACGGCCTCTGCCGCCTGTTCTCCCGTGAGTGCATCGACAAGGATGGCTCGGACTGAGTCGGAGCCGAAATCCAAGCCGATTACGTATGGTTTTTCCATGTTGCGAATATATGGTCGTGTGTTTATATCCACAAAGATAGCATTTTTTGCGTTAATATATGCCCTATGCGAAAAAAAGAGGACAGAAAGTCGCTTTTTCGCTCTCTGTCCTCTGTCTCGGGTGCGTTTTGTCCGCTAACGCATCGTCTTCGAAAAGGCCTTCGGACGTACCATCGTCTGCTTGTACTCCTTGCCGAAAGTATCGGTAACGGTGATTTCGAGCGTGGTATCCGGAGCCGATGCCTGCACGATGAACATGTGCGGCGTAACCTCCTTGTGGTTGAACTTCTTGTTGTTAGACAAGTTTCTGTCCCAAACCGATTTCGGCAGGTCGTAAGAGATGGTGTACTGCGGATTCTCCATCCTCTTCTGCTTGCCGACAGCCAACTCTTTGCCGTTCTCCTTGACCGAGATTTTCCAAGTCGGCTCCCAAGCCCAAACGTGAATCATCACCTTGTTGTCGCCCGCCTTGCCGTAGTCGTAACGTTTGTCGAAGTGGTCGAGGAATACGCGTATCTCCTGATTGTTGTTGTAGTAGTCGCGTACGCAGTTGAGGTCGAATGCACGGAACTGTACATCGGCACCGTCGTCTATCGAGGTCATGTACCACTTGATGTCGTTGCCGTCGATGGTGAATACCTCGAAGCCCGCAGGCGCACCGTCGGGACCGAGTTTCA
The DNA here is from genome assembly GCA_945494785.1 of uncultured Alistipes sp. Taxonomy (GTDB): domain Bacteria; phylum Bacteroidota; class Bacteroidia; order Bacteroidales; family Rikenellaceae; genus Alistipes. Next base: position 8,717 of record CALYVN010000011.1, read on the forward strand.
ATCCGCCGTGCGCACCCGTGTACCACCATGCACCGCATACGGCAGGGATGTTGTGGTCGATAGTGTTGGCAATCAACGGCCAATTCTCGGCATCATCGCGACCATAGCAGGTCAGATTCTTGTGTGTGTGTCCCGTAACGAAGTGTACCTCCTTGAAATCTTTGAGCAGCGACGAGAGTTTGTTGGCCTCTTCTCTGTTCGGATTGTTTTCGGGAGTGCGGAACAGGGTCTCGATTTGACCGCCCATGCGGTTTTTGTAGCGGTAAACGGGGCAGTGCATACCGATAACGACAGGAGTGTTTTTGTCGGCTATGAGCGCGAGGTCTTGTTTAAGCCAATCCAACTGCTCGGCAGTTACGCGATGGTCGTAGTTGCGTTTGCCGAAGATGTTGCGTCCCTGCTTCTGATTTTTTGCAGCATCATTGCGATAGACGATGTTGTCGAGCATTACATAGTGGATGCCGCCGATGTTGAACGAGTAGTACGACGGACCGAAGGCTGCACGGTATTTCTTTGCCGATTCGAAATCGGTATTCTCGCCTGCGGGTGTCGCGCCGTCGTGGTCGTGGTTGCCCGTAACGTGGAAAATCTGTGTCGGATACTCCACGTCGTTCAAGGTTTGGCGGAACGAGGCGATGTCGTACAGATAGTCGTACCAGAAGAGGTCGAAACTGCTGTCGCCCATGCACATCGTATATACAGGAATGCCTTGCGAGCAATATTTGGCAATCTCCTCTTTCAGGCGCGGGATGAATGCCTCGCGGAACTGTTTGCCGTCTTCCAGCATGTTTGCCAAGTGGATGTCGGTGATGGCAATCATCGCATGTTTGGCGTTATCGACCTTGCGCAATGCAAAATCGTGCCGCTCCTTCTCCGTAACGGGTGCAGTGAGATTTGCCCAGAACGGCGGTACCATATCCTTCTCCGGCACCATCTCGTAACCCGAAGGCAGGGAGATGAATACGTTGCCGAATTTCTTTTGCGAATTGAGCGAATAACAACCGTTCTTGTCGGTCGTTGTTACCGTCAATCCGTCCGAAACAGCCACTCCTGCGAGAGGCTTGCCGTCTGCCTCGACCACGCCGAACAGATTGGCGTTCTTGCGGGCTTTTGCGGGCAGTTTCGACGAGAATGTACTCTGTGCCGAAACCGACGATACTGCAAAAATTGCGGCTACACAAAAAATGATGAATTTTCTCATGTTGTTTTAGGTTTTTATTGGTTTTATAGTCGTAATCTTTTATATATCAGGTTGCTCGTTGTGCCGAATCGTTTTGGTGCCTTCATCGGACAATTACGCAAAGATAGCAAATAAAATTGTCTTTGCGGTGCGGAAAGTGGCGAAAATTATTTTACGCGGTAAGCCCTTTGCACCCCTTTGACGCGCTGTATGGCGTATATCAGCGAATCGACCGTACCTACCGACGGTACCTCGACGCTTATTGTTCCCACACACGTTCCGTCTCCTCGCGAGGCGATGTTGAGCGCACGGATGTTGAGTTTGAAATCTCGGCTTATGACTTCGGTTATCTTGTTGGCCAAGCCTGCCGAATCCTGCATGTTTACGGCAATCGTCGCTCGGAAAGCACCGTCGGCATTCGCCCGCCAACGAGCCTCCATGATACGATACGGATAATGTTCGTGTATGTGCTTGGCATTCGGACAATCGGCACGGTGGATGGTGATGCCCGAGTTGATGGTTACGAAGCCGAAAATGTCGTCGCCCTTTATCGGGTTGCAGCACTTCGCCAATTTGTAAACGATGTTGTTGATGCTCTCGTCGATAATCAGCGCATCGTGCGATTTGGGTGCTTCGACATTCGGATTCATCGCCCGTCGGTGTTCCGCTTCGGCTACACGGCGCAACTCCTCTGCCTCGCCCGATACCCACTTCGCCAACAAATCGCGCACTACCGACAAATCGATTTTCTCGGTTGCCACGAGTTCGTACAACGCCGTTCCCGTGCGCTGCTTGTAGTATTTGCACAGATAGCCGACCACCTCGTCGATGCTCTTCGGAAATTTCCAGTTTTTGAGTTTGCGCTCCAACTCCTCGCGCCCGACTTTGGCATTCTTGGCCTGCTCCTCGCGTATGTATGCCTTGATTTTGCCGCGAGCCTTCGACGTAACGACGAAGTTGAGCCAATCGGCTTTGGGCGATTGGTTTTTCTGCGAGAAAATCTCGACTATGTCGCCGTTTTTCAACTGCTCGCGTATCGGTACGGCACGGCCGTTTACCTTGCCGCCCGAGCAGGTAGTGCCGAGATTGGTGTGGATGTCGAATGCGAAATCGAGCAGCGTGGCACCCTCGGGCAACTTGCGTATGTCGCCGTTGGGAGTGAATACGAATATCTCGTCCGATGCGGGTTTGGCATCAAACCGTTCGGCGATGTCGTTGTGCGTCTCCTCCATCAGTTCGCGCAACCGCGACAGCCACTGCTCGCTCGTCTGCGCCCCCTGATTGACCCCTTTGTAACGCCAATGTGCGGCAATGCCGAGTTCCGCAACATCGTCCATCCGCTCCGAACGAATCTGTATCTCGACCCACCGTCCGTTACCGGCGGATACCGTAGTGTGCAACGACTCGTATCCGTTCGATTTCGGTATGGTAATCCAATCGCGCATACGCTCCGTGTTGGGGGTGTAGATGTCGCTCACTATCGAATAGACAGTCCAACACTGCATCTTCTCCCGTTCTTTCGGACAGTCGATGATGATGCGGATGGCGAATATGTCGTACACGCCTTCGAACGGCACGTGCTGTTTGCGCATCTTGTTCCAAATCGAATAGATGGATTTGGTGCGGCTCTTTATGTGGTAGCGTATGCCGGCGGCATTCAAACCCCTTTTGATCGGTTCGGTGAAGTCGGCTATGAAGTTCAACCGCTCCTGTTCGCTCTCCTTCAATTTGGTGCTGATTTCGCGATAGTCGTCGGGTTCGAGCCAACTCAAAGCCAAATCCTCCAACTCGCTCTTTATCTTGTACAAGCCGAGTTTGTGGGCTATTTGGGCATACAGATTCATGCTCTCCCAACTCTTTTTCAGCCGCTTGTTTTTCGGGAACATGGCGAGCGAACGCATCACCTCCAATCTGTCGGAGAGTTTGATGAGAATGACGCGCGGGTCGGACGAATATGCCACAATCATATCGCGGAAGTTCGAAGCCTGCTCCGACTGCATGTTGAGTTTGAGTTCCGAGATGTTCGACAATCCGACGACTATGCCGACCACCTCCTTGCCGAATTTTTCCGCTATCTCGTCGAGCATCGGCGCGAGTGTGCCGTCGTCGGCCTTGGCAGCCAACCTCACCGTGTCGTGCAGGATTGAGGCGACTGCCGAATTGCGCCCCAGCCCGATTTCCGAAACGACGATGTATGCCACTTCGACATCGTGGTCGAGCAGCGGCGTTCCGTCGTAACGTCGCAACTCCCCGATGTGTGCATCGGCATATACCAACGCCTCGTCCACCAATGTCTGCGTGGTCGGCGAGAAGAGTTCAGCCACCTTCGTCCGCAAAGACGCATATCGTTCCAACAAATGTTCTTTGTCTGTCATGTCTCTTTAATTACGCTGTTTTCTTACTATATATATATGGTCATCGCACAATGCGTTCCGTTTGCGTTCGTCCGTCGGAAGCGTTGCCGAATAGTCCGCATCCTCCACGACAAAACCCGCCTTGCGCAACCGCTCGGCATAATCGCGTCCGTATGCTCTGTGGTGGTCGTACTGCCCGAAACGGCGGGTGCGTTCGGCTGGTGTTGCCGTACCGTCGTCCTCGTCTGTCGTCTCCCGCGACAAATCCACAGGAGCGAGCAATATGCCCCAACCACCGTTGCGCATTATGCGGTGCAGTTCCGCCAAAGCCCTGCCTTCGTCCTCGACATGTTCGAGCAGATGGTTGCAGATGACCACATCCACGCTCTCGTCGGGCATGGGTATCGCCTGCACGTCGAAATGCAGCCGAGCCAACGGACTCTCCAAATCGGCGGTTATGTATCGTTCCGCCACACCTGCTCTGCCGTATCGCGCTTCGAAGACCCTTTTCAGGCATATTTCGGGTGCAATATGCAGCAATACGGGGTAATTGCCCTCGTCGAGCAGTGTCGATTCTCGTTGCAGCCACAGCCACAACAGCCGGTGTCGTTCGAGCGACAGACAGCGCGGACACAACGCATCATCGCGCACATCGACATAGCCGTATGGCAGAAATTTGCGCCGTTTCACTCCGCAAATCGGACACTCTCTGCCTCGTCCCATGTAGAACAGCCCCAACATCGGTACCGACCATCCCGCCAAGCGTTGCAGCAGTGTGCGAGGCAGATGATTCAATGCCCATTTTACGGTATGTTGCACTGTTCCCATAGCGTTTGCGGTTTAATTCTCTGAGTCGAAGATTTTGCCTACATCCTCCTCTGCCTTGCGCAATTTCGCCCGACAAAAGGCGATGAGTTCCGAAGTCTCCTTCACGCGCTCGGCAAGGGTGTCGATGTCGGTGTCGCCATCCTGAATCGATGCAAGAATCTCTCCGATTCGCGCCATCGCCTCGCCGAAACTTCTGTTTCGTAACGTTTTTGTTGCCATATTTGTTGTTCTCTATTCTCTTATTTCCGCTCCCTTTGCTCCCGTTTGCTCTTGCCGGTTACCCTCGTGCGGACAAAGCCGTCTGCCAACTCCAAATCGAGGTTGTTGCCCACCTCGACAGAATCCACCGACCGCAATGTTTTGTCGCCTATGCGTGCAATGCCGAGCCCGAGTTGCAGCAATCGTCGGGGCGTATAGTTGTCGGTCGTTGCACCGTATGCTTCCAACCGTTGTCGCGCCCTATCCAGAGCCGCTGCCGTTGCTCTGCGCATTGCCTCGTCGGCATTTGCCGTCCGAGCGGTTGCACCCGCCAAAGCCAATGATGCGGCGTTGCGGATGTTGGCAGTCAGTTGTTGCAGAACAAGCGTCTGCCGGTGCGTTGCGCGTGTACACAATTCGCGCAGACGGATTGCCGCCGATTCGATGTTGCCGTCGACTTCGGCACTGCGCTCGTAGAGCCACACGGCTACGGCAGTCGGCGTTTTAAGCATCGTGTGCGCCACCATGTCGCTGACGCTTACATCCTTGTCATGCCCTATGCCGGTCAGCACGGGCAGCGGAAATTGCGCTATGTACGATGCCAACCGATAGGAGTTGAAGCAGTTGAGGTCGTTTGTCGAGCCTCCTCCCCGAATGATTGCCACTGCATCGAACGGTTGCCCGCTCTCGGCAATCGCCATCAACGCATCGATTATGCTCTGTTCGGCAGCCGCACCCTGCATCACGGCATCGAACAATTCGATTTGCAGACGATAGGGACTCTTTGCCGCTTCGCGCATAAAATCGCGCCAACCTGCCGCCGTGGCACTCGACACCACCGCAATACGCTCCAACAAGGCGGACATCGGCACTTCGCGATTCATATCCCACACTCCGTCGCGCTTCAACTGCGCAATAGCCTGCTGTTTGGCGCGTTCCATGTCGCCGAGTGTGTACGATGCGTCGATGTCGGTAATCTGCAACGACAGCCCGTAAAGAGGATGATAATTGACCTGCGCCTTGCACAAAATCTTCATTCCTGCCGCCAAACGACTGCCGCTCTCGCGCTCGAAACGAGCCGCAATCGACGGATATGCCGACCGCCATATTACTGCTCGTGCCTGTGCCATTGCTACCCCTTCCGTCGCTGCACCATCACCCTTTTCGACCAACTCCAAATAGCAGTGTCCCGAGTAATTCACCTTGATTTCGGCAATCTCGGCACTGACCCATACGGGCAACGGCAACGCCTCGCCGACAGCATGGGCGATGAGGGTTTGCAACTCCGCAAGCGACAGATGGCGTGTATCCGTCATAACAAAATGATGTATGGCTCCTGCGGCATCTGTTTGCCGCGCGGAAGTTGTACTGATAGGATATATTCGCTCGCCACACCTTTGCCCGCTTTGGTTGCTGGCTTCCAAGCGGGAGCCTGTCGAACGGCAGCAATTACCTTTTTGCGCAATCGCGCATCGGTCGATTCCAACACCTGTCCGAGTGTCAGCGAGCCGTCGGCTTCGATTGTATAGCGCATCACAACCCTTGCGGCAGAGTAGTGCGAAGGCCATTTGACATGGTCGGCAATGTAGTTGTTGAACGAACTGCCGCCCGAGAACTGCGCTTCGCTGTCGTAGTGCAGCGTGATGATGATAACCCCGTTCTCGGCACGTTCGCCATAGCGTGCAACGGTCTGCTCGTTTACTTCGAGCGATTCGATGCTCTCGATGTTAGACTGCGGAATATCGGCAATGCTTTCGCGCTCCGTGCCGTTCACTATGTAGAGCGGTGCGGAGTTGCGCGGTTGTGCCGTGACAGTTGCCGCACAGCACGCCCAGAGCAGTATGGCGATTGCACGACGCATGAGTTTAGAGTTCCGACTCTTTCAATCGCTCGGCGTTCTCGGCAACTATCAGGTGGTCGATGCAGTCCTGAATGTCGCCGTCCATAAATGCCGCGAGGTTGTAAATCGTATAGTTGATGCGGTGGTCGGTGATACGCCCCTGCGGATAGTTGTAGGTGCGGATTTTCGCCGAACGGTCGCCTGTCGATACGAGTGTCTTGCGCTTCGATGCAATCTCGTCGAGATACTTCTGATATTCGAGGTTGAAGATGCGCGTACGCAACTCCTCGAATGCCTTTTCGGTATTCTTAATCTGCGACTTTTGGTCTTGGCACTGCACGACGATACCCGTCGGAATGTGCGTCAGACGAATTGCCGAATAGGTCGTATTGACCGACTGCCCACCGGGTCCCGATGCGCAGAATATATCCTTGCGAATATCGTTCCACGACACATCGACATCGAACTCGTCGGCTTCGGGCAACACTGCCACCGAAGCAGCCGAAGTGTGAACGCGACCCTGCGTTTCGGTCTGCGGCACACGCTGTACGCGATGCACGCCCGATTCGTATTTGAGCGTACCATAGACGTTGGTGCCGGTAACTTTGAGAATTACCTCCTTGTAACCGCCAACAGCACCTTCGGAGAAGGAGGTGATTTCGTATTTCCAACCCTTCGACTCGATGTATTTGGCGTACATGCGCATCAAATCGCCCGCGAAAATCGCCGCTTCATCGCCACCCGTACCGCCTCGTATTTCAAGTACGGCATTTTTGGCATCTTGCGGGTCTTTCGGGATGAGCAGGAGTTTTATCTCCTCCTCCATCTGTTCGATTGCGGGTTCGAGTTCGGCTATTTCCACACGAGCCATCTCGCGAAATTCGTCGTCCTTTTCGGTTGTGAATATGTTTTTGGCATCGGCCAAATCGGCAATCGCCTTGCGATAACGCTCCGACGTCTCGATGATTGGCTCTAACTCCTTGTATTCCTTGTTGTACTGTACGAATGTCTTGACATCGGCAATCACTTCAGGGTCGGTCAGTTTCTGTCCCAACTCCTCGTATTTGATTTTCAGACCGTCGAGTCGTGTCAAAATTGAATTGTCTGCCATATAAATCTTTTAATCGTTATGTTTTGTTCGGCACAGCGGATGCGCATTACTTTTTCTTGGCATTCTTTGCCGGTTGGTCAAGCGTCGCAATCCACTCCGAGAGGTCGCGTTGCCAATCGGCGCAGTAGCGGAAAGTCTCCTTGCCTGCCCAACCGTGTCCGCCCGAAGGGTAGATGTGCATCGTGGCCTTCACGCCGTAGCGTTTGAGAGCCTTGTAGTAGAGTATCGAACTAATCGGCGGTACGACGCGGTCGTCGTCGCTCAACAGCAGAATGGTCGGCGGTGTAGTTTCGCTCACACGGTTTTCGAGCGAATAGTACTCCTGCTCGGCAGGCGTGCGGTCGTCGCCCAACAGATAGCGGAAGGTGTTTTGGTGGGTGTGCCAAGTCGTACCCGTAATAACGGGGTAGAAGAGAATCGAGAATGCGGGTTTCTCCTTATCCGCCGTAAAATTCGAGGTATAGGCAGCCAGATGTCCGCCTGCCGAGCCTCCGCAGATGCCCACTTTGGCAGGGTCGATGCCCAACTTGCCGGCATGTTTGCGCAGATATTTGAGAGCAGCCTGTGCATCTTCCAGCGGTACCTCCTGGTGTCCGAGATTCGGCAGTCGGTACTTTACGACCAATGCGGTTATGCCCTGCGATTTGAACCACTCCGCCATGGCGAAGCCTTCGTGCCGGATGCAGACCTTGCTGTAACCGCCACCGGGCAGAACTACAACGGCGCGTCCCGTAGCCTTTGCCTTGTCGGCCTTGAAGAGATAGAACACGGTCTCGGAGGTGTGCGTAAAGTGGCCGCTTTGGTTGAGAGCCTCGTCCTTGCTCTCCTCGTTGGAGTGCGGAGCGGTGCGGTTGTTCCAATAGCGGATTACCTCGTCGGCATTGTTGTCGATGTCGATTGTCTTTTGTGCCGAGGCGGAGAGTGTCATGGCCGCCAAAGCGAAGAGTGTGAAAATGCGTTTCATGATAGGTGTTTGTTATTTGTCGTTATTGTTTGCAATTATTCGAATCCGCCTCGTCGAGTTCGGCTATCCAACCCGCAACATCGCGTTTCCAACTCTCGATGTAGCGGAATTTGCGGTTGCCTGCCCAACCATGACCGCCCGAAGGGTAGATGTGCATGGCGGCACGCACGCCGTAGCGTTTGAGAGCCTCGTAGTAATCTATCGAATTTATCGGCGGTACGACGCGGTCGTTGTCGCTCAACAGCAGAATGGTCGGCGGTGTCGTTTCGTCCACACGGTTTTCGAGCGAATAGTACTCCTGCTCGGCAGGGGTGCGCTCCTTGCCCAACAGACAAGGGAAGGTGTTTTTGGCGGTCTGCCATGTTCTGCCCGACGAGGCGGGATAGAAGAGTACGGCAAATGCCGGCTTGTCCTTCGGCTCGGCGAAGGTGGAGACGTATGCCGCAAGGTGTCCGCCTGCCGAACTGCCGCAGACGCCGACCTTCGATGGGTCGATGCCGAGTTCCGATGCACGCTCGCGCAGATATTTCAATGCCGCCTGTGCATCCTCCAACGGTACCTCTTTGTGTCCGTTGTTGGCCACACGGTATTTTACAACCATGGCCGTTATGCCCTGCGATTTGAACCACTCCGCCAAACCGAAACCCTCGTTCCGGATGCAGACCTTCAAATATCCGCCACCGGGGAAGATGGCAACGGCGCGTCCCGTAGCCTTTGCCTTGTCGGCTTTGAAGAGGTAGAACACGGTCTCGGAGATGTGTGTAAAATGGCCTTTGGCGTTGAGTTGTTCCGCCTCGCTCTCCTCGTTGGAGTGCGGAGCGGTGCTGTTGTCCCAATAGTGTATCACCTCGTCGGCATTGTTGTCGATGTCGAGCGATTTTTGCGCCGAAACGCAGAGCGTTGTCGCCGTAAATGTCAAAAACAGTAGTATTCGTTTCATAATGCAGCGTTATTTTCTCGTGTTGTCTGTCTTGTTGTCCGCTTCGTCCAACTCCGCAAGCCAATCCTCGATATGGCTCAGGAACGACGAACGGTAGATGTAGCCTTTGCGTCCTGCCCAACCATGACCGCCCGAAGGGTAGATGTGCATGGCGGCCTTTACTCCGTGCCGTTTGAGAGCCTCGTAATATAGGAGCGAACTGATGTTCGGAACGGTCGTATCGTCGTCGGTTACCAGAATCATCGTCGGCGGAGTTGCGGAGGTTACCCGATTTTCGAGGGCGTAGTACTGCTTTTCGGCAGGTGTGCGCTCCTTGCCCAACAGGTTGCGGAAGGTGTAGTTGTGAGTGTGCCATTCCGGCTCGGTAATTACGGGATAGAAGAGAATCGCCCATGCCGGTTTTTCGTTGTCGGGTGTGAAATTCGACACATAGGCAGCCAAATGCCCTCCTGCCGAATTGCCGCAGACGCCTACTTTCGACGGGTCGATATTGAGCCGTTTGGCGTGCTTGCGCAAATAACCCATTGCCGCCTGTGCATCCTCCAAAGGTACCTCCTTGACACCGTTTGGCAGACGGTATTTTACGAACATCGCCGTAACGCCATGCTTTGCAAACCATTCGGCAAGGCGAAAGTTGATGCTCAATTTGTAGTAACCGCCACCGGGGAATATCACTACACTGCGCCTCGTATTGACCGCTTCGTCGGCCTTGAACAGATAGAATGCCGTCTCGGACGAGTGGATGACGTTGCCCTTTTTGTCGAACGCCTCGTCTTCGGTTTCGCCGTTGGAATGGGGAGCCGTGCGGTTGTCCCACCAACGGATTACCTCGTCGGCATTGCATTTCAATTCGACGGTCTTTTGTGCCGAAACGCCGAGCGTCGATGCGGTGAGCAGCAGTAGTGCCAGCAATCGTTTCATGGTCGGATTATTTTACGATGTTGATGATTTTGCCTTGTACGACGATGATTTTTTTCGGTTGTGCGCCTTCGAGCCACTTTTGAGCCTCCTCTTTGGTTACGATGTCGGCCTGCAATTCGGCTGCGGTCATGGAGAGCGGATACTCCTGCTTGAAGCGCAGTTTGCCGTTAATCATCACCGGATATTCGAAGGTGTTTTCGACCAAATGGGTCTCGTCGAACTCGGGATAACGGGCATCGCATACGCTCTCGGTGTGTCCCATCATCGACCACAACTGTTCGGCAATGTGGGGCGCGAATGGCGAGATAAGTACCGTAAGCGGCTCCAAAATTTCGCGCTTGTGGCACTCTCCCAATTCGTTTACGCATATCATGAATGCCGCTACCGAAGTGTTGAACGAGAAGTTTTCGATATCTTCGCGCACCTTGCGGATTGTACGGTGGAGCGTCTTCAACTCCTTTGGCGTCGCCTTGTCGTCGTTCAGCACCCACTCGCCGTTGCGGTCGTGGAACAATCGCCAGAAACGACGTAGGAACTTATGTACGCCGTCGATGCCGTTGGTGTCCCAAGGCTTCGACTGCTCGACGGGTCCGAGGAACATTTCGTACATGCGCAACGTGTCGGCTCCGTACTGCTCCACGATGAAATCGGGATTGACGACGTTGTACATCGATTTCGACATCTTCTCGACAGCCCAACCGCAGATGTATTGGCCGTTTTCGAGGACGAACTCGGCATCGGCGAACTCGGGACGCCATTTGCGGAAAGCGTCGAGGTCGAGTATGTCGTTTTTGACGATATTGACATCGACGTGAATCTCCTGCGTTTGGTATTGGTCGCGCAATCCGAGCGAGACGAATTTGTTGGTGCCGACGATGCGGTAAACGAAGTTGGAGCGACCCTGAATCATTCCCTGATTGACCAACTTGCGGAACGGCTCGCTCTCGCAGACGTAACCGAGGTCGTAGAGGAACATGTTCCAATAGCGCGAATACATGAGGTGGCCTGTGGCGTGTTCTATGCCGCCGACATACAAATCGACATTGCGCCAATACTCGTCGGCCTCTTTCGATACGAGCGCCTTGTCGTTGTGCGGGTCCATATAGCGCAGATAGTATGCCGACGAGCCTGCAAAGCCCGGCATGGTCGAAAGTTCGTACTTCCAATCTTTTACACGTGCCAACGGCGGCTCGCCCTGCTCGGTAGGACCAAAATCCTTGACAGGCGGCAGACAGAGCGGCAATTCGCTCTCAGCAAGAGGTCGGGCGATATCGCCCTCGTAACGAATCGGGAACGGCTCGCCCCAATAACGTTGGCGCGAGAATATGGCATCGCGCAGACGATAGTTCACCAGCCGTTTGCCTATTCCGCGACGTTCGACTTCGGCGAACATCAATTTTATTGCCTCCTTGACATCCTTGCCGTCGAGAAAATCAGAATTTATCATCGCTCCCGATTTGGCATCGTAAGAGGCTTGCGAAATATCGCCGCCTTCAACCACCGGCACGATGTCCAGACCGAAATGGCGGGCAAAGGCGTAGTCGCGTGAATCGTGAGCCGGCACGGCCATTATGGCACCTGTGCCGTAACCCGCCAAGACATAGTCGGAGGCGTATATCGGAATGCGCTTGCCCGAGAACGGATTGATGGCGTAGGAGCCTGTGAATACGCCGCTGACACGCTTGGTCTCGGCGATACGCTCGCGCTCGGAGCGTTTTTTGGTCTGCTCGATGTACTCTTCGACCGCCGTGCGCTGTGCAGGTGTGGTGAGGTCGCCAATCCATTCGTGTTCGGGTGCGATGACCATGAACGTTACGCCGAATACGGTGTCGGGACGTGTGGTGAAAATCTCCAATTTGCGCATCGAGCCGTCGGGCATCTCCACATCGAAGAACATTTGCGCTCCCTCCGAACGGCCTATCCAATTGCGCTGTATCTCTTTGAGCGACTCGCTCCAATCGAGCGCATCCAAACCGTCGAGCATGCGTTGTGCGTATGCCGTAACACGCAACAGCCACTGCTTCATGCGCTTCTGCTCCACAGGATAACCGCCTCGTACCGACAAGCCGTCCTTAACCTCGTCGTTGGCGAGAACGGTGCCGAGTTTCGGACACCAATTGACCATCGTGTCGGCACGGAAAGCCAAGCGGTAGTTGTGCAGAGTGCGCTCGCGCTCCGCCTCGCTCATGGCGTTCCACTCTGCGGCGGTAAAGTGCAGTTGGGTGGTACATGCTGCGTCGATGTCTTCGGTGCCGTACTTGGCGAAGTGTTCGACAAGTTCGGTTATCGGTTTTGCCTTCTGCTCCGTGCGGTTGTAGTAGTGGGCGAACATCTTCAAAAATGCCCACTGCGTCCATTTGTAGTAGGCGGGGTCGCAGGTGCGTACCTCTCGACTCCAATCGAACGAAAATCCGATTTTGTCCAACTGCTCGCGGTAGCGGGCTATGTTCTGTTCGGTCGTTACGGCAGGATGCTGTCCCGTCTGTATGGCATACTGCTCGGCAGGCAGACCGAATGCGTCGTAACCCATCGGATGCAGTACGTTGTAACCGCAAAGCCTTTTGTAACGGGCATAGATGTCGGATGCTATGTAGCCGAGCGGATGGCCGACGTGAAGCCCTGCTCCCGATGGATAGGGGAACATGTCGAGGACGTAGTATTTAGGCCGCTTCGGGTCGATGTCCACCTTGTAGGTGCCACGCTTTTTCCACTCGTTTTGCCAATGATTTTCAATCTCTCTGAAATCGTATTCCATGATTTTCGCTGTGTTTTGTTGTCGTGTTTTGTTGCGTTTTCGGTTGCGGGTGTCGATACAGTCATTAATGACTGCATCGGCAAGCATGCAAAAATACTATTTCTTTCCCTAAAAACGGAGCATTCGCCGCCGAATTTCAAAATAATTTTCGGCAATGCCGTTCCGAAAGGGTTTGTTGTTATCGTTTAGCGATAAGAAAACAGGAGAGTTTCTATATTGTTTTGCAATAAAAATTTGTCGCTGTTTCTATATTGTTGAACGATAAATTTCGGCGGTGAATCCGGCCCTTATTTTTGCATGGTTTTATTCGCAAATCTTTTTCTCTTGCGGGTTGTTTCGGACAGGGCGGCGCAATAAAATCGATGCGGATGTCGGAGATATTGTTGTGTGCTGCGAATCGGTGTGCGGACGAGTGGAAATACGGTCTAATAATCAATGGTTTATAAAATTGTGAATAAAGGAAACATTATGCTTTTTGGAATTTTATAAGAAAAAAGAATCGAAAACGGCCACCAAAAGGGCTAATTGTGCGAAAAATAGGGGCTAAAAGCCTCAAAAAAATTGCATATATATAGTGTAAACCAAAAAAAATGTATATCTTTGCAAGCCTTTTGGCAACAAGAAATAGAAATCGGGACGTAAAAGTCCCATGAGTATTAACAAATTAAAGGTTTAACAATGCCAACTATTCAACAGTTAGTAAGAAGCGGCAGAACGCAACTCGATTTCAAGAGTAAGTCGCCTGCGCTTGCAGCGTGCCCTCAGCGTCGCGGTGTTTGTACCCGTGTGTACACCACCACGCCTAAAAAGCCTAATTCGGCCATGCGTAAGGTTGCACGTGTAAGATTGACAAACGGCAAGGAGGTCAATGCCTACATTCCGGGTGAAGGCCACAACTTGCAGGAACACTCTATCGTACTCGTCCGTGGCGGTCGTGTAAAAGACCTTCCGGGTGTACGTTATCACCTCGTGCGCGGTGCGCTCGATTCGGCCGGCGTGGATGGTCGTCGCCAGCGTCGTTCCAAGTATGGAGCAAAACGACCAAAAGCAGGTGCAGCAAAGAAATAATCTGCACGAAACGAAACAACAGAACACTTAATTTAGGAAACAACAATGAGAAAAGCTAAGCCAAAGAAGCACACTCTACTTCCTGATCCGAAGTTCAACGACGTGGCAGTAACCCGTTTTGTGAACAATTTGATGTTGGATGGCAAGAAGAGTATTGCCTATGCCATTTTCTACGATTCGCTAGAATTGGTGGGCAAGAAGATGAAGGATGCTGATAAATCTCCAATCGAGGTTTGGAAACAAGCCTTGGAGAACATCACTCCGCAAGTCGAAGTAAAATCGAAACGTATCGGTGGAGCGACGTTCCAAGTCCCGATGGAGGTTCGTCCGGAGCGTAAGATTTCTATTTCGATGAAAAACCTTATACTCTTTTCGCGCAAGCGTTCCGGCAAATCGATGGCTGAGAAACTCGCAGGCGAGATAGTGGACGCCTACAACCAGCAGGGTGCCGCCTTCAAGCGTAAGGAGGATATGCACCGCATGGCAGAGGCAAACAAGGCGTTCGCACATTTCAGATTTTAATTAGGAAGAGGAGAAAATCACAATGGCAACACGAGATTTACATTTCACCCGTAACATCGGTATCATGGCGCACATCGACGCAGGTAAGACGACCACGTCGGAGCGTATCCTCTTCTATACGGGTAAGACTCATAAAATCGGCGAGGTTCACGAGGGAGGAGCCACCATGGACTGGATGGTGCAGGAGCAGGAGCGTGGTATTACCATCACTTCGGCTGCCACCACCGCATTCTGGCACTACAAAGACCAGACCTACCAAATCAACCTCATCGATACTCCGGGACACGTCGATTTCACCGTCGAGGTGGAGCGTTCGTTGCGTGTCTTGGACGGCGCAGTCGCAACGTTCTGTGCCGTAGGCGGAGTCGAGCCTCAGTCGGAGACCGTTTGGCGTCAGGCCGACAAGTACAACGTGCCACGTATCGGTTATGTCAATAAGATGGACCGTACGGGTGCCGACTTCCTCTCCGTATGCGCTCAAATCAAGGAGCATTTCGGTGCAACCGCACTGCCGGTTGTTCTGCCTATCGGAGCGGAGGACAAATTCGAAGGTTTGATAGACCTTATATATAATAACGCCATCTACTACTTCGACGACAAGACCGTTCGCGACAACTTCGAGTTGCGCGAGATTCCGGCCAACCTGAAAGCCGAAGCAGAGGAGTGGCGCAACAAACTCATCGAGGAGGTTGCTTCGACCGACGATGCGCTGATGGAGAAATTCTTCGAGGATCCGAACTCGATTACTCCTGACGAACTCATCGCCGCAATCCGCAAGGCAACTATCGGTATGAAACTCGTGCCGATGCTCTGCGGTTCGTCGTTCCACAACAAGGGCGTGCAGAAACTGCTCGACTATGTCATCGCATTCCTGCCTTCGCCGATGGATGTACCTCCTGTCGAGGGTGTAAACCCTAAAACTGACGAGGTCGAGGTACGCCATGCGTCGGAGAACGATCCGTTCTGCGGTCTTGCGTTCAAGATTGCAACCGATCCGTTCGTAGGCCGTTTGGCATTCGTCCGCGTATATTCCGGTCGTTTGGATGCCGGCTCGTATGTGCTGAATGCACGCAGCGGCAAGCGCGAGCGTATCAGCCGTATCTATCAGATGCACGCCAACAAGCAGAATCCTTTGGAGTCTGTCGGTGCAGGCGACATCTGCGCTGCTGTCGGTTTCAAGGAGATTCATACGGGCGATACCCTCTGCGCCGAGAATGCACCTATCGTTCTCGAACAGATGACCTTCCCTGAGCCGGTTATCGGTTTGGCGGTTGAGCCTAAGACGCAGAAAGACCTCGACAAACTCGGTATAGCACTTGCCAAACTCGCCGAGGAAGACCCTACCTTTACGGTACGCACCGACGAGGAGAGCGGTCAGACCATCATCAGCGGTATGGGCGAGTTGCACCTCGACATTATCGTCGATCGTCTGCGTCGCGAGTTCGGCGTAGAAATCAATCAGGGTGCGCCTCAGGTTAATTACAAAGAGGCTCTTACCAAGACTGTTCAGCATCGCGAAGTATTCAAGAAGCAGACGGGTGGTCGCGGTAAGTTCGCCGACATCATCTTCGAAATCGGTCCTGCCGATGACGACAAACCGGGTCTTACGTTTGTCGATGAGGTTAAGGGCGGTAATATTCCGAAGGAGTTCATCCCATCTGTTCAGAAGGGCTTCGAGGCCGCTATGGCAAACGGTGCGATGGCAGGTTACAAAATCGATTCGATGAAGGTTACGCTGAAAGACGGTTCGTTCCATCCGGTCGATTCCGACCAGTTGTCGTTCGAAATCGCTGCCCGTAACGGTTTCCGTGTCGCCGCTCCAAAGGCAGGCTCGGTGATTATGGAGCCTATCATGTCCGTCGAGGTCGTTACTCCGGAGGAGAATATGGGCGACATCATCGGCGACCTTAACAAGCGTCGCGGTCAGATTCAGGGTATGGAGTCGAAGGGTACAGCCCGCGTCATCAAAGCCAAAGTGCCTCTCTCGGAGATGTTCGGCTATGTAACGGTGCTGCGTACCATTTCGTCGGGACGTGCAACGTCGTCGATGGAGTTCTCGCACTTCGAGGAGGTACCGGCAAATCTCGCCAAGGAGATTATCGAGAAATCGGGTAAACGTAAGGATATAGAGTAAAAGTAAAGGATATGAATCAGAAAATTAGAATCAAATTGAAGTCTTTCGACCACAATCTGGTGGATAAGTCGGCCGAGAAGATTGTCAAGACCGTAAAAAGTACCGATGCAATGGTCAGCGGTCCGGTGCCGCTCCCTACGCACAAGCAGATTTACACGGTCAATCGTTCGACCTTTGTAAACAAGAAGGCGCGCGAGCAGTTCCAACTCTGCACTTTCAAGCGTATCATCGACATCTACTCTTCGACTCCGAAGACCATCGATGCTTTGATGAAACTCGAATTGCCTTCGGGCGTCGAGGTCGAAATAAAGTGCTGATACGCCGAAAGACCGATTGTGTCGGGGCGTTTAGGACGGAATAAGTGAACTGTCCCGCCCCGCATATATGACAACGCATATATTATAAATAGGTATAAAAACAAATTCACTTAATTATTAACAAACGTAATTCGACAGAAAAATGTCAGGACTAATTGGAAAGAAAATCGGAATGACTTCCGTTTACAGTGCCGAGGGTAAAAATATACCATGCACTGTCATTGAGGCTGGTCCGTGTGTGGTTACGCAAATCAAAACCGTCGAGAAGGACTCCTACGAAGCGGTGCAGATTGCCTATGACGACAAAAGTGAAAAGCACACCAGCAACAGTTTGTTAGGCCACTTCAAGAAAGCAGGCACAACCCCTAAACGCAAAATGGCTGAATTCAAGGGTATGCCGGAAGTGAATCTTGGAGATACCCTTACCGTCGATCTCTTCGCCGAAGACGATTGGGTGGACGTTACAGGGATATCCAAGGGTAAAGGCTTTCAGGGTGTTGTAAAGCGTCACGGTTTCGGTGGCGTGGGTGGTCAGACTCACGGTCAGCACAACCGTCAGCGTAAGCCGGGTTCGCTCGGTGCATCATCCTATCCGTCGCGTGTCTTCCCGGGTAAGCGTTTGCCTGGCCAGATGGGTGGCGAGCAGGTTAAGGTGCTTAACCTGAAAGTATTAAAGGTAATTCCGGAAAACAATCTTATCCTTGTGAAGGGTTCGATTCCGGGTGGAAAAGGTTCTTATTTAACGATTGAGAAGTAGTATGGAATTAGCAGTATTGAACGCACAAGGACAAGAGACCGGTCGTAAGGTAGTCCTTTCGGACGCGGTTTTCGGCGTGGAGGCTAATGACCACGCTATCTACCTCGACGTGAAGCAGTATTTGGCTGACCAACGTCAGGGTACTCACAAGTCGAAGCAGCGCAACGAAGTTGCAGGCTCGACTCGCAAGTTGAAGAGACAAAAAGGTACGGGTGGAGCCCGTTGCGGCAGCATCAAAAGCCCTCTTTTCCCGGGTGGCGGTCGCGTCTTCGGTCCGGTGCCTCGCGATTACAGTTTCAAACTCAACAAGAAGTTGAAGAAATTGGCTCGTCGCAGCGCATTGACCTACAAGGCACAGGCAGGTGCTATCACCGTGGTTGAAGCCATCAACCTCGACGCTCCTAAAACAAAGAGCGTGGTGGCTTTGGCAAATGCTCTCAAAGTATCGGACAAGAAGGTTCTTATCGTTCTGCCGGACACGAACGTAAACCTTCAACTCTCCTGCCGCAACATTCCGTCGGTAAAGACGATTTTGGCTTCGCACCTCAATACTTACGAGGTGATGAACGCATCGGCTTTGGTGATGGTTGAAGGCGCAGAAAATATGTTGAATGTAATGTTAGCTTAAAACGAAGGAGACATGGAAATTATCATTAAGCCTATTTTGACCGAAAAGATGACGATTCAGGGCGAAAAGTTGAATCGTTATGGTTTCATCGTAGATGTAAGGGCTAACAAGTTGCAGATTCGTAACGCCGTAGAACAGATGTACAATGTCGTCGTAACCGACGTCAATACCATCAACTACATGGGCAAACAGAAGAGCCGCTACACCAAGGTAGGTTTGCTCGAAGGTCGTGCTAACAACTTCAAGAAGGCAATTGTCACCTTGAAGGAAGGAGATAAGATAGATTTTTACAGTAATATCTAACGGAGATGGCAGTAAGAAAGTTTAAACCGGTAACTCCCGGTACAAGACATAAGATTATCGGTACGTTCGACGAAATCACGACGAACAAACCGGAGAAGTCGTTGCTGAGCGTCAAAAAGAGCACGGGCGGCCGCAACAATACAGGTAAAATGACTGTCCGCTACATCGGCGGCGGCCACAAACAGATGTATCGTTTGGTCGATTTCAAGCGTGCAAAAGACGGCATCGCCGCAACTGTGAAGACTATCGAATACGACCCTAACCGTACGGCACGTATCGCTCTTGTAGTATATGCCGACGGCGAAAAGAGTTATATCCTCGCACCGAACGGCCTCAAAGTCGGACAGACTGTCGTAAGCGGTTCGGGTGTGGCACCGGAACTCGGCAACGCACTGCCGTTGGCAGAGATTCCGCTGGGAACTCTTATTCATAACATTGAACTCTACCCCGGTCAGGGTGCCGCAATGGCGCGTTCGGCCGGTTCGTATGCTCAACTTTTGGCACGCGAGGGCAAATTTGCCATCATCAAGTTGCCATCGGGAGAGACTCGTATGGTACTCGTAACCTGCCGTGCAACCGTAGGTGTTGTGTCGAACATCGACCACAACCTCGAAAGTTCCGGTAAGGCGGGACGTGAGCGTTGGCTCGGTCGCCGTCCTCACAACCGTGGTGTCGTAATGAACCCGGTAGATCACCCGATGGGTGGTGGTGAAGGTCGTGCGTCGGGTGGTCACCCACGTTCGCGTAAGGGCTTGTTGGCTAAGGGCTATAAGACTCGTAACCCTAAGAAGACTTCGGCCAAGTTTATTATTTCAAGAAAAAAATAATTAAAAAGAGTACATAATGAGCCGTTCATTAAAAAAAGGACCATTCATTGATCCGAAACTTGAAGCGAAAGTCGTCGCACAAGCAGAGGGCAATAAAAAGTCTGTCATCAAGACTTGGTCACGAGCAAGTATGATTTCGCCTGACTTCGTAGGTCAGACGATTGCAGTCCACAACGGAAACAAGTTCATTCCTGTTTATGTAACCGAGAATATGGTAGGCCACAAACTCGGCGAGTTTGCCCCTACCCGTACTTTCCGCGGTCATGCAGGTAACAAGAAAAAATAGGTAGACAATGGGTAAAAGAAAAGCAATAAGAGCCGAAAAATTGAAGGCTGAGAAGATGCACAAAGCCATCGCCATCATGCGCGATTGCCCTACCTCTCCACGCAAAATGCGTCTGGTTGCAGACATCATCCGCGGTGTAGAGATTAACAAGGCGCTTGGTATTCTTCGCTACTCGAAGAAAGAGGCATCTATAAGAATGGAGAAACTCTTGAAGTCGGCTATTGCCAACTGGGAGGCTAAAAACGAAGGCGAACGTCTGGAAGATACCAAACTCTGCGTTAAAGAGGTTATGGTTGATGGCGGACGAATGCTCAAACGTATTCAGGCTGCACCGCAAGGTCGCGCACACCGTATTCGCAAACGTTCGAACCACGTTACTATCGTAGTCGATAAATTGGTAACCGCAGAAAACAAGTAATCAAATGGGACAGAAAGTTAATCCAATAGCAAACCGTCTTGGCATCATCAAAGGTTGGGATTCCAACTGGTTCGGTGGTAAGGATTTCTCAGAGAAATTGGTCGAAGACGCAAAGATTCGTAAATACCTGAACGTCCGTTTGGCAAAGGCAAGCATCTCGAAAATTATCATCGAGCGCACGCTGAAACTCGTTACGGTAACCATCTCGACTGCCCGTCCGGGTATCATCATCGGCAAGGGCGGTTCGGAAGTCGATAAGTTGAAGGAGGAGTTGAAGAAACTCACCGGCAAGGAGATTCAAATCAACATCTTCGAGGTTAAGCGCCCGGAGGTCGATGCAACCATCGTCGGTCAGACCATCGCCCGCCAACTCGAAGGCCGTGTTTCGTATCGTCGTGCCATCAAAACCGCCATCGCTTCGACGATGCGCATGGGTGCCGAAGGTATCAAGGTTCAAATCGCCGGTCGTGTAGGTGGTGCCGAAATGGCGCGTACCGAAACCATCAAGGAGGGTCGTATTCCGTTGCACACATTCCGTGCAGACGTCGATTACTGCCTGTCGGAGGCTCTGACCAAGGTCGGAATACTCGGCATCAAGACGTGGATTTGCCACGGTACGGTGTACCACAAGCGCGATTTGTTCGAGATTGCAGGTGCCGCATCGCAGCAGCAGCGTCCACAGCAGGGCGCACCGCGTAAAGGCGGCGCACCGAAACGCAGACGCAACAACAACAGTAAGTAGTACCTTCTAAAAGCAAAAAACAGTTATGTTACAGCCAAAAAAGACCAAATTCAGAAGAATGCAAAAGGGTCGTATGAAGGGTGTTGCTCAAAGAGGTAACCAACTTGCATACGGTTCGTTCGGCATAAAGGCGCTCGAATCCTCGTGGATTACGGGTCGCCAAATCGAGGCAGCGCGTCAGGCGATTACTCGTTATATGAAGCGTGAGGGACAGATATGGATTCGTATATTCCCCGATAAACCGATAACCAAGAAACCTGCCGAGGTACGTATGGGTAAGGGTAAAGGTAATCCGGAAGGATTCGTTGCGCCTGTTACTCCGGGACGTATGCTCTTCGAGGCAGAAGGCGTACCTATGGCGGTTGCACAAGAGGCACTCCGTCTGGGCGCACAGAAACTGCCTATAACCACCAAATTTGTTGTTCGCCGCGACTACGACGAATCGACGGCAATATTGTAAAAAGGAGGATTACAGATTATGAAAACAGCAGAAATTAAAGACCTGTCCGTACAGGATTTGACAGAACGCATCGCTTCGGAGAAGGCAAAACTCGCGACGATGAAGGTTCAACACGCCGTATCGCCAATCGAAAATCCTTCGATTATTAAGAAAACCCGCAGAGATATAGCTCGCATGCTGACGATTCTGCGCCAAAAATAGGAACGATTATGGAAAGAAATCTTAGAAAAGAGCGTATCGGAGCAGTTGTCAGCAACAAAATGGAGAAAACCATCGTGGTCGCTGTCGCTCGTAAGGTAAAGCACCCTATCTACGGTAAGTTCGTGAACAAAACCACCAAGTTCGTGGCAGAGTGCCTCGACGAGACCGTTAAGGAGGGCGATACAGTACGCATTATGGAGACCCGCCCGTTGAGCAAGACGAAGCGTTGGAGATTAGTACAAATCATTGAAAGAGCGAAGTAGTTATGATACAACAAGAAAGCAGACTCGTAGTAGCCGACAACAGCGGAGCGAAGGAGGTACTTTGCATTCGCGTACTCGGCGGCACGAAACGTCGCTATGCATCTATCGGCGATAAAATCGTGGTGGCTGTCAAGAGCGCGTCACCTTCGGGCGATGTCAAGAAGGGTGCCGTGTCGAAGGCGGTCGTAGTAAGAACAACAAAGGAGATACGTCGTGCCAACGGTTCGTACATTCGTTTCGACGACAACGCCGTAGTTCTTCTTAACAATCAGGGTGAAATGCGTGGTACCCGTATATTCGGTCCTGTCGCACGCGAGTTGCGCGACCAATATATGAAGATTATCTCCCTTGCGCCCGAAGTATTGTAGTAATCAAAAAAGTTACAGAATATGAAATTGCATATCAAGAAAGGGGATACGGTTCGTGTCATTGCCGGCGACAGCAAAGGCCAAGAGGGCAAAGTGCTGAAAGTCGAGGTTGCGAAATCGCGTGCTTACGTCGAGGGACAAAACCTTGTCAAGAAGGCTACCAAACCTAATGCCAAGAACCCGCAGGGCGGTATCGTCGAGCAGGAGGCTCCGATACACATCTCTAACTTGCAGTTGCTCGACCCGAAGAGCGGTAAACCTACCCGCGTCGGTCGTAAGGCTGCTGCAAACGGCAAATTAGTTCGTTACGCTAAAAAATCAGGGGAGGAGATTAAATAATGGCATACGTACCAACACTCAAAACACAGTATAAGGAGCAGATTGTACCTGCCCTTATGAAGGAGTTCGGATACAAGAGCGTTATGCAGTGTCCGAAACTTGAAAAGATAGTCATCAATCAGGGTATGGGTCAGGCTGTGGCAGACAAAAAACTCATCGATGTCGCACAGCAGGAACTCACCCAGATTACAGGTCAGAAAGCCGTTCAGACCAAGTCGCGAAAGGATATTTCGAACTTCAAACTCCGTAAAGGCATGCCTATCGGTGTTCGTGTAACCCTTCGTCAGAATCGCATGTACGAGTTCTTGGAGCGTCTCATCGCAGTCGCTCTGCCCCGTATCCGCGACTTCAAGGGTATCAACGACAAGTTCGACGGTCAGGGTAACTACACTCTCGGTATCACGGAGCAGATTATCTTTCCGGAAATCGACATCGACAAGATTACCAAAATCTTCGGTATGGAGATTACTTTCGTAACATCGGCACCGACCGACGAGGAGGCTTATGCACTGCTCCGCGAGTTCGGCCTGCCATTCAAGAACGCTAAAAAGAACCAATAGGCTATGGCAAAAGAATCAATGAAGGCTCGCGAAGTGAAACGCGAGAAACTTGCTGCCCGCTACGCTCACAAGCGTGAGGAGATTGCTGCGGCTCTCAAAGCCGGCGAAATCGACCACGAGGAGGCTTGGATTGCCCTCTCGAAGTTGCCTCGCAACTCCAATCCGATTCGCCAGCACAACCGTTGCAAACTGACAGGCCGTCCGAAGGGCTATATGCGCCAATTCGGTATCAGCCGTATTCAGTTCCGCGAGATGGCTTCGAGCGGTCTTATACCGGGTGTCAAGAAGGCAAGTTGGTAGTTTACGGCACGACGGGAAGCAGGTGCGATTCAATCGTGCTTGCTTCGCGCTGTCCCTTCACCCTTCCCGCTGCTCCCGCGCAGCGGAAAGGATGAACAATGAAAACACCT
>CALYVN010000012.1 GCA_945494785.1 uncultured Alistipes sp.
GAAGAGGATGCGCGAGATACGGCGCGAGGATTGTGGCGAGATGTTGTTCACCACCTGAGCCTCGACGGTACCCGTAAATGTTGTCTGCTGAATCACATCGCGCTTGGTTGCGGTCTCGACCGAAACCTTGTGCAGTACGACCGTGTCTTCTGCCTGTTTGGTTTTGTTGCCCGAGCAGGAAACGCCTGCTGCAATCACGCTCACACAAAGGAGCGTCTTCAAAATTGACGATTTCATAATTTATATCTTCTCTGTTATTTATTCTCCGTTTTACCCAAAATCTTGTCCAAAGAGACCTTCGACGTCAGGAAGTTGTAAACCGACTGATTGCGGCTCAATTCGGCCTGAGTCAGTGCCAACTGCGAGTTGTCGATTTCGACGAGCGTACCGCTGCCGACCTCGTAGCGTTTGACGGCTATGTCGTAACCGCGTTGTGCCTGTGCAACCGTGGCGTTGGACGAATGGAACTGCTTGATGCTCGTATCCATACTGTTCACATACTGCACTATGGATACCTGCAATTGCCGTTCCGTATTTTCGCGCTGCAATTTGATGTTCGACAGATTCAGACGAGCCTGACGAGTGGCTGCACGCTTGGCATTGCCCGCAAAAATCGGGATGTTGAGTTGCACACCCGCATACGAATAGGGATTCCACGCATCGCGCACAAAGAATTTGCCGTCGTTGCCCAATGCCGTATAGAGATAGGCGGCATTGACCGACAGAGTAGGCACGTTCGCCATCTTGGTAAGGCGCAGAGCCTTCTGCAACTGCTCGGTCTGCAAATCCAACTGCTTCATCGTGGAGTTGTCTTCGAGGTTGAGTTGCGAAAGTTCGTAGCCGTAGTTCATTGTCTGCTCGTAATCCATCAGCGACCCGACAACGTCTATGTTGCGCGCAAGGTCGAGACCGAGCAACGCCTTCAACTGCCACAGCGTAAGCGTTATGCTGTTTTCTGCCTCGAAAAGATTCGGAATGGCGTTCTGCACCGATACGTTGGAGGTGATGAGGTCGTACTCCGAAACCGAGCCGACATCGTATTTTTTCTTGACATTCTTGTTGTTCTCCACAGCATTGTCATAGACGCGCTTATAGACATTGTACGACTCTTTGGCCAACAGCACCGAGTAGTAGGCTTTGGTAACCTGCTCGACCATGTCCAAACGCGAAGAACGCGCCTTCTCGACAGCCAACTCCACATCGAGAGCCGACACTTTGAGGCTCGTCCACAGTTGGGCGTTTACAATCGGCATCGATGCCGTAAGACCGCCATTGAACGAGTTGTCGGAACCGACCTTGATGGATTGAGTCTGTCCTCCGAAATCCATGCTCATCGTCTGCTTCTCGATGACACGCTGATATTGTGCCGTAGCATCGATTTGCGGGTAAAGACTTGCGTATGTACCCTGCTTGGCGTAGCGTTTGATTTCAATCTCCTGGTCGGCGATTTTGATTGTCGGATTCTCGCTGAGCGCAATCTCCAACGCCTGTTCCAGAGTGAGGTTCAATACATCTGCCGACTGTTGGGCAGAGGCCGTCATGCCGAATGCAATCAAACCAAAAAATAAAACAAGTTTTCTCATACTTTTATTTAATAACATAAAACCTTAAACTTCCAATTCGTATTTCGCTTTCAACGCATCGATACGGCTGACTCCTTCTACGGTCGCTATGCCGCGGAAGAAGTTTACGATAGTGTACATAAACGCGTCTTTTTGTGTAACGCCGTCGGGCAATACTATATTGTCCCGTTGGAAAAACACACCGGTTACGGTGTAATAAAAGATAGTAACCGACAACTCGACATTCACATCGCGCTCGATAAGACCCGCCTCGATAAGCGAAAGAATCATCTTATGCAGACGAGCCAATCCGTCCCGCGTCTGTTCCGAACGCACGCGCTCGAATACGGCAGGATAGAATTTTTGGAGATTGCGCATCATGCGACTGTGTCGTTCGTCGCTGTCCAACATCACGCGGATACCGACAAACATCGCCTCTATCTTGTCGTCGTATTGGCTGCACTGTCTCTCGAATTCGGCAATGTTGGCCTGATGCAGATGCGACACGCACAGATAGAGCAACTCCTCTTTGTCGGCGAAAAGTTCGTACAGCGTACGCTTCGACACCCCGAGCGATTGGGCTATGTCGTCCATGCGGATAGCCTTGATACCCTGCTCTGCAAACATCTTGGCGGCTTGCGCGATTATGTGTTCCCGTTGCGACATAACTCTTTTATTTATGATTCAACGGCGCAAAAATAGGCAAAAAAACTTTATAAACCAAAAAAGTTTTCAAGTTTTTTGAGTTTTTTCGCAAACAAAACTCTATCTCTGCCCGCACCACAAGCAGAGAGATGCAAAAACCGTACAACAGAGGCAAAATCAGGATTGTTTGCGGACAATGCGGCGGAAAGGCAGTCGCATAACGCCGAAGAATGCCTCGCCGAATATACTGCTCGACATTTTGGATTCGCCCGCTTCGCGATCGATAAAAATAATCGACTCCTCGCCTACTCGGAAACCCAACCGCCAAGCGGTATATTTCATCTCTATCTGGAAGCCGTAACCGACCATCCGCACCGCATCGAGGTCGATACTTTGCAGCACCTCGCGACGATAGCCGACGAAACCAGCCGTAGCATCGCACACGGGCATACCCGTAACCAACCGCACGTAACGCGAGGCGAAATACGAGATAAGCAGTCGCGACAGCGGCCAATTGACTACATTCACACCCCTGACATAGCGCGACCCGACCACAACGTCGGCATCGGTGGCAAGACGATTGACCAAACGGTGCAAATCGTCGGGATTGTGCGAAAAATCGCAATCCATCTCGAATATCATATCGTAGTCGCGTTCCAAAGCCCAACGGAAACCCGCTATGTATGCCGTACCGAGACCGAGTTTGCCCGTGCGTCGAATGATGAAAATACGGTCGGGATGCAGACGCATCTCGTTCTCGACAATCGCTGCCGTACCATCGGGCGAGCCGTCATCGACAAAAAGCATATCGAATTCGTCGGCAAGCGACAACACCTTGTCAATCATCCGAGCCACATTCTCTCGCTCGTTGTAGGTGGGAATAATAACCAATTTACGCATAATCACATCAGTTTATCGAAACGGCGACGACCGAACGCATATCTCAACAACACGGAGCCTTTATATATATGGTGCGATTCGCCTTTTGCCGCACCGCGAATGGCCTTGCGTTCGCGCGAAAGACGCGGATGCCATGCGATAAAATCGCGATAGGCCTGCCATACAGCCTTGAATCCGCCCGTATTGCCTTCAAGCAGGTAACTTACGGCAGCCATGGCATCGAGCAATGGACGCACTACGGCGACAACCGCCCGTTGCAACGGCGAAGCGCAACGGTAGAGCATCGCAAGATTGTTGCGGTGGTTGAAAAATATCTTGCGGGGCGAGCCTGTCGCAATGGTACCGCCGCCCAAATGAAAGACCCTGCTTGCCGGCTCGACCACAACCTTATATCCCGCCAACTGCACCCGCCAACAAAAATCTATCTCCTCCATGTGTGCAAAAAACGCGCCGCACAAGCCGCCCAAAGCAAAAAACACATCGGCTCGGCAGCACATTGCCGCACCGCCTACCCAAAAAACGCTGCGACGGTCGTCGTATTGCCCGTTGTCGCGCTCCATGCGGTTGAGAATACGCCCGCGACAGAACGGATAACCCAAAAAGTCGATATAGCCACCTGCCGCTCCCGCATATTCGAAGCAATCGCGATTGAGGTACGAGAGGATTTTCGGTGCAACGACAGCCACATCCGACTGCGTTGCAAGCACCTCCGTAAGCGGAGCCAACCACCCTTCGGCAGGCTCGACATCGGAGTTGAGCAGCACAAAGGCATCGTAACCCTCCAACCGAGCCAATGCACGGTTGTAGCCCTCAGCAAAGCCGTAGTTGTCGGGCAACTCCACAAGCCGCACCGTCGGGAAATCGGTGCGCACCACATCTCGCGACTCATCCGTCGAGCCGTTATCCGCCACGACAATATCGGCATCGGGCGTGGTTGAGACCACGGCAGGCAAAAAACGGCGCAAATGCTCCGCTCCGTTCCAATTCAGTATGACCACTGCCGTTTTCATCGTTGCCGTTTGTCAAATTGCCGCCTGTCTGTCGGTTGGTTGTATTTGTTCGGTTGAGGGTTTGGGTTTGTATTTCCAACGGTTGTGCGACCACATCCACAGTTCGGGGCAGCGCACGATTGTCTGCTCCAAACAACGCACATATCGCTCGGTTATTTCGTGTCGTTCCACCTGCTCGCGCCCGTCGTATATCATTTTGTATTCGCAACGGTAATAGCCACGTCGAATACGGTTGAGTTCGAGGTAGAACACAGGCAGTCCGAATTTCAACGCCAACTGCTCGCCGCCGTCGAAAAAGAGCGAATCGTGATTGAGGAAGCGATACCAATGCACCTCACCGCGAGGAGGCGAATTTTGGTCGGAGATTAAGCCAATGACCAGATGTCGCCCGTCGATACCGTCCTTATGATTCATGTAGTAGCGCATGAACTGCTTGCTCGAAACCGTATCGACCGAGTCCATCCGACGCAGACGCAGATAGAATTTGTCCATTGCCTTGTCCTTTATCGGATGATAAGCCACGACGAGACGGTGGTTGAGCAACCAAAGCGATGCAAAGGTGTAGTACTCCCAAAAACCGTAGTGCGAAGTCAATGCCACTGCATTGCGCCCCGTGATAATATCGTGCAAATCGGAGGTGCCGTGGAATGTTACGCGCCTTGCCCTCTCTCTGTCGCTCATACCCGACAGCGTCAGCGTATTGACCACCATCTCCGCCAAAGTGTGGTAGTATCGGTGGCAGATGCGCAGAATCTCTTCGTGGCTCTTGTCGGGGAAAGAATCGGTCAGTTGGCGGATTATCAGCCGACGACGATAGCGCACCGCATAGCGGAGAATGACATATATCAACTCCAACAGTACATAATACTGAAACCAATACGGCAGTGCCGAGATAACACGGCACAAAATCCACATCGATTCGGCACGCACGCTGCGCGATATGTCATCGGTTCGTTTACCCATTAGTTTCACTCTCCTCAACCTCTGTTCGGTGCGGTTTGCGCCACTTGCCTGCAAGCACTATGACAAATTCGCCCTTCGGCTCGTGGTCGCGAAACCACTGCGCAACTTCGGCAATCGTACCGCGCACTGTCTGTTCGAATTTCTTTGTCAGTTCGCGCGAAACCGACACGTTGCGGTCGGCTCCGAACACCTCCGCCATCTGCTCCAAACACTTGACGACACGAAAAGGCGATTCATAAAAAATCATCGTCCGCTCCTCCTCCGCAAGTTCCTCCAACCGCTTGGTGCGCCCCTTCTTTTGAGGCAGAAAGCCCTCGAAGCAGAATTTGTCGCACGGAAAACCGCTCTGCACCAATGCAGGAATCAATGCTGTGGCACCGGGGAGCGTTTCGACCTCGATACCCTTCTCGACGCAGGTGCGGACAAGCAAAAAACCCGGGTCGGAAATCCCAGGTGTACCAGCATCCGACACCAACGCCACATCGCGACCCTCCGCAATCGTACGGGCAACGGCTTCGACCGTGGCGTGTTCGTTGAATTTGTGATGCGGACGCATGGGCTTCTCGATACCCAAGTGGCGGAGCAGCACGGAACTCGTGCGCGTATCCTCTGCCAAAATCAAATCCACCGACTGCAACACCCTGACGGCACGCAAAGTGATGTCGTCGAGATTGCCTATCGGTGTCGGAACTATATAGAGTTTTGCCATTTGCCCGAATCTATTTGCCGAATTTGCGCCGAATCAAATCCATAATCAGTTTTGCTCCGTCCGACCCGCTGCGCCACGAATAGTTTTCGATGATATGCACCATGCAGTCGTCGAGATTATCGAAGGCATCGATTGCCGAAATCGCCTTCTCGTATGCCTCTTCATTGCCGCCGAACAAATCGCGCAGGAGCAAAAATCGGTCGTTGATGCCTATCGCACCGCGCAACGATGTTACGGGTGCCGATTCGGCAATACCCTTCTGACGCACTATCGTATCCCCGACCGTTCGGCCGTCGGCATGCAACACCTCGCCGAGTACCGCACGGCTACCCGACAGCTCACTCTCCGATGCAGAGGCCTCTGCTTGGGCATGGTCGGACGATGTCGATTGAACGGAGTTGGAAGCAGTCGGCGTTCGGTCTGCGTCGTCGTTGTAAAGCGACAGAATCGCATTGCGTCGTGCATGGCGCGGAATGACTATCTCTTTGTCGTCGAACAACGCCTTGTCGGCATTCGGCTCGGCAGACTTGGCAGGCTCGGTTTGTTCGGCTGACGGCAATGTCGCCGTATTGCTCTGCACCGCTTCGGCAGGTTGTTCCGATACGGTTGGTTGTGCCTCTTCGGCAGGTTGTTCGGTCGCAGAGGTCGGAGACCCAGATTCGACAGTCGGTTGCTGCACGCTCTCGCAAGCAGATTGCTCCGCTTCGGGTGCATTTTGTCTCGCCGTGTCCGACGCAACTGCTTGCTGCTCTGCATCAGGTACGCCGACCGATAACGGTATCTCTGTCGTTACACCCTCGAAACGCAATGCCGAATAGATGCGGCGCAACTCCTCCAAAGCCACATCGCGCTCCAATTCCGATATTTCGCCTCCCTGCCAACCATCGACAAGGGTTTGCACACGCTGCAATGCACTTTTTATCTCTTTTCTGTCCATTCCGACGCAATTTTTCGTCTCCGCAATTTACAAAGGTAGCCATTTTTTACAAAACCGCAAAACCGAACAGCACAGCATGCCGGCTTTGCATAAATAAAAGCGTATATCTGGCTGTTTATCCGCCACCCACAAAAAAACGAAAACCCCGCTTGGTCGGAACTTTCAAACAGACGGGCAAATCGGCATCTTGGTTATCGTCAATTTTCGCCCAAGAACTCTTTGGTTACGACGACACGAATCGAGCGCGGCACGACATTGATCTCGACAGGTGTCTCGCCGAAGAGTTCGCCGTCGGTTTCGAGATTGAGCAGCGGCGAGGCTTCGATGCGGACATTGCGCCCTTGGGCATGGATTACATGGCCGATTTCGTAGATGTCGCCGTTGAAAAGTTTTTGCAGACGGAAAATGATATGCCACCAATGAATCGGTTTGATGATTGTCAAATCCAGCAGACCGTCGTCGGCCAAAGCATTCGGCAACTGTTGTACACCGCCTCCGTTGAATTTGCAGATACCTATGGCGAGGCTGAACATCAGGTCGTTGAATATGACAGTGCCATCGACGCTGATTTTGACGCCTGCCGACTTGTAGCGGAAATACGAATGCAGAATACTGAACAGATACAGCCACCGACCTTTGTGTCCCTTGTTTTTCAGGTGGTTGAAGGTCGATACTACAAAGGCATCGAAACCCACACCCGCGACATTGGCCATATAGCGGGTTTGCGTGTATCGGGATTCGGTATATGTTATCGTACCGACATCCTGCAAGAACGACCGCTCCTCTCGTATGGCGCGTATGGCTTCGGAGTAGTGGAACGGAATGCCGAATGTACGCACCCAATCGTTGCCCGTACCGACAGCGATTACGGCCAACAGAATCCGATGCGGTTCGACCGCTTTCTGAATGAACAACCCGTTTACCACCTCGTTCATCGTACCATCTCCTCCGACCACGATGATACGGCGATAGCCCTGATTGGCTGCCGATACTGCGAGTTCGGTGGCATGGTATTTATGTTCGGTAAATACGGCATCGTGGCAAATGTCGTTGTTGCGCAACAATCGCGAAATCTGCGGAAAATCTATCAATCCTTTACCCGAACCCGCTACGGGATTGACAATTACAAACCAGCGGTCGGTCAAATCGGTTATATGTTCTGCCATAAGCGTTGTTTTACTCTTTGTGGTCGATGTTGTCGTTGCGGTCGAACGCCTCGACTATATGTTTTACGAGGTCGTGCCGCACTATGTCGCGCTTGTCGAACTCGACGAAACCTATACCCTCTATGCCGCGCACAGTCTGCATCGCACGCACCAATCCGCTATCGCTTCGACGAGGCAAATCTATCTGCGTAACGTCGCCCGTAACGATGAACCGGGCATTGCGACCCATGCGGGTAAGGAACATCTTTATCTGTGAAAGCGTGGTGTTCTGCGCCTCGTCCAGAATAACGAAGGCGTTGTCGAGCGTGCGACCGCGCATATAGGCGAGCGGAGCAATCTGCACCGTACCGTCTTCGATGAATTTCTGCAATTTGGCTGCGGGAATCATATCGTT
The DNA here is from genome assembly GCA_945494785.1 of uncultured Alistipes sp. Lineage (GTDB taxonomy): Bacteria > Bacteroidota > Bacteroidia > Bacteroidales > Rikenellaceae > Alistipes. The sequence continues at coordinate 8,287 of CALYVN010000012.1, forward strand.
CAGCGCATCGTACAGCGGTTGCAGATAGGGGTCCAATTTCTCTTTCAAATCCCCCGGCAGAAAACCGAGTTTCTCGCCGGCTTCGACGGCAGGCCGTGTCAGTATCACGCGCCGCACCTGCTTGTCCCGCAGAGCACGGACAGCCAAGGCTATGGCTGTATAGGTTTTGCCCGAGCCGGCAGGACCCGTGGCGAAAATCAAATCGCATTTGTCGTACATATCGACCAACCGCTGCTGATTCTCGGTGCGTGCCTTGATGACCAAACCGTTGGTGCCGTAAACTATTGCGCCGTGTTCGTCCTTGCCCGACGATTCGGCATTTGCGCCCGACAATCCGCCCGTGAACGACTGCTCGATAACCTCCTTCGATATGTGGCCGTAGCGGTCGTAATAGGCTATCAACTGCCGCAGTTGCCTCTCGAAACGCTCGGTTTCGGCATGGCTGCCCAACACTTTGAGCGTCGAGCCGCGAACGATGATTTTCAATTTCGGGTGCAGTGACTTAATCTGCTCCAAATAGACATTCTTTGCGCCGTAGAGTTCGCGCGTATCGACATTTTCAACGATAATCTCCCTGACTGCCTGTTCCGTCATTGTATGGTATCAAAATAAAAATCCTATTTTCAGTTGTACGCTCTGCGTCGAGGTGCGCAACTCCCTGCCTTCGTGCGCCGCATCGTAAGAGACGAGGTTGGTCGTCTTGTTGAATCGGCCGTTATAGCGCACGTCGATAAGCAGATGCCGCATAATCGACACACCCACGCCCGCAGTATATGAAACGGTGGGATAGACTCTGCCGAAAAAGACCTTTTCGCCATTCATGTCTCTGTATGCGGGGTTGTCTGTCAGCGTTATTACGGGACCGAAATTGAGACGCAGCACCCACAATCGGAACGAACACAGCACGGGTACCTGCACCGCCTGAGATTTGACTTTGGCATAAAATCCCGCATCCGAATCGCTGATGCGTATGGGCGTATAGTTGTACATCACTTCGGGTTGCAGGGCAATCCACTTGTTGAAGCGCAGAGCGGCATGGAATCCGACCGTAAAGCCGGTGCGTGCCGACAACCTCAACGCCCCGTCGGATGTTTCGCCCTTTATCCAAGGTGTGGTTACGCCTGCCGTCAAGCCCCATTCGAAACGTATGCGGGGTGCGCCCGATTGGCGTTTTGCGCCATCGGCTGCAACGGCTCTCGGCATTGCGACAGCGACCAAAATCGTCGCCAATACGGATATTGCAATCGTTTTCTTCATCTTTCCGTCGTTTTATGCCCGCTCCCTTCGAGGGTAAGGGACAACAGACGAATATGGCGTTCAAAAGTAGTGATTTTTTTGAAAAACCGACCTTTTGTGCCGCTAAAATTTCCATCTGCGCCATTCGGCGGAGTGTCCGCAAGCGACCGACAGCGGTACGGCAGCCATCGGACAAGGCCGACGAAAAAGGTGTCGGTATATGGTGCAAAGGCTTTTGGATGGCAGGATTGTTGAGTAATTTTTTAGTATGCAAAATAACCGCTATATTTGCAGGCGTAAAAAAGAAGCAGTTATGAGCCTTGTTGCAATAGTTGGTCGCCCAAATGTGGGCAAAAGCACTCTTTTCAATCGTCTGGTCGGTCATCGTCAGGCGATAGTCGATGCGACGGCGGGTACGACACGCGACCGTCACTATGGCAAGACCGATTGGAACGGTCGGGAATTTTCGGTTATCGATACGGGCGGCTATGCCGTAAACAGCGACGACGAGTTCGAGGAGGAGATACGTCGGCAGGTGTTGCTCGCAATCGAAGAGGCGGATGTGATTCTCTTTTTGGTCGAGGTTGCAACAGGCGTTACCGACATCGATATGATGATGGCCGAGATTCTGCGCCGTGCCAAGAAGCGCACTATTTTGGTCTGCAACAAGGTCGATAATTACGAACTCATCTACTCCTCGCACGAATTTTATTCGCTCGGTTTGGGCGACCCGATGTGCATCAGTTCGATGTCCGGCAGCGGTACGGGCGATTTGATGGACGAGATTTTGCGCCATCTGCCCGAGGATTGCTCGGCAGAGCATGAGGCCGATTTGCCCCGCATCACCATCGTCGGCCGTCCGAATGTCGGCAAGTCGTCGATGACCAATGCCCTGCTCGGCGAGGAGCGCAACATCGTAACCGACATAGCCGGCACCACGCGCGATTCGATTCACACGCGCTACAACAAATACGGCATGGATTTCTACCTCGTCGATACTGCCGGCATGCGCAAAAAGGGCAAGACGATGGAGGATTTGGAGTTCTACTCGGTCATGCGCTCGATTCGGGCTATCGAATCGTCGGACGTGTGTATATTGATGCTCGATGCGCAGCAGGGTTTGGAGGCGCAGGATTTGAACATCCACAACCTTATCGTCCGCAATCGCAAAGGGTGCGTCATCGTGGTAAACAAGTGGGATTTGGTCGAGAAGGAGAACAACACCATGAAGCAGTGGCGCGAAGCACTCGAAAAACGGTTGTCGCCCTTCAACGACATCCCGATTATATTTACGTCGGTGTTGAACAAACAGCGCATCTTGGAGGTACTGCAAACGGCGATACGCGTCTGCAAATCGCGCGCTCGCCGCATTCCGACATCGGAATTCAACGACTATATGTTGCCGATTATCGAGCAGACGCCGCCGCCTTCGACCAAAGGCAAATATATCCGCATCAAATACGCCATGCAGTTGCCGACACCTACGCCGCAATTCGTCTTTTTCTGCAATCTGCCGCAGTATATCCGCGAAAACTACCGCCGATTCATCGAGAACGAAATCAGGGCGCATTGGGATTTCTCGGGCGTGCCGCTGCAAATCTATTTCCGGCAGAAATAGTGCCGCGACGCAGAAAGATTGCAGGTTGCAGGGCAGAACGTTCGCTTCGAGGCACAACGGGAAGGTTTACGCGCGCCATTCGATTGTTTTTGGTTTTTGCGTATAACGGATTGCTTATCACGTGCGGCTGTTTCTATGAGTTCTGGGAGAACTAGGATATAGCAGCAATGTTGTTTATTTTTTAATGTTTCCAGTCCTCTTAGAACTCCTATATCTCATAGTTCTCCTATAAGCATTGGCACATACCGACCTCGCCGTTATACCCAACACCACACAGCGGTAGATGCTTTCCTCACTCGCTATGCTCGTGTGGCATGACTCTGTAATATAATTTGCGGGACAAGCCCCGCAAATGTCATCGCTCTCCGTCATTCTGAGCGAAGCGAAGAATCTGTTTTGGACGAATGCGCAGTTTTCGCCCTTGCGCCCGATACTGCCCGAGATTCTTCACTGCGCTGCGCTCCGAAAGAGAATGACGGGCAGAGGGCAAAGGGCAACAGACAAAGAACACAAATCAGACATATTTGTATATTCTTTCTGCATTTTTTGGGTAGGTGCCGCGATTGTTGTATCTTTGCGGTCGAAAACAAAGGGGTGCTGTCCGGCAATACGGATGGCTGAGATTATACCCATCGTACCGGATACGGGTAATGCCGAGACCGGGAGTGCAAGCATAATCGCATAATACAACCCCTTTTCAAACTGTTAAACAAAGAGTTATGAAAAGGATTTTTCTTTTTTCGGGCATCCTTGCCCTGTCGATGGCCGCAACGGCATCGGCTCAAAACGGAACAGAGCAGCCGGATTCGACTGCGATGATTGAGATTCAGCAGGTGGAGGTTACGGCTACACGCGCCAAAGACCATACGCCGACAGTTCGCACCGACCTCTCGCACGAGCAGATAGCACGCGGCAGTTACGCGCTCGACATCCCGTCGTTGCTTGCGCTGACGCCGTCGATGATTGCCACCAACGAGACGGGTATCGGCATTGGCGGTACGTCGATTCGTCTGCGCGGTACCGATGCAACGCGACTGAACGTTACGGTGAACGGCGTACCCGTCAATAACCCCGATTCGCACTCGGTATATTGGTACGACACGCCCGATTTGCTCTCGTCGGTCGGCTCGATACAGATACAGCGCGGAGCAGGCACCTCGACCAACGGTACGGGCGCATTCGGAGGAGCGATAAACATGACGACCGAATCGCTTTCGCCCGAATTCGGCGGCTCGGCTTCGCTCTCTTACGGCTCGTACAACACCACCAAGCAGTCGGTAAACATCCATTCGGGACTTTTGCGCGGGCATTGGATTGTCGATGCGCGGTTGTCGCACATAGGTTCGGACGGATATATCGAGCGCGGTGCAACCGACCTCAAATCGTATATGTTGCAGGGTGCATACTACAATGCCGGCACGATGGTCAAACTCCTTTCGTTCGGCGGCAAGGCACGTACATATCTTACCTACAACGGCGTATCGAAAGAGGATATGGCTCTCTATGGCCGTCGTTACCACACGAGCGGACAATATGTTACCGACAGCAGCCCTTATGTTTTGGCAGACGGCACGCACGTTGCCTACTACGACGACCAGACGGACAACTATCTGCAAATCAACAATCAGTTGCTTGTAAGCCACCGTTTCAACGAGCGTTGGGCTGTGAATGCGACGCTCTTTTACACATACGGCTACGGATTTTACCGCCAATATAAGGACGATGCGTGGTTGCAGGGTTACGACAACCTCGACATAGGTATTGCGCAGTCCGACCTTATCCGCCGCAAAATCATGCGCAACCACACGGGCGGAGTGAATGTGGCAGGTCAATACACCTCGAAGAGCGTCGATTTAGTATTCGGCGGCTCGTGGAGCATCTACGCATGTCCGCATTGGGGCGAACTCGCATGGGTGGACGAAGCGACCGACGCATCGCTGTACAACGACAAACGGTGGTACGACAACGATGTCCGCAAGCACGATGCCAACCTCTTTGCCAAAATCAATTGGAACATAGCCAAAGGACTCTATCTGTATGGCGACGTGCAATATCGCTATGTGCATTACAAGTCGTGGGGCGTGAACGACAACTACAATTGGACGACGGGTGTCATGCAGCCTGTCGATGTGAACGAGAAATACCATTTCTTCAATCCGCACGTCGGTCTGAATTACGAATTTGCCAAGCACCATGCAGCCTATTTCTCATTTGCCGTGGCGCACAAGGAGCCTACCCGCAGCGATTTCACCGACCGCTACCTCTTTTCGGGCTTGGAGGGCAATCCGAAGGCAGAGCGACTGCTCGATTACGAACTCGGCTACCGCTTTAAGCACCCCGTTGTCGATGCGGGCATCAACCTCTACTATATGAGTTACCGCAACCAACTCGTCCATACGGGTCTGACCAACGAAGGCGGCGACAATCTCAATATCAACGTACCTGACAGTTATCGTCGGGGCATCGAACTGACGCTCGCCGTGCGTCCCGCAAAATGGTTTACCTTCGGCGCAAATGCCACGTTCAGCCAAAACCGCATCAAAAATTATACGGAGAACATCGGCGACAAGCAGTTCGACATGGGTACGCGCACCATCGCCTACTCGCCGAATGTCATTGCCGGTACGGTATTCGATTTCCATGTCAAGGGATTTGCGGCTGTGCTGCAAACGCAATATGTCGGCAAGCAGTATCTGACCAACGGCAACTACGACGATTTGACGCTCGACCGCTATTGCGTTACCAACCTCGATTTGTCCTATACGCTGCAAACGCACCGCATCAGGAGCGTCCGTTTCGGCGTTGCGCTCTACAATCTCTTCAATACCGAGTATTGCAGCAACGGCTACGGCGGCTCGTGGCTGAATGGCGACACGCTCGCAACGCGCGGCTCGTGGGCATGCTACTTCCCGCAGGCTCCGCTGAACGTATTGGCAAACGTTACGCTCAACTTCTAAACGCGACAACGGAGATGGATTGGAAACTCGCTCTGCAAATCGTCGGCATCGTACTCGGATTACTCTATCTGTGGTTGGAGTATCGCGCCAACGTGTGGTTGTGGGTTGTTGGTATGATTATGCCACTCGTACACGGTGCGCTCTATTTCCAATCGGGGCTGTATGCCGATTGTGCGATGGAGATATACTATGTGGCAGCGAGCGTTTACGGCTTGGCGGTTTGGTTGTGCCACCCTGCCCGCAGGGCAAAAAAGGGCGATAATTATGCCGGCATCCGCCATACGCCTATGCAATCGGCTGCCCTGCTTGCAACGGTTTATCTGTTGCTGCACGGCGGAATATATGGCCTGCTCGTCCGTTTTACCGACAGCACCGTGCCGTTTTGGGACTCGATGACAACGGCATTGTGCATCGTCGCGATGTTTATGCTTTCGCACAAATATTTGGAGCAGTGGCTCGTATGGTTGGTTATCGACATCGTTTCGGCAGTGCTGTATGTCTACAAGGGCATCCCTCTTACGGCAGGATTGTATGCCCTCTACTCGGTTTTGGCAGTTGCGGGCTATATGCGCTGGCGCAAGGCAATGCGGCAAGGTGTTGCATAATCGCGCAAACCGTTGTCTTAGAACAAAAGAAGTGATGCCAAAAATTTTTGGCATCACTTCTTTTAAGGTGCGTCAAAATTAGCGAAATGCAAGGCTTTGAGAAAGAGGGTAAAGGCGTTTACTCGGCGTAAATGACTGCGCCCTCTTTTCGATAATAACGCAGCAGTTCGCAATTATGGCACACCGCTATTTTTGTATCGTAGCGGCAGTTTTAGAACGTGCCGAGCCGGAATACTATCTTTTGGCAGTATATCTCACCTTCGTCCACCAACACCGACGGAAATTCGGGATGATTGACGGCATCGGGATAACCCTGGCACTCTATCGCCACACCCGCATAATCGGCATAGCGTCCGCCCGATTTGGTTACGGGACAACCGCCCGAAAGCCAATTGCCCGTATAGACCATACAACCCGGGTACGACGACAGAATCGTAACGCACCGTCCCGATTCGTTGTCGCGCAACTGCCCGACTTCGCCCAAAATATACGGGTGCCAATCGTCTATCGCAAAATAGTGGTCGTAGCCCCTGAAATCGCGAATATGGTTGAATTCGGCATCGATGTCCGTACCCAATTTGCGCCATGCGGTAAAATCCTGCGGCGTACCTGCCGTGTCGAGCAATCTGCCGGTCGGAATCTGCACATCATTCATCTCCAACACCTTCGAGGCGTTTAGATGCAGTTCATGCTCCAACACCGTGCGCCCGCTCGATTCGCCCGCAAGATTCCAATAGACGTGGTTGGTCGGATTGAGCGGTGTAGTGCCGTCGCTCTTTGCCACGAATGTAATCTCCAACGAATCGTCATCGTCGAAATCATAGACGGCTTCGATTACCACTTCGTGCGGATAGCCTTGGTCACCATCCTCCGACAAAAGGGAGAAAACCACACGGTTGGTCTCGACGCGCGATTCCCACAACCGATTGGCAAAGCCCTTCGAACCTCCGTGCAGATGGTTTACGCCGTTGTTGCATTCAAGCGAATAGTCGATGCCCTCAACCGTCATTTTGCCGCCTGCAATACGATTGGCGACACGACCGACGCATTTACCGCACGCCGCACCATCGCCGAAATAACTCATCGCATCGCGATATCCCAACACTACATCGTCGATGTTGCCGTTGCGGTCGGCGAATTTGACCGAAACCAATGCGGCACCGATATTGCAAACCTGCACCTCGCTGCCACGCGTATTGCGCATGGTGTAGATGATGATTGCTTCGCCTTCGGGAGTTACGCCCCAAACGTGTTGTTCTATGGTCATGATGCGCGGCTTTTTATTCCAAAGGTTTTACCGTATTCAGCAGGTGGTCTATGCGGCGCAAAGTCTCCTCTTTGCCGAGGAACGAGGTAACGTCGTACATACCCGGTCCTTTGCCGGCACCCACCAAAGCCAAACGGAGCGAGTTCATAATCTGCCCCATAGGATATTCGTGCTGCTCAATCCAGCCGTGTACGATGCGTTCGGTATTCTCCAACGAGAAGTCGTCGATTCCTGCCAACACCTCGCGCAAAGCGGCCAAGCGGGCAGGATTCTCGCCCTTCCAATACTTTTTGAGTTGCTTCTCCTCGTATTCGATCGGAGCAATGAAGAAATACGAAGTCAAATTCCACAAATCCGATATGAACGTTGCACGCTCCTTCATTATGCCTGCCACACGCCCTGCGACCTCGTCGCCGACCTCTATGCCGTGTTCCTTCAAAGCGGGTTGGAACAATGCGGCAAGTTCCGCATCGCTCTTGTGGTGCATGTATTGGGCATTGAACCATTTTGCCTTGTCGGGCTGGAAACGCGCACCCGATTTCGACACGCGGTCGAGCGAGAATGCATCGATGAGTTCCTGCATCGAGAATATCTCCTGTTCCGTACCGGGGTTCCAGCCGAGCAGGGCGAGCATATTGATAAATGCCTCCGGAAAATAACCGTCTTCGCGGTAACCGTGAGCCGTTTCGCCCGTCGGAGATACCCAATAGAGCGGGAATACGGGAAAGCCCATCTTGTCGCCGTCGCGTTTCGAGAGTTTGCCGCCTCCCGTAGGTTTGAGAAGTAACGGCAGGTGGGCAAATTCGGGTTGCGACTCCTCCCAACCGAATGCGCGGTAGAGCAGATAGTGCAACGGCAACGACGGCAACCACTCCTCGCCTCGGATGACGTGCGAAATCTCCATCAGGTGGTCATCGACTATGTTGGCAAGGTGGTATGTCGGCAGTGCATCGACCGATTTATATAGCACTTTGTCGTCCAACGTCGAGGTATTGACCTCGACATCACCGCGAATCAAATCGTGCATCTTGACGATTTCGTTTTCGGGCATTTTGAATCGAATCACCCATACATCGCCTCGGGCAATACGGGCATCGACCTCATCTTTTGGAAGAGAGAGCGATGTAGGCAGTTGCGTGCGAACGGTGTAGTTGTAGGCAAACGTCTCGCCCCGTTCCTCTGCCTTGTGGCGCAATGCCTCCAACTCCGCCGAAGTATCGAATGCATAGTATGCCCAACCGGCATCGACGAGTTGTTTGGCATATTTGAGATATATGTCGCGACGCTCGCTCTGACGATACGGCGCATGCGGACCGCCTACACCGACACCCTCGTCGATTTCGATGCCGCACCAGCGCAACGATTCGATGATATATGCCTCGGCACCCTCGACAAACCGTTGCGAGTCGGTATCCTCGATACGCAGAATCATCTTGCCGCCATGATGACGGGCAAACAGATAGTTGTACAATGCCGTGCGGACACCGCCTATATGCAACGGTCCCGTAGGACTTGGCGCAAAACGAACTCTTACTTCACGTTTCATCGTTTCGGAATATAAAAACTTGGTTATTTACCCCAAAGATTGCGAGGATATACGCCCTCGGCGATGAGTGCCTCGATTTTGGCCATCAATGCAGGCTTATCCTCTTTGTATGTTACGCCGAACCACTTGGCGGTGGTGTGCAGCACCTTCATTTTGGCAGTACCGTTGCCGATGAGTTTGTTCACCATCAGCGGAATGAAAAATTCGGCTTTCGGATTGGCAAGGGTCTGCGGATTGCTCAAAAAGGCCTTGAACTCCTCTTTCGAATAATCGAAATAGTCGGGCGTAAAGCCGAACAGATTCATCGATACGGGTGTGTTCTCCTCCAAAGCGACATCGTCGCCCAAATCGTGGAATACTATTACACCGTCGGCATTGCGCTCGATTTTGGTACGCTCGACCATCGATGCGAGATAGCCTTCGCCGTCCACCGTACATACGCCGCGCGATACCGTACCGTTCTCCGACAAGGTTTTGTTTACCTCGTAACCGACCATGCAATAGTTGTTGCGACTACCATCGAGATTGCTCAAATAACCGCCGATAACCCTGTATGCGTCCTCACCGTAAAAGTCGTCGGCATTGATGACGGCAAACGGTTCTCGAACTGCATCGGCACCCATCATCACTGCGTGATTCGTTCCCCAAGGCTTTTCGCGTCCTTCGGGTACGGAGAAGCCTGCGGGCAGATAGTCGAGTTCCTGAAATACGTATTCGACCTCGATACGTCCGCCGAAACGCTCGGCATTGAACATAGCCTTGAAGGCATCGGCAAACGAATGGCGGATGACGAATACCACCTTGCCGAATCCGGCGCGAATGGCGTCGTAAATGGAGTAGTCGATGATTGCCTCGCCGTTAGGACCGACACCGTCCATCTGCTTGAGCGAGCCGTAGCGCGAGCCCATGCCCGCAGCGAGTACCAAAAGAGTGGGTTTTACCATAATTATCTCTGTTTTCAATCGATTTTCGGTTCTGCCCTGCCGCAACAACGCTTGTGCAGTAAGGTCTGCAAAATTAGCAATTATTTGCGAGAATACGACAACGCCCCCTCTTTTTTTTAACGCACCGACCAATAGTTTGATTCGATTATTTGGCAAATCGCTCACATTGTCGTATTTTTGCAATACTTTGGAATAAAAGTACACCATTTATGGACAAGAAAAATATGGGCGGAAGGCTCAACAATTTCTTTTGCAAAAAGTTGCCGCGCTTGTTCCGCAAAATGCGCATCAGCGTCTCCGATACCGAGACTCATCGCGAAATCCGCTACATACACCTGTCGCCCGCAGGTATGGTTGCAAGCGGGTTGGCATTGCTCGTTTTGCTGTTCCTCGTCGTACTGCTTGCTGTGGCATATACACCCATACTCGATATGGTACCGGGTTATCGCACCAATGCCGCCCGTTCGCGCGAGATGCTTATGCGCAGTCTGATACGCATCGATTCGTTGGAACGCCGCATGAACGATATGCTTGCCTACAACGAGAGCGTGATACTCGTGGTGAACGGCAAGACGCCTGCCATGCGCACCGTCCGGAGCGATACGCTCAAACGCGACAAAAACATCGTGCCGCCATCGTCTGCCGATTCGGTGTTCCGTAGGCAGATGGAAAACAACGACCGTTTTGCCCCCGCTTCGTCGGCTGCGTCGCCGAGTGCGGATGTTACCAACATCAACGCAGTACCGCCTATGGACGGCATCATTGCGGGTCGCTTCGATGCCAAAAGCGGTCTGTACGGCATCCGTCTGACAGGCGAGCCTGAGGCACAGGTGGTCGCCATAACGGACGGTACGGTAATAGACAACGAGTGGCTGCCCGAATCGGGCAACACAATAACCATCCAACACACCAACGGCATGGTATCGATATATCGCCGTCTGACCAATACGCTCGTCGGCAAGGGTCAGCGCGTCAAGGGCAGCGATGTATTGGGCTATGCAATGTCGGGCGACGGCAACGAGGCTTCGGTATTCGAGTTCGAGTTGTGGGGCAACGGCAAGCCTGTAAATCCTGAAACATACATACTTTTCTAACCAATCATGAAACAGAGAATCGCATTGCTCGGCTCCACAGGTTCGATAGGCGTACAGACGCTCGACATAGTTCGCGAAAATGCCGACAGGTTCGAAATAGTTGCGCTGACTGCCAACCGTAATTGGCAGCGTTTGGCAGAACAGGCCGTCGAATTCGATGCCGACATAGCCGTTATAGCCGACGAAAGCAAATATACGTTGCTCAAAGAGGCACTCGCCGCCTATCCGATAAAGGTCTATGCCGGCAAAGAGGCAATAGCGCAGTGTGCCGCAGCATCCAATATCGACGTTGTGGTCAATGCGTTGGTGGGCTATGCGGGCTTCGAGCCTACGCTCGCCGCAATCGAACACGGCAAAAAGATCGCTCTTGCCAACAAGGAATCGCTCGTGGTCGGTGGCGAAATGGTGATGCGCAAGGCAATGGAGCATCGCGCACCTATTGTCCCGATAGATTCCGAGCATTCTGCCATATTTCAATGCCTCGTCGGCGAAACATCGCCGTTGCGCCGTCTGATTATCACTTGCAGCGGAGGGTCGTTGCGCGACGTGCCGCGCGAGCAGTTGGCCAACGTTACGCCCGAGCAGGCTCTGCGTCATCCGCAGTGGAATATGGGGGCGAAGATTACAATCGACTCCTCGACGCTTGTCAATAAGGGCTTCGAGGTTATCGAGGCACATTGGTTGTTCGGTTGCGAAGCCGACCACATATCGGTCATACAGCATCCGCAGTCGATAATCCATTCGATGGTCGAGTTCGAGGACGGAGCCATCAAGGCGCAACTCGGCTCGCCGGATATGCACACGCCGATAAGTTTTGCGCTGATGTATCCGCAACGTGCCGTGCGTCGTGCGGAGTCGTTCAATTTCGCCGAACACCCTGCGCTTACCTTTTGCGAGATAGACCGCATCAAATATCCTGCGCTCGACATAGCCTACGACTGCATGCGTCGAGGCGGGTCGGCAGCATGCACGATGAACGGAGCCAACGAGGTCGCCGTTGCGGCATTCCTCGCCCACAGATGCGGCTATTTGGATATTGTCCGTGCAATCGAATACGCACTCTCGCACGCGACATTCGTGGCTCATCCTTCGGTGGAGGAGTATGCCGAATGCGACAGAGAGGCTCGCGAATTGGCTGCCAAGACTTTGAATTTATAACATTTGGACGATAATGGAGATTCTGATTAAAACCATCTATTTTTTCATGTCGCTGTCGTTGTTGGTGGCGATTCACGAATTGGGACACTTTATTGCGGCACGGATATTCAAAATCCGTGTCGAGAAGTTCTACATATTTTTCGACCCTTGGTTCTCTCTCTTCAAATTCAAGCGCGGCGAGACGGAATACGGCATCGGTTGGGTACCTCTCGGCGGCTATGTCAAAATCGCGGGAATGATTGACGAGAGCATGGACAAGGAGCAGATGAAACTCCCTCCCAAGCCCGACGAATTTCGTTCCAAACCTGCATGGCAACGCTTTTTCGTGTTGATTGCGGGTGTTACGATGAATCTGCTGCTTGCATTTGTCATCTATTGTGGCATCTGCTACACCTACGGTACGAGTTACCTTGCCAACGAGGATATGCGGTGGGGTTACAATTTCAACGAAGCGGGTAAGGCTTTGGGCTTTGCCGACGGCGACCGCATCGAAACCATCGATGGCAAGGCTATCGACAACATCGCATCGATTATGACCAAACTCGTGCTTGCCGAGGGCGATGTGCAGGTCAGTATCGTTCGCAACGGCCAGCCGCGACAACTGACGCTTTCGTATGATAATCTGAACGCCTTGCGGAGCGACGAAAAGGCATACGAAGGCCTATATATGCCGCGTATGCCGTTCATCATCGACAGCGTCGCATCGCCTGCTGCCGCAGTTGCGGGTTTACAACACGGCGACCGCATAGTCGGCATCGACGGCGAGTGCGAGGAGGATTTTTTGAAATACGATTCGTTGCTTAAACTGCACGCCTCGGGCAATGCCTTGTTGGCGGTCGAACGCGGCGACAGCACCCTGAACATCGCTGTTCCCGTAAACGACGAAGGCAAAATAGGCGTAACCGTCTTCAATCCTTACCAACCGCGCACGCAACATTATACCCTGCTGCAATCTGTTCCGCAGGGAGCGAAACTGACCGCCAAAGTTATCGACAACTATTGGCAGCAACTCAAACTGATTGTCAAGCCCGATACGGGTCTCTACAAGCAGGTGGGCGGATTTATCGCCATAGCCAACATATTCCCCGCAGAGTGGGATTGGTATCGATTTTGGAATATGACGGCGTTTTTGTCCATCATCCTCGCCGTGATGAACATCATCCCTATTCCGGGACTCGACGGCGGACATACACTCTTTACATTGTGGGAGATGATTACGCGACGCCGTCCGAGCGACCGCTTCCTTGAAGTGGCGCAATATGTGGGATTGGTGCTGATTTTGGCACTGCTGCTGTTCGCCAACGGCAACGACATATTCCGATTTATCATAAAGTAGGGTTGTTATGGCAAAGGTCAAAAAGGCATATTTTTGTCGTGTGTGCGGTTTCGAGGCACCCAAGTGGCTCGGCAAATGCCCATCTTGCGGAGCATGGAACTCGTTTACCGAAGAGATTATAGCCAAAGAGAGCGGCTCGATTCCTGCGGCTGTTGCAGGCAAATCGATATCGGCATCGCGTCCGCAGCGCGTAACCGAAATCGAGAGTGGCACCACGCAGCGCATCGATACGGGCAATGGCGAGGTCAATCGCGTGTTGGGTGGCGGAGTTGTGGCAGGCTCGCTGATTCTGCTCGGTGGCGAACCCGGTATCGGCAAATCGACGCTGTCGTTGCAAATTGCCTTGTCGGACAACGGATTGAAGACGCTGTATGTCTCGGGCGAGGAGTCGGCAGAGCAAATCAAACTGCGTGCCGAGCGTATCGGCATCCGCAACGAGCAGTGCATCATCTACACGGAGACACTGCTCGAAAACATCGTGGCGCAGATTGATGAAATACGTCCCGACATGGTGGTCATCGACTCGATTCAGACGATGTACACCGACCTTATCGACTCGTCGGCAGGGAGTGTGTCGCAGATTCGCGAATGTGCCGCAACGCTGCTCAAATATGCCAAAGGCAGCGGCATTCCGATTTTCATCATAGGCCACATTACCAAAGAGGGAACAATCGCGGGACCGAAGATTCTGGAACACATCGTCGATGTCGTTTTGCAGTTCGAGGGCGACGGCAACAATACTTATCGCATTTTGCGCGGTATCAAAAATCGTTTCGGCGCGACATTCGAAATAGGCGTGTTCGAGATGTTGCACGACGGACTGCGCAGCGTCGAGAATCCTTCCGAGATACTGCTTTCGCACTACGACGAGCCGCTTGGCGGTATCGCTGTCGGTGCGGCAGTCGATGGCATACGGCCTTACCTTATCGAGGTGCAGGCATTGGTAGGCTCGGCAGCCTACGGCACGCCGCAGCGCAATACGACAGGCTACGACACGCGCCGAATGAATATGCTGCTCGCCATACTCGAAAAGCGTGTCGGACTGAAAATGTATCAAAAGGATGTCTTTCTCAACTTTGCCGGCGGCTTCAAGGTTGCCGATACGGGATTGGATTTGGCTGTCGTTGCAGCAGTCATCTCCTCCTATTTCGACCGACCCATCGACGAAGACGTGTGCATGGCGGGCGAATTGGGACTGTCGGGCGAAGTACGTCCGGCATCGCGTACCGACCAACGTATTGCCGAGGCTGCACGGTTGGGTTTCAAGCGGATTGTAATATCGGGCTATGCCGCCAAACCCCACAAACGCATCGCAGGCATCGAGGTCGTCCGCATCAACAACGTGAGCGAGTTGGCACGCAACATCTTCCGCTCGCAACACCGCGACCGAATCGATAACGAGGAGTAAACGATAAATCGGATTAGTTTAGTATTCCAACCGCCACGACAACTCGTCGCGCACGGCATCGACGGTGGGCGACGGTGCAAGGTCGGCAAGCAGCCGACGTACCGCTTCCCGTTCGTTGTCGCGGACGGCCACAGCCGCCAAAAGCACAACTGCGCCCTGCACTGCCAAGTGATTGTCAGGCCAATGCGCAAGAGCGCATCGCACTGCCCCGTACACCCGCAAAGGCGCAACTGTCGTCGAGCGCGAAGCGGCCAACATGGCGGCGTATGCAAGCAACGCATTTTCGCTATCGCACCATTCGGCAAGCAAAGCATCGGTATCGGCTATGCGCGAGAGCAATGCCTGTGCAGCCTGTTCGGCAACCTCCGAATTGATTATTCCATCTGCCCAGAATGCGAAGTCTGCCACCGTAGTTACGGCAGGGTCGGCAATCCACAACGCCATGATGCGCAGTTCGCGCACCTGTTGCCGATATAGAAACCGCGCCAATTCGTCGTTCGTACCCTCTGCCCTTGCAATGGCACGCAGGGCGGTTATCGGCGCACCGTAATTCAGCCCGTAATCGGCACCGTAATAGCGCAACGTATCGAGTGCCGCGCCATTCATCTCCTTGCGCACGGCACCCAACAGTGCAACCATTTTGGAAGTGCAATCCATCCCCTATCGTTGACTTGGCGTAAGATGCACGCGACTGCCGTATTGAAATAACGGCAAAGTGATTTTGACCAATTCGTTCGTGCCGCACAAGAGCGTACATTGAGAAGGATTGGCAACGATGTATTCGCTCTTTGTTTTTGCCTTCTCGTCGGCTATCGGCAGACCCGAAAGGTCGATTTTTTCGGCAGGAGCGATATGCAGCATAACCGCTTCGCCCGCAAGGTCGGCTATCGATACGATACCCTCGCCGGCACGATAACGGCAAAGCAGGTAATCGACCTTGTCGCGCGAAGGCGTAATCGTAAACCGTTCGACATGCTGCGTCGTAACCGTTGTACCGTAAAACATTGCGAGATACTCTTTTTCGAGCCGCTCAATCTCGTCGAGGGCGGCACGCAATCCTGCGCCGAACACATTTTCGCCCGTTTCGCCCGTAATCAAATCGACACGGTGCTTGCGCAACGAGAATATCAAATCGGCAGTTGCCGCTGCCTGTTGTTCGGGCGACAATGCGGCATTGTTCAGGCGATTCGACGGCAAAACGGCACTCTCGGTTGCAATCTCCGATGCCGGCTCTGCCGTTATGGCAAGCGGTGCCGAATCGATAGCCGACAACGATGCCGATCCGATTCGCGTATCGGTACGCGAGGCGAGCGAAGCACGCACACCCAAATACTTTTGGGCATAGCGGGCATATACACCGGGGGTAAATTGTTGCTGTTCGACCCGCAATTCAACCGCTACGACACTGCGCGGATTGCCCGCAAACGTCTTTATTTCGCCTGCGTCGCACACGCCCGCACGAGCCAACTCCTGCGCCGGCAGAGCAACCGCAAAGCACAACGCAACCATAAGCACAACAACACGTTTCATATCGTTTTCAATTTTATTTTTCGCTAATTTACGGCTTTTGGCCAATATATCAAAATTTAAGATAGAAATCCTGCATAAGTCGTCGGTATTCCTCGCCGAATTCGCCGCGCTGTTCCGTCTCGATTGTCAGTTCCTCGCAACGGCAATCGGACACGGCAGACCTGCCGAATTCGGCCATTACGCGCTTTATTGCGCCGTTCGGCACAAATCGCACGTCGCATCGGCGCACCATGCGCAACCGCGACAGAGCCGCAAAACGACGCATCTCATCAGGCGGCAGAATCAAAGCCGCACGCCCGTCGGCCGAGAGCAGTCTGTCCAACGCCTCGTCCAACTCGCCGAGCGACAACGACACTGCATGCCGTGCCGTCGTGCGACCGTCGTCGGGAGACAGCAGGGCATCGACAAAATAGGGAGGATTGGAGATTATCACATCGAACAGCTCCGTTGCTGCAAACTCCTGCGCCGACGCCTGTTCGGCATGCAACCGCTCTGCCCAAGGCGATATTGCGAAATTGGCTTTCGCCCTATCGACTGCCACGGGCATTATGTCGATGCCCGCAATATACTCCGCCGCCGAACGTTGAGCCGCAATCAGCGCAATCACCCCCGTACCCGTACCTATATCGAGTATACGGCGTTCCGAGCCGTCGAAATGCACCCATGCTCCGAGCAATACTCCATCGGTACCGACCTTCATCGGCACGTCGGATTGTTCGACCGCAAATTGTTTGAATCGGAATACGGAGTTGCCCATTTTATTGTTTCAGATAGCCGTCGATACCCGCACCGAACAGCGAGAAGTCGTAACGCACGGGGTCTTCGGCATCGAACGTACGCAAAGCCGCCGTTATCTCGACCGTCGCCTTCCAATCGCTCTGTTTGCGCGTAAGCAGGCCGAGTGCACGCCCCATATTGCCCGAGTGGACATCCAACGGCAGGTAGAGTGCCGACATCGGAATACGTCGCCATGCGCCGAAATCCACCCCTCGTCCGTCATTGCGCACAAACCATCGCAGATACATGTTCAACCGCTTGCATGCCGCACCTTTGTCGATAGACGAAAAGTGCTTTTCGCAATGCGGATTGTGGTCGGCAGCAAAAAATTCGCGACGCACCGCCGACAGCACCTGCGCCATATCGCCACTCTCCTCGTAAAGCGATTGGAACATCTCACCCACACTGCCCCACCGTCGGCACACTCCGCGCAAAGCCAAAACGAAATCGGTCAAATCGCCACCGTTGAATGTACGGTGGACGTAGGTTTGCAACCGTGCCAACTCCGCCGGCGAAGCGTTGCAGACAAAATCGTAAGGCTCGTTGTCCAGATAATCCATCATCCGCTTTGCACTGCGCACTATCGCCTTGCGATTGCCCCATGCTATCGTGGCCGCCAAAAAGCCGGCTATCTCCTTATCCTCCAACCGTGCGAACGCATGCGGCACGCTTATCGGGTCGGCCTCGACAAATTCGGGACGATTGTATTTGTCGTAAAGATACTCCAACGTCTCGCGCAGTTGTTCGCGCGAGCCGTTATCACAAAATCGCTCCATCGCTCATCACTATTTTACGGTCGGTCTGTGCAGCCAACCGCTCGTCGTGCGTAACTATAACTATCGTCTGCCCCAACTCGCTACGAACACGACCGAGCAGGGAATAAATCTCATCGCGGTTTTTGGTGTCGAGATTGCCTGTCGGCTCATCCGCCAATACCACCGAAGGGCGGTTTATCAATGCTCGCGCTATCGCCGCACGTTGCTGCTCGCCACCCGACAATGCCGACGGCTTGTGCGAAGCACGAGGCAGGAGATTGACCATTTCGAGCAACTCCTTCGCCCTGCATTCAGCCTCCTTGCGCGATGCTCCGCCGATAAGTGCCGGCAACATAACATTCTCCAATGCCGTAAATTCGGGCAACAGATGATGGAATTGGAAGACAAAGCCGATATGACGGTTTCTAAACAACGACAACCGTTTGTCGTCGAGACTGCCGACATCGACACCCGCAATCCGCACGCTGCCCCCGTCGGGTTGCAGCAGCGTACCGACAATCTGCAACAGAGTGGTTTTGCCGGCACCGCTCGCACCGACTATCGCAACCATTTCGCCCGAGGCGACCTCCATCGAAACGCCACGCAGCACCTCCAAATTGCCGAAACTCTTATGTATGTCGCAAGCCTTTATCACCTCTCCTTATCGAAAACGTCAAACATTCGCAACGTCTGCACAGCTTCGCGCACATCGTGTACGCGCAATATGGATGCACCCTGTCGCAAAGCCTCCCAACCGAGCACCTGCGTACCGCACAACGCATCGTCGGGCGTTGTGGCGAGCAGTCGGTAAATCATCGACTTGCGCGAAACTCCCACAAGCACAGGATAGCCCAAAGCGCATATCTCGTGCAACCCTGCAAGCAGCCGATAGTTCTGTTCCGTCGTCTTGGCAAAACCGAAACCCGGGTCCAACACTATGTTTTCGCGCCGTATGCCGCACGCAAGCATCTGCCCGACCCTTGCCGCCAGATAGTCGCGCACCGCACCAACGACATCGTCATAAACGGTCAGCGACTGCATAGTCTGCGGCGTACCCCTCATGTGCATAGCGATATAAGGCAGGTCGTATTGTGCCACCGTTGCAAACATCTGCCCGTCGGCTTCGCCCGCAGTGATGTCATTTACCACAATCGCGCCGAACTGCTCGACCGCACGACGCACCACCTCCGAACGGAACGTATCGACCGAAACGGTGATTTCGGCATCGACCTCGCGCACAGCCTCTATGCCTGTCTTGACCCTCTCCCACTCCTGTTCCGACGGAATATCGACGGCATTCGGGCGCGAAGAGTAGCCGCCGATGTCGATTATCTTTGCGCCGTCGGCTATTGCCCGTTCGACACGCGCCGCAATCGCCTCGCGCGAGGTTGTCCGACTGCCCGCATAAAACGAATCGTCGGTAACATTCACTATCGCCATTATCTGCCGTTCACGCAGGTCTGTTCCAATCATTGTGCTTCGATTCTGCGACGCATCGCCGCTTGGCGCAAGCGTCCGTCCAACTCCGCGACATCGCGGTCCAAATCCGCTCTGTCGATATTCACTATCGCAATATCGGCACGCGCAGCAAGTTCGTCGTCCGACATCTGCTCTGCCATTCGCGCCTCTATCCGTTCGCGCACCGCTCCATCGCGCTGCATGGCTCGGGCTATTCGTATCGGGCGCGGAGCCAACACCGCCACACTCACATCCACGCATCGGTCGAAACCCGACTCAAACAGGATTGCCGATTCCAATACCACGTAATCCCCGCTTTGGCATGCCGCCCATCGCTCGAAATCCGAACGCACGGCAGGATGAATTATTGCATTCAACTGCGCCAAACGCTCGGAATGACCGAACACGGCATCTGCCAAAAAACGGCGATTCGGAACATCGCCGATATAACTTTGCTCGCCGAAGCAGCCGATTATCTGCGCCTTGATGTCGGTCGAGGAGCACATCAACGCCTTGGCACGCGAATCCGAGTCGTAAACGGCAACTCCTCGTTCGGCCAACATGGCGCACACCGTGCTTTTTCCTCCGCCTATACCTCCGCAGATTCCGACCTTAATCATTCCTTTTCGGGCATTTCAATTTCGGGAACAGCACCGACAGATACTATTTTTATATCGCTGAAACGTACCGACATGGCACTTTGCAGCGATGCGGGATGAATCTGCAACAACTCAACGCCCTGCTGCGCATCGTTTTCTCCGTTAAGGACAGACTTTTGCACCTTGTCGTATTTGAGTTCCGAAAGCGGAATGTCGATACGGCGCGAGGTATAGACGGCATAACCGAGCAAATTGGTACCCTGACCCTCGACCACGCACGGAACGGCAAACCGACGGCCATCGACATTGACATTGATTTCGAACTCGGTGGTATAGTTGTATTTGAGTTTCGAGATATACCACAGCGAGAACGATGCTGCCAGCAGCATCACAAACACCGGCGAGACATAGCGACGCACCGATGCCCACATACTCTTTAATGTCTTGACAATTCGTTTCATAAAGCAAAGATAGTTATTTATGCGCATATCTGCAATACGGCGGCAGGCAATCGGTTGCCGTTTTGCACCGCACCTCAACCCAATCTGCCCTACGCACAGACCCATTCCAAAGATTATGGGGCGGTTATCGGTAACCGCCCCATAAATCCATATCGAACCATCGGATTCCGTTATGCTTCGCCTTTCTTATCCTTCTTCGATATCATGTCGTATGCCAACGGCGTTGCGATAAATACCGAAGAGTATGTACCGACGATGATACCGATGAGCAGAGCGAATACGAATCCGCGAATCGTCTCGCCGCCGAATATGAAGATTGCCAACAGCGTAACGAGCGTCGTACCCGAAGTGTTCATGGTACGCGAGAGCGTCGAGCAAACGGCCTTGTTGATGTTGTCGCGCAAAGCACGTTTCGGATAGAGCGATATATATTCGCGGATACGGTCGAAGATGACCACCGTATCGTTAATCGAATAACCGATAATCGTCAATATCGCAGCGATGAATGCTTGGTCGATTTCGAGGCTGAACGGCATTACGCTGTACAGAATCGAAAAGAGACCGATAACCACGAATACGTTGTGAGCCAACGCCATGGTAGCACCCGAAGCCCACTGCCAACGTTTGAATCGGAATGCGATGTACAGACCGATTGCAACGAGAGAGAACAATACCGCCCAGATTGCGCCCATAGTCATATCCTTGGCAATCGAAGGACCGATTTTGTCTGCCGAAACGATACCGTTTACGTCGGTTTGGGTATTCTTGAAGCCGTCGAGCGTAATTTCGTAGGAGTAGAGACCCTTCAATGCGTTGTAGATAATTTCGTCCACTTCGGCAGTAGTCTCTTCCGACGTATCGTCATACTTGTACTGCGTTACGATACGCATCTGATTCTCTTTGCCGTACTGCTTGACCTCGAACGAAGCCTTTGCAGCATCCGCACCGACGAACGCGCCGTCCAACGCACCGCGCACCTGCTCGGCAGTAACATCCTTGTCGAAACGGATGACGTATGTACGACCACCCGTGAAATCGACACCACGGTTCAGACCGAGAACGCAGAGCGAAATAACGGAAGCAACGATAACCACACCCGATGCGATGTAGGAATACTTGCGTTTGCCGATAAAGTCGAATTGTACGTTTGCAAGCCAATTCTCCGACCACGAACGCGAGAAGGCGATTTTACCCCATTTGCCTACAACCCACTCTATCAACAGACGGGTGATGAAGATGGAGCAGAACAACGAGGTGATGATACCTATAACGAGCGTTGTTGCAAAGCCTTGTACAGGGCCATTACCGAAGATGAACAGCACGATACCGGTAATAATTGTGGTAAGGTTACCGTCGATAATTGCCGAATATGCGTTCGAGAAACCATCTTTGATAGCCGATGCCAGCCCTTTACCGCCACGCAACTCCTCTTTGATACGCTCGTAAATAATCACATTGGCATCCACTGCCATACCCATCGTAAGCACGATACCGGCGATACCAGGCAGTGTCAATACCGCACCGAACGACACGAGGCAGCCCATAAGCAGGAAGATATTGGTTATCAAAGCAATATCGCTCAACCAACCTGCCGTCTTATAGAACAGACCCATATAGAGCAGTACGAGGATAAACGCTATGACGAACGAAATCAGACCCGAGTTAATCGACTCCTGACCGAGCGACGGACCTACAACGGTATCCTGAATGATTCGTGCCGGAGCAGGGACTTTACCCGATTTGAGGACGTTGGCCAAGTCTTGTGCCTCCTGTATCGTAAAGTTGCCGGAGATGGACGAGTTGCCGCCCTCGATTTTCTGACGAACGACAGGTGCCGAATATACATAGCCGTCCAATACGATGGCTATGCACTTGCCCACGTTGTCGGCAGTCAGTTGAGCCCACTCGGTAATACCGTTCGAGTTCATCGCCATCGACACTTCGGCATCCGCTCCTTGCTGTGCGTATGCCGCACGGGCATCCGATATAACGCTGCCATCGAGTGGAGCCTTGCCATCGGGACGCTCGACTTTGATGGCATACAGGAACAATCTGCCGTCGGCATTAGGGTCGCCCTTGATCGCCCACTTGAATACCACATCCGAAGGGAAGCAGTCGCGTACCTCCGGCAAAGCGAGATATTTGTTGATTGTGGCAACATCGGCTGCATTTGCTGCACCGATGACGGCACCGCCTGCATAATCGGGATTAAGCAGAGCCAACAGCGGATTGCGCTCGCGCGAATAACGCGACGCAACAGCCTCCTGCTCGGTTGCGGCCTCTTGGTTGCCGACCTCGTCGATAAGCGTCGATACGCTCTGTTGCGGCTCCTCCTTTACGACTTCCGACTCTGCTGCGATTTCTTCGCCATACACACTCTTTACCACACGGTCTGCCTGCATCAGCGACGGTACCAAATCGGTGCCGTTGTATGTAGTCCAGAATTCGAGCGAAGCCGTACCCTGCAAGAGTTTACGCACACGCTCCGGCTCCTTGACACCCGGCAACTCGACCAAAATACGGTTCGAGTTAGGCAGACGCTGGATATTCGGCTGCGTTACGCCGAAATGGTCGATACGGCTGCGGATGATGTTGAACGAAGCGGCAATTGCGTCGTCGGTCTCGGCTTTGAGCACCTTGACCACTTCGGCATTCGACATACCGGCTTTGATATCCTTGCGGTCGGGGCTGATGAAGATATCGACCAGCTGTCCGCCGTTGGTCTCCTTCTCGTAAGCCTCGGCAAAGGTCTCGATATAACCGCCCGTACCTTCGCGCAAAGCCTTGTTCGCACTCTCGATTGCCGCTACGAAAGCAGGCTCGTGCCGGCTCTCGCCCGCAAGCGATTTTACGACATCCTCAACCTGAATTTCAAGCATGACGTTCATACCACCCTTCAAATCCAAACCGAGATTGACCTCTTTCTCTTTGCACTGTTTGTAAGTGAATTGAGCGATTCCGACGTTGTAAACCGTCTTGTTTTCGACCGAGTCAAGATAGTACTGCTCCATCGAAGCCTGCTCCTCTGCGGGGAACGACTTGGCATACTCCGCAGCAGCCTTCTC
>CALYVN010000013.1 GCA_945494785.1 uncultured Alistipes sp.
ATGGGCTATTGTCTTTACGAGGATAAGACAAAACAAAAACAGAAGCCCAAATGATTATGGCGAAAAAATCGGGATGCGGATTTCCGTATCCCGACAGATGTTGTTTCCAATCTCCGACAGACCTTTGACTGTGCCTCGACATCGGAGCGGTCGAGGACGTCGGCTGAAATCAGACGTTGAACAGGAAGTGCATGATGTCGCCGTCCTGTACGACATAGTCCTTGCCTTCGATGCCGATTTTGCCTACATCGCGGCAAGCCTTTTCGGAGCCGAGCGCGACGTAATCGTCGTATTTTATCACTTCGGCACGGATAAAGCCCTTTTCGAAATCGGTATGGATGATGCCTGCCGTCTGCGGTGCTTTCATGCCGCGCACATAGGTCCATGCACGCGATTCGTCCGCTCCCGTCGTAAAGAAGGTTTCGAGGTCGAGCAGTTTGTAGGCGGCCTTGATAAGGCGGTTTACGCCCGACTCTGCCAAACCCAAATCGTCGAGAAACATCTTGCGCTCCTCGTAACTCTCCAATTCGGCTATATCCGCTTCGGTAGCGGCTGCAACGATAAGCATTTCGGCATTTTCGTCCGCTATGGCTGCCTTGACCGCTTCGGTGTAGGCATTGCCCGATACGGCACTCTTCTCATCGACGTTGCAGACGTACAATACGGGCTTGTCGGTCAGCAGGTTGAGGTCGCTTACCGCCTTGCGCTCCTCCTTGTCGAGTTCGACGGTGCGTGCGCTCTGACCCTGCTCCAATGCCGTTTTGTAGCGGAGCAGTATATCGTACTGCTTCTTGGCGGTTTTGTCGCCGCCCGTCTGTGCCTGTTTGGCAACCTTTGCTATGCGGTTTTCGACCGTTTCGAGGTCTTTGAGTTGCAACTCGGTGTCGATTACGCCCTTGTCGCGCACGGGGTCCACCGAGCCATTGACATGGGTGATGTTGCCGTCATCGAAGCAACGCAATACATGGATTATCGCATTGGTGTTGCGGATGTTGGCGAGGAACTTGTTACCCAAACCTTCGCCTTTGGATGCCCCCTTGACAAGTCCCGCAATATCGACAATCTCGATGGTGGTTGGAATGACGCGCTTGGGGTTGTCGATTTCGGCAAGTCGCACCAACCGTTCGTCGGGTACGGTAATCACTCCGACATTCGGTTCGATGGTGCAGAAAGGGAAGTTCGCCGACTGCGCCTTGGCATTCGACAAACAGTTGAAAAGCGTCGATTTGCCGACATTAGGCAGACCGACTATGCCACATTGTAAAGCCATATCTTCTTATCTATAAAATCTCTTCTCCAAAAAGCGTAGCCGACGACGACCCCTTGATGCGCACGCGGACATAGTCGCCCGCCTTATGGGTGCCGCAGTCGAATACGACCATCTTGTTTTGCGAGGTGCGTCCGCAAAGTTGCTTGTCGCTACGCTTGGATGCGCCCTCGACCAAAACCTCGAACTCTTTGCCTTCGTCGCGAGCGTTGCTTGCCGTCGATAGTTCGGATTGCAGGGCGATAATCTCGCTCAATCGGCGACCCTTCTCTTCATCCGTAACATCGTCTTCATAGTGGCGTGCGGAGTAGGTACCGGGGCGTTCGGAATACTTGAACATAAACGCCGAATCGTAACCCACTTCGCGTATGAGCGAGAGCGTTTGGCGGTGGTCATCCTCGCTTTCGCCGCAGAAACCTGCGATAAGGTCGGTGGTGATTGCGCAGTCGGGCATATAACGGCGAATGGCGGCTATACGCTCCAAATACCATGCGCGGGTATATTTGCGATTCATGCGCCGCAACACCTCGTCGGAACCCGATTGCGCAGGCAGATGAATCGCTTTGCAGATGTTGTCGTAACGAGCCATGACCTCCAACAGTCTGTCGCTGATGTCCTTCGGATGCGAGGTCGAGAAACGTACGCGCAACAGCGGCGATATTTCCGCTACCATGGCCATAAGTTCCGGAAAGCCGACATCGCCAGAGCGATAGGAGTTCACATTCTGACCGAGCAGCGTAACCTCGCGGTAACCGTGGGCAAAGAGGTCGCGAGCCTCATCGACGATTGTCTGCGGGGCGCGACTGCGCTCGATACCGCGAGTATAAGGCACGACGCAGTAGGCGCAATAGTTGTTGCAACCGCGCATAATCGAGATGAAGGCACTCACGCCGTTTTTGTCCAGACGAACAGGCGCAATCTCGGCATAGGTCTCCTCCTGCGACAGCACCACGTTTACGCCTTTGCGACCGCTCTCCGCTTCGCGAACGAGACGGGGCATGTCGCGATAGGCATCGGGGCCTGCGACGATGTCCACGCCACCGTTGTCAATGAGTCGCTCTTTCAGTCGTTCGGCCATGCAGCCTATGATGCCGACCACGAGCGACGGTTTGGCTTTGCGGTAGCGGCGCATATCGGCTATACGCCCCCAAATGCGCTGTTCGGCATTGTCTCGAATCGAGCAGGTATTGATGAGTATGACATCCGCCTCCTTGATGTTCTCGGTATAGATATAACCCTCCCGCTGCATAATCGATACCACAATCTCGCTGTCGCCCGCATTCATCTGACAGCCATAGGTCTCGATAAACAGTCGTTTGCCCAAGCCCTGCAACGGGCGCAATCCGTTTTTGTCGAAATTCATCTGAACAGCCTAAAAGTTTTGTATCTCGGTCTTTTCGGGCAGAGGCTTGAAGCCTTCGCCGAAGGTATCGTAGGCATCGGTAATAACGAGGAATACGGTAGGGTCGTACTCCTTGATGATACGCTGTACGGGTACCACCTCGCGGCTCGGTACGACGAGGAATGTCATCTCCTTGTCGTTGTCGGTGTACATGCCTTTGGCCTTGATGTAGGTCGCTGTGCGGTCCAAATCTTTAAGGATAAACTCTTTGAGTTTGTCGTTGTGTTTCTCGGAGATTATGAACAGCAGTTTGTTGTTGGATGCACCCGCGATGACGTATGCCAATACGCGCGAGGTAACATAGATGGCGATTAGCGAATAGAGCGAGAGCAGCCAACCGCTTGCGTCGGGTTGTCCCGTGCCGACTCCGAAGCCGATGACCACCAAGCCCGAGATGACGACTGCCGAATCGGCAATCAGTACGCCGTTCGAGAATTTGATGTGGCAGTATTTCTGCAAAATCATCGCCACGATATCCGTACCTCCCGTTGTTGCCTGTTGTCGTACCACCAAACCGACTCCTACGCCGATAATCACGCCGCCGATGATGGTGGTGAGCATCAAATGCTCCGACAAATCGAGCATGCCGCCGACAAGTTGTGCGGGGTCGAGACTGTGCAGAGCCTCCTCGTTGGGGTAGGAGAGGCGCGAGAGCAGGTTCATCGCACCTGGGGTGTAGAGTGCCGCAACGATGGTGCGCGAACCGAAATGGCTGCCGAAAATGATGAACGATATTATGAGCAGCGGAATGTCGAACATATAGCCGAAGGTTCCCACCTGTACGGCAGGAAAGATGTTGTGCAAGACGATACTTGCACCATATACGCCACCCGGTACGATGTTGTAGGGGCTGATGAAAAATACATAGCCTGCGGCCATTGTGGTACATCCGACGAAAATCATTGCCCACGAAACCCACCAGCGCAACGAGAATATCGGCTCGGTGAAATTGTGCAAATCCAATATCTTTATACTTTTCATAAAACGGTACGATTAGCAGATTGCAAAGTTAATACAATATGCCGAATAAGCAGTCGGCGACAAACTTTTTTTTGAATATAATAGGTAGTTGGATGTTTTTTATTACCTTTGCACGTAATATTGTCGCTTAACGACGGAGATGATACTGACTTATTACTGCATCGCTACGCTGCTTATTGCCGCATATCTGCTCGGCTCCATTCCAAGTGCCGTGTGTATAGGCAAGCGGTATTACGGTGTCGATATAAGGGAGCAGGGCAGCAAAAATGCCGGTACGACCAATATGCTCCGCGTATTGGGCAAACGAGCGGCGTTGCCCGTATTTTTGATAGATTACATCAAGGGCTTCGTGGCTGTCAGCATCATGTCCATAATGCGGTACGACGACAGTATCTCGCCGAGTTGGCTCATCAATCTTAAAATCATTGCCGTCTTCGTCGCCGTCTTGGGGCATATATTTCCGATATTCGCCAATTTCAAAGGCGGTAAGGGCGTTGCCACGCTCGTCGGTGCGATTACCGGTATTCAGCCCAATATCGCGCTGTTCTGTTTCGGTGTGTGGTTGTTGGTGTTCATCGTGTCGCACTATGTTTCGCTGGCATCGATTATCGCGGGGTGCTGCTTCCCGCTGTTCGTCTCCATATTCGCGGGCGGCATCTATAAGCGATACGGCGATACGTCGGTCTCGTTCATCGTCTTTGCGATAGTAGTGGCGGTGATGCTGATATGGACCCACCGCAAGAATATCGAGAGGTTGCTCGCAGGCACCGAATCGAAGATATACATTTGGAAACCGCTTAAAGATAACAATACAACAAACAAGAGTAACTAACCTCCCCGATTAGGGTTAAAAATCTGTTTTTAGTATGTTAGAACAAAACTTAATCAAAATGTACGAGCAGAGTTTTCGCAACAATCGCGAAATGTCGGCTCTCACCGATTATTTCACGGGTGAAACCTACTCGTATTACGGCCTTGCAAAGGAGATTGCCAAGTTGCACATCATGTTCGACGAGGCCGGCATCAAACCGAAAGACAAAATTTCGCTTGTCGGCCGCAATACCCCGCGTTGGTGTATAGTCTATTTGGCGACGATTACCTACGGTGCAGTCATCGTGCCGATTTTGCAGGATTTCCCTCCGACGGACATCGCGCATATCGTAAACCACTCCGAGAGCCGTCTGCTGTTTTTGACCGATTCCTATTGGGACAGTCTGGACGAAGATGCTATTCCGAACATCGAGGCAGTGATGTCGCTTACGGACTATCATGTGATTTTCGAGCGCAACGGCAAGAAACTGACCAAGTGCATCAACAACATGACCGAGAACTACCGCAAGCGTTATCCTCACGGCTTTACGGTGGACAATATACAGTACCGCGATGTGCCGAACGACCAACTGATTCTGCTCAACTATACATCGGGTACGACGGGCTATTCGAAGGGCGTTATGCTGACGGTAAACAACCTGACGGGTAACGTTGTATTCTATCAGAGCCTTTGCGACAAGTCGGGTACGCCGTATTATCACAAGGGCAGCCGCACGTTGGCGTTCCTGCCGTTGGCACATGCCTACGGTTGTTCGGTCGATTTCCTGCTGCCTATGGCAACGGGTGGCCATACGACGCTGTTGGGCAAGATTCCTTCGCCGAAAATCCTTATAGAGGCGTTGCAGGTCGTAAGACCGGCTGTCGTGGTGTCGGTGCCGCTGATTCTAGAAAAGGTATATCGCAAGCAGATTTTGCCGATGTTGGACAAGGGACCGTTGAGTATAGCGATGAAGGTGCCTTTGCTCAACACTGCCATCTATTCGACCATCCGCAACAAACTTTTGGATTCGTTCGGTGGCAATCTGCTGTTGTTCATCGTGGGCGGTGCGCCGATGAATCAGGAGACCGAAGCGTTCCTGCGCAAAATCCACTTCCCGCTCTCAATCGGTTACGGTATGACCGAATGCGGCCCGATTATCAGTTTTACGCCCGACCCTGCTGCATTCAAGAGCGGCTCGTGCGGCAAGTATGTCAAGATGCATCTCGACGTGAAGATTGATTCCGCAGACCCGCAGCATGTTCCTGGTGAAATCCTTGTCAAGGGCGAACACGTCATGCTCGGCTACTACAAGAACGAGAAGGATACCAAAGCCGTACTCGAAAAGGACGGTTGGTTGCATACGGGCGATATGGGAACGATGGACGAGGATGGCACTCTCTACATCAAAGGCCGTTGCAAGACGATGATTCTGACCGGTACGGGACAAAATATCTATCCCGAGCAGATAGAAGACCGTCTCAACAATATGCCGCTTGTGTTGGAGTCGCTCGTGTTGGAGTGCGACGGTAAACTCTACGGATTGGTAGTGCCGGACTTCGAGCAGTGCGAGAAGGAGAAAATCGACCGTGCCGCGCTCGAAGGTATAATGAAGGATAATCTGAAAATGCTCAACGAGCAGGTGGCTTCCTACGAGCGTCTGGTATCGCTTACAATCTATCCGACCGAGTTCGAGAAGACGCCGAAACGCAGTATTAAACGTTATCTGTACGACGTGTCGAAACTCGGCATCAATTAAGGGCGTTTGCACCGAGTGCATTCAGCCGATTCTTACATAACCTGAAAGAGGGAGGCAAATCGCGTATTGCGACCTCCCTCTTTTTTTTGTGCCGTTGTTGCGTTGTCGGCTTGCGGTGTGCAATGCACGGCCGACGTTTTGCGTGCTGTTTGCGAAATGGCGGAACAGCGGGGCGCGGAGTTGGTAGTTTGGTGCAGAATTGTTATTTTTGCACTTGGGACAATAGCGGATTGACCGCGCGTTGTCGGGTAATAAAGGGTCGGTATGAAAAGAAAATCAACGATAAGGAAGCAGAAAATAGGCGAGAATCTGATTTATTCGGCTGTTTGGGCGGTCGTATATCTCATTCCGATTATGAATGCCAAACTGATGTCGGAGTTGCATGTCAATTTCAACAATGTGCTTACGGCATGGATTAAAATTACGCCGTTTTTCCTGCTTTTTCTCATACACAACCAACTGCTGGTGCGCCTGCTGATAAACAAAAAGAGGCATGTGATAACCTATTTGGCGACAAGCGTGGTGCTGCTCGGCGTCTCCTTTGCACTGATTGACCTGTACGAACGTTCCAATCTCGCTGCTGCAATATCGGGTCTCGATACGGCTGGTTTCATCAAATCGCGACACGCCTCGCTGACAGATCTCGAATGGTATTGGAACATTCTGCTCGGAATGTTCATGTTCGGTATGAACATCGGTATCAAGATGCTCTACAAATCGATGCAGGACGACGAGGATATGGAGAGGTTGAAACGCCAAACCATTCAGGCGGAACTCTACTATCTGAAATACCAGATAAACCCCCATTTCTTCATGAATACGCTCAACAATATCCACGCGCTGATAGACATCGATGCCGATATGGCGAAACAGTGTCTTATCGAGTTGTCGGCGATGATGCGGTATGTGGTGTACGATTCGGGTACGGAGGGTATCTCGCTGAACAAGGATATGACCTTTATTGCCAACTACATAAGCCTGATGCGTATCCGCTATGTGCAGGAGTTGGATATTCGCTTCGACTACCCGAAAAATCTCTCCAACAAGGTTGCCATTCCGCCGTTGATATTCATCGTATTCGTCGAGAATGCCTTCAAACACGGCATCGGTTGCAACCATCATGCCTACATCCACATCGACATCACCTACGACGGAGAGGGTTCGGTAACAGCCCGCTTCGAAAACTCGGTACCGACACCTCGACCTCATCACAAGAACGGTATCGGTTTGGAGAATGTTCGGCGACGTTTGGAACTGATATACGGCGACAGATACCGAATGCAGATTGACGACTCGGCTGCCGACAAATATTGTGTAACGATAACAATACCTACAATCAATCATGATAAGATGCTTGGCGATTGACGATGAGCCGTTGGCTCTCCGTCAGATAACCGGATATATCGAGAAAATTCCGTTTTTGGAACTCGTGCATACCTTTACCAATGCGGTCGAGGCGCAACACTATCTGCTTACCGAGAGTGTCGATTTGATATTCGTGGATATCAACATGCCCGCTTTGAGCGGTGTCGATTTCGTGCGTTCGCTCTCTTCGTCGCCAATGGTGATATTCACTACCGCCTATTCCGAATATGCGGTCGAGGGCTTTAAGTTGGATGCGATAGATTACCTGCTAAAACCATTCGGTTTTGCCGAATTTTCGCGCTCGGTCAATAAGGCGTACTCGCTCTATGAACTGTTGAGCCTGAAAAACCGCTCGGACAAGGCGGACGAGGAGGCGACAGGCAGCGAATCGGCGGCAGACAAGGATTATATCTCGGTGCGTGCCGACCACAAGACTTCGCTTGTCAAGGTGAGCAACATCATCTATCTCGAAAGCGAAGGCGAATACGTGCGCATGCACCTTAACGACGGCACCAAACTCGTAACTCTGTTCCGACTGAAAAATATGGAGAGCGCGTTGCCTGCCGAGATGTTTATGCGCGTACACCGCTCCTATATCATCAATCTGAAATGCGTAACGGGCTATACGAAGGGGCGCATCTTTCTAGATAACGACGACTATGTCCCTATCGGCGACAACTACAAAGAGTCGTTCGTAAAATACGTTGAGGATAAGTTTTAGAAACGTGGGAAGGCATCCAACTGCCGATAGCCCTCTGCCGTGCGCTCGTAGCAATAGTGCTTGCAGCCGTTGGTCAGAATCATATAGCGTGCGCCGACGACGGCATTATAGCGAGCAGCCTGTGCGCAGACCGTCTCGTCAATCTCCACATCGGGAGCCTTGCATTCGACTATAAGCAACGGTTTGCCGTCGGTGCCGACAGCCACTATGTCGGCTCGTTGTGCCATGCCGTTGAGAGCAACGGGATACTCCTGCACGAGCGAATGGGCGGGAATGCGGCAATACGACACCAAAAATGCCAACATATAACGTCTGACGCGCTCTTCGGGTGTTAGCACCAGATATTTGCCTCGCAGCGCGTCCCATACGTAACGGATGCCGGCAACCTGCTTGGTGCGCATTTTTATTGGCGGTAATGTCAATTCCTGCTGCTTCGACATGGCAATATTTGGGAAAAAGTTGATAACTTTGTACTTTGTACGGAACAAAGGTATGAAAATTATGAGATTTATCACTACTGTTATTTCGATATTGTGCGCCGTGTCGCTATCGGCGCAGGTGCAATATTCGTTCGAGGGCGACAAGGGCGTGGGCAAAGAGCCTGCAAGGCGCCAGACGCTGCCCTACAACAAAACCCGTGTCGTGGCAGGCGACAAGGACGAATATGCCTATATCGCCATCCCGACGGCTTGGCAGATTGCCAAAAGCGAGGGCGAGACGGTCTATGATTCGCAATTTACAATGCCCGTGTCGTGGCTGAATCGGCAGGTGCTGTTGCGTGTCGGTCGGTCGTCGTCGGCATTCGGCGTGGTTGTAAACGGCAAGCGTGTCGGTTATGCGCCGAGCGGTGCCGTCGGTGCCGAGTTCAACCTGACGAAATATGTACAGAAGGGGCGGAATGCGCTGCAAATCATCCTTGACGACGACGCGCGGGTGAATGAGATATTTACCTCTCTTCCGAGCGGAATAGCCGACGTCAAGGTAATCTGCCAACCGACCATCCGTGTCCGCGATATACTCTGCAAGACAACGTTGGAGAGCGACGGCAATAGTGCGGCCGACATCGGCATCGTCGTCAAGTGCAATGCGCTGGGCGAGAAACGTGCGCGGATTGAATATGCGTTGCGATTCCGCGACAGCGTCATCGTGGCAGATGGCTATCGCGACATCCGGCTCGATATGTTGCGCGAGGATACGGTACATATACGCGCCATTGTGCCGAAGGAGGCTCTGTGGAGTGCGGCGAATCCGAATCTGTTGAGTTTGGGGATAATCAACCGTATCGACGGCAGAATTGCCGAGAGCATCAGCCGCGATGTCGGTGTGCGGACGGTGGAAATCCGCAACGATGCGCTCTATATCAACGGTCGGATTGCACCGTTGCGCCTTGCCGATTACAACAGCGATATCGAGTTGCAGCACTTCAAGGCGAGCGGTTTCAACGGCATAATCGCTGCCAACGGTATGGTGCCGAGCGGATTTTACGAAGAGTGCGACCGTCTCGGTATCTATGTCGTATCTGCTGCTGCGATAGATACCGCGTCATTCTCCGACTCCGTCAAGCGCGACGGCAACCCTTGCAATATGCCCGAGTGGCACGATACCTTTCTTTCGCGCAACGAGGAGAATTGCCTTGTCATGCGTTCGCACCCTTCGGTTGTGGGTTACATCATTGGTCGTGGCAAGGGTACGGGGATAAATGTCTATGAGTCGTATCTGCTGATGAAGCGATTGGAACCGAATATGCCCGTAATCTACGAAGCGGCCAACGGCGAGTGGTGTACGGACAAAATCAAATTGCGATAGCAGCCCGATTGCCGTTTGCAACAAAACAATATCGCCGAGGTTTGCGCCTCGGCGATATTGTTTTGACTCGGCAAGCCGTTACCAATTGAGAATCTTGCGGAAATCGTAAGCCTCAGGATTGGCGACATACTCTTTTGCCGCTTCGTAGTCGGCAGGAGTGATGTAGTTGAGGAGATTGTTGATGACCTGCTGAATCTTGTCCGATTCGATATTGACCAAACGAGGCGGAATCTTGCCCGTTGCGGGGTCTTGCAAATCTTTCAGATAGAGTGGCGATACGAAACCCTCTTGGCTGATATATACCATGCAGCCCGTTTTGCCTTCGGAGAAGAGTTTATAGACACCCATTCCGAGTTCGGAGCAGTAGGTCAAATCGTATGCGATAGGGGTTTGGCAACGCACCTCGTAACCAATCTCGACAGGGCGCGATTTGACTTTGAGACCGAGTTCCTTTACGCGCTTTTCGAGCAGTTCGTTGAAGATGTGAGCCTTCGATACCTTGCCCAATTCGGGATGTCCGTGTTCGTCATACGAAAAGTGCAGACCCGATTTGGCAATCTCCTCGTTCGACAGAGCGTGGAACACACCCTCCGAGATGATTGCGGCACCATAACCCACACCCATCAGTTTGCGCTTGATAATCGACGAGATGACGAGATTGACAATCTTTTCGATGGTGATTTCGGTTTTGTTGAACATCTCCGGAATGACAATCATAGGGTAGTGGCACGACGTACCGATACCGAATGCGAGGTGTCCTGCCGAACGACCCATTGCGGCAACCACAAACCAGTTTGCGGATGTGCGTGCGTCGTTGTAAACGGCGCGACCGATGACTGCACCGCCCTCGGCAGCCGACTGATAGCCGAATGTCGGAGTGCCGTCAGGCAACGGAAGGTCGTTGTCGATGGTCTTCGGAACGTGGATGTTGGCGATAGGATAGTGCTTGGCTTCGAGGAACTTCGCGATACGGTTGGCAGTCGAAGCGGTATCGTCGCCGCCTACCGTTACCAGCAGTTTGACATTGTTGCTTTTGAAGAAATCGAGATTGAAATTCTCCTCGAAATCCTTGTCGGTAGGCTTGAACCGGCTCATGGTCAGATACGAGCCGCCCTGATTGAAAATATAGTCGGCCTTGAAGAAATCCAAATCCTCGTAACGTGGCGACGGATTGAACAGACCCGAATAGCCGTAGTGCAGACCGATTACTCGGTAGCCTTTGGCAAGGAACGTCTTGGCAACGCTGCCTACGACCGTATTCATACCCGGCGCAGGACCGCCACCCGTGAGAATTGCAATAGCATCTTTCATAGTGTTGAATTTATTGTGATTAAACTTGTAAAACTCTCTTGTCAAAACGACGCCCAAAGGTACGACTTTTTTTGCTAAATTGTATTGTCCTCCTCCTCAAAATTGAATATTTGTTGTAGGTCGTCCCATATATTCAGCACGAGCGACGATTTGCGCCGCGCACGATGCACCGTATATGCCGTACCGCCCTTTGCACCTGAGAAGTAGGCTATGACGGCAGAGGAGTTGTCCGCCAAAAAATCGTTGCGTCGAAAATAGACGTCTGCCGTGTATTGCGGTGCGAGTGTCAGAGTGTGGTCGGCTTGCTCGATGATGCGCCCGTAACGCTCGCGTTCGGCGACAGAGAAGCGTTTGTACTGTCCCTCGAATGGTACGACGCAGACCAATCGAATGTCGGGCAGTTCGTTGCGGAGTGCGATGATGCACTCGGCGGCAGCCATGTCGAAACCGACGGCCATGCCGCTCAAAAAGGTGCGGTAGCCGTCGGCATAAAGCGAACGAACGGCATCGCAAAGCCGTTCATTCGCCTGACCCGAATAGGTACGGTGGCCAGTGAAAGCCGCCGTTGTCGCTGCGTCGATATACATCTGTCAGCCTATTTGCCGAATGCAGGGAAGGCTGCGGGACGCTCCAACGTTTGTGTGTATCGTTCGCCGTAAGGTGTGGTTACGGTTACGGTAACGGGCGTTGTCGCCGATTGGGTCTTCACTCGGTAGAGGTGTTCGACAACCGAGAGCGTATTGCTTCGCTTGTTGCCATTCTTCTTTTTCTTTAACGACGGACCGAGTATGGCTACCGCACCCCAAGGGTCGCTGCCCTTGACCTCCTCGACCTGCAAAGGCGTACCTGCCTCGTCTGCCTCGATTTTGACGTTGCGGTCGCAATACCAGCAGTTGATATAGACGTAATCGGCATATTCGGCTGCCGAATAGTCCTTTTGATTCGGCAGCAGTTCGCACAGGTGTTTGAGCATCGTCGCATCTTTGCTCTCGGCATAGTATTTGCTGACGCTGTTCATGTCGTAGAGCCGCAGTGGCGAATCACTACCCGTTTGGCTGTAATAGGTGCGATTGCGCAGCGTTCCGCCATCGAAGGTGCAAAGCATGAAGCCTGCCCACGAGCCATCGTCGCAGAAGTTGATGCCCGTATGTTTCGGCGTTTTCCACAATTCGCCGCAGACCGACGGAAGCGTGTATTCGGTGATGTTCGGATACCCTTCGATTGGCAGACAGTGGCTTTGGTGCATGTGGCCGGCAAAGATGCGGACGCTCTCGTACTCTTTGAGAAGGTCGAGCAGAGCCTGCTCCTTGCCCTTTTTGAATGCCGCTTTTACTCCGCCGTTCTCTGCCATGCGGCGCAACGGCGAGTGCATGCAGACGACAATAGGCGTCGATTTGGCAACGGCAGCCAAATCCTTGCGAAGCCAATCGATTTGCGCCTCATCGACATATACGTCATAGTTGCGCGAGCCTACAACACCCGGTTTGAGTTTCTCTTTCGGATTGAACTCGTTCTTATAGACGATGTTGTCTAGCATGACGAAATGGAAACCACCCTTGTCCATCGAATAGAATGTCGGACCGAATACGTTGCGGTAACGGGCAGTCGCCAACAAATCGGTATTCTCGCCCGCAGGTACGGATGGGTCGTTGTCGTGGTTGCCCATTACGGTATAGACCTGCGTAGGGTAGTTGTTCTCGGTCAAATATGGTACTACATTGTCGATGCTGAAACCGGTCATCGTCCAGAAACGGTCCCACGTTATATCACCGAGAATGACGGTATATACGGGCGCATCCTTGACCTCGTCATACACTCGGCGGACTACGGGCATGTGGTTCTGCGTAAAGAACTGCAAATCGCCTCGGTCACTGTTGCAGAGGTGGGAGTCGGTACATATAATCATCGAGACTCGGCTGTCATCGACCTTTTTCAGTTCGAAATCGTGCCGTTCGCGCTTTTTCGGTGCAAGCGTGGTGGTTGCCCAAAAGTCGGGTACGATGCCGTTCTCCTTGCCGAGCGGCTCATAACCCGCAGGTACGGAGAGATAGACCAATCCATATTTTTTCTGCGATGCAAGGCGATAGATGCCGTCGGCATCGGTGCGGACGATGTTTACACCGTCGGTTACCGCAACTCCCGCAACAGGCTCGTCGCCGCAGCAGACAACGCCCGTCAGCGTTATATCCTTGCCACACTTGATTTTTTTGATTTTGTCGCCCAATGCAGCATCGACCGAGAGGGTCATGACGAGCAGAGCGAGCAGCAGAGTGATTTTTTTGAAGTTCATGGTTGCAAATTGTTATGTAACAAGTGGTTTATGCTTCTGCAAAGTATTTGTAGAATAGCGGAATGGTCTGTAATCCGCGTTCGAACTGCACAAGCCCGTAACTCTCGTTCGGCGAGTGGATTGCATCCTCTGCCAAACCGAAACCGAGCAGCAGCGATTTGATGCCGAGTATGCGCTCGAATCCGCTGATAATCGGAATCGAACCGCCCGAATAGTAAGGCAGCGGCTTGTTGCCGAATACCTCCTCGATGGCGCGTTCTGCCGCTTTGTACGCCGGCATATCGGTCGGAGCGACGTATGGTGCGCCTCCGTGCAGGAATTTGACATCGATCTTGACGCTGCTCGGTGCAATCGCCTTGATGTGGCTTGCAAAGAGGTCGGCAATCTCGTTGAAATCCTGATTAGGCACGAGCCGCATCGAAATTTTGGCATGGGCGCGCGACGGAATGACGGTCTTCGTACCCTCTTCGGTGTAGCCGCCCCAAATACCGTTTACATCGAGCGACGGACGGATGCCCGTGCGTTCGATGGTGGTGTAGCCCTCTTCGCCTTCGATATCTGCCACGTCGAGCGACGATTTGTAGGCCTCCAACGAAAACGGTGCCTTGTTGAATGCTTTGCGCTCGGCATCGGTCAGTTCGCGTACCTTGTCGTAAAAGTGCGGTATTGTGATATGTCCCTGCTGGTCGATAAGCGATGCGACGATGCGGGTCAGTACATTGGCAGGATTGGCTACCGCTCCGCCGAATATGCCCGAATGCAAATCCTTGTTAGGTCCCGTTACCTCTATTTCCATATAGGTAAGACCGCGCAATCCGCAGGTAATCGAAGGAATGTCCATCGAAATCATCGACGTATCAGATACCAAAATTATATCGGCTGCAAGCATCGCCTTGTTCTGTTCGCAGAAGTCGTACAGATGTGCCGAGCCAATCTCCTCTTCGCCTTCGAGCATGAATTTTACGTTGCATGGCAACGAGTCGGTGGCACACATCGCTTCGAAAGCCTTGATGTGCATGAAGAGTTGTCCCTTGTCGTCGTCTGCTCCGCGACCCCAAATGCGCCCATCTTTGATTTGCGGCTCGAAAGGCTCGGTCGTCCATTCCGAACGGGGATCGACGGGCATTACGTCGTAGTGGCCGTATATGAGTACGGTCTTTGCCGTGTCGGATATTTTTCGTTCGCCGAAGACTACGGGATTGCCCGCTGTCGGCAATACTTCGGCATGGTCGGCACCCGCCTTCATCAGGGCAACCGCTAAATGTTCGGCGCAACGCACCATATCCTCTTTGTGTTCGCTCTGCGCACTGATTGAAGGGATGCGGAGTATATCGAACAGTTCGTTGATAAACCGCTCTTTGTTATCGTTGATGTAAAGTTGTACTTTAT
Organism: uncultured Alistipes sp.; assembly: GCA_945494785.1. Lineage (GTDB taxonomy): Bacteria > Bacteroidota > Bacteroidia > Bacteroidales > Rikenellaceae > Alistipes. The sequence continues at coordinate 15,100 of CALYVN010000013.1, forward strand.
CCATAGCCGATTTGATTTAGAGGTTGCAGATTCGTTTGATTTCGTCGATGAACCGTTGCGCCAATGCTTCGGCTTCATCCATAGATTTCGCCTCGGTATAGACGCGGATTATAGGCTCGGTATTGGATTTGCGCAGATGTACCCAACTCTCTGCGAAATCGATTTTTACGCCGTCTATATCATTTATTCGTTCATCTGCATACCGGCTCTTGATTTCGAGCAATACTTTATCTACATCGATTGCCGGTGTGAGTTCGATTTTGTTCTTCGATGCGAAGTATGCGGGATATGTTTTGCGCAACTCGGTCATGGTCAGATTCCGCTTGGCAAAATAGGTCAAAAAGAGAGCCACGCCGACAAGTGCATCGCGACCGTAGTGCAGTTCGGGATAGATTACTCCGCCGTTGCCCTCTCCGCCGATGATTGCACCGACCTCCTTCATCTTTGCGACGACATTGACTTCGCCGACTGCCGATGCAAAGTAGCAGCCTCCGTGGGCCACCGTAACATCGTGCAGAGCGCGCGACGAACTGAGGTTGGATACCGTGTTGCCCGTCTTTTGCGACAATATGTAGTCGGCTACGGCGACGAGGGTGTACTCCTCGACGAACATCGAGCCATCCTCGCTGACGAATGCCAATCTATCGACATCGGGATCGACCACAACGCCCAAATCGGCCTTTTCGCGGACGATGACCTGCGAAATTTCTGTCAGATTCTGCGGCAGCGGCTCGGGGTTGTGGGCAAATTGTCCGTCGGGCTTGCAGTTGAGTTCGATTACCTCGCAACCGAGTTCGCGCAGCAGTTGCGGAATAACCACTCCGCCGACCGAATTGACGGCATCGACGACCACGCGCAGATGACGTTTGCGGACAGCCTCGACATCGACCAGAGGCAGAGCCAATACTTGTCGGATATGCGTCGCGTTGAACGATTCGCGCGAGAGTACCCTGCCTATCGCATCCACCTCGGGGAATGCGAAATCGCTGCTCTCGGCAAGTGCGAGTACCTGTTTGCCCTCGGCGTCGTTGAGAAACTCGCCGTGTTCGTTGAGCAGTTTGAGCGCGTTCCACTGCTTCGGGTTGTGGGAGGCGGTGATGATGATACCGCCGTCGGCATGGTTGGCTATTACGGCCAATTCCGTACCCGGTGTGGTACACAGTCCGATGTTGATGACATCGGCTCCGCAACCGAGCAGAGTGCCTTCGACGAGGTCGTTTACCATTTCGCCCGAGATGCGGGCATCGCGACCGACCACAATGGTCAGCCGTTTGCCTTCGTGCTTGCTGCCGATGAAACGGGTGTAGGCGGTCGTGAATTTCACTATGTCCGTCGGTGTGAGATTATCGCCGGTTGCGCCACCTATCGTGCCGCGTATGCCGGATATCGACTTAATCAGTGTCATAATTAGGAGATTTTTATTTGAAAAATAAAAAAGTTTGGGTTTTCCTTTGAAAATCGTTGTAAATATACTACTTTTATGCCAATTATCCAAGAGGCAAAACAAAACAAATATCATAAAAATATGGAAAATCAAAGAATTATACCTGCATCGGAACTGATTATCAACGATGATGGCTCAATCTTTCATCTGCATCTGCGTCCAGAGCAGTTGGCAGACACGGTAATCCTTGTCGGCGACCCGGGTCGTGTAGCAATGGTGGCATCGTTCTTCGACACTAAGGAGTGCGAGGTCTCCAATCGCGAGTTCAACACCGTTACGGGTACCTACAAAGGCAAGCGTATAACCGTGCTTTCGACGGGCATCGGTATCGGCAACATCGACATTTCGGTTACGGAGTTGGATGCGTTGGCGAATATCGATTTTGCGACCCGTCGGGTCAAGGATACTTTCCGCCAACTGACACTCGTGCGGCTCGGTACGTCGGGGGCATTGCAGCCAGACATCAAGGTCGGCGAGCAGGTATTTTCGCGCACGTCGGTCGGTTTCGACGGTCTGCTGAACTACTATGCAGGTCGTAACGAGGTGTGCGATTTGGCGATAGAGCAGGCGTTTATGAAGCATGTGGGTTGGAACGAATTGTTGCCGAAGCCCTATTTCATCGATGCCGACGCTTCGCTGTTCGAACTCTTCAAGGATATTACCCGTGAGGGCATCACGATTGCCGCGCCCGGGTTCTATGCTCCGCAGGGCAGATGGGTGCGTATGCGGCCGCAGGATGTGCATCTGAACGAGAAGATAGAGTCGTTCGACTACAACGGTCGCCTAATCACCAATTTCGAGATGGAGGGCTCGGCTTTGGCGGGTCTTGCCGCTTTGATGGGACACAAGGCTGCCACGATCTGTACGATTATCGCCCAGCGCGTGGCACTCGACGCATGCACCGACTACAAACCGTTCGTGCGCAAGATGGTCGCAAATGCACTCGACAAACTCGCCACATTGTAGGCGGGCAACCCGAACAGACAATAAAATAAAAGAACATAAAGCAACGACAAAACATAACGATTATGAAATTTACAGTATCAAGTTCCGCATTGCTGTCGCTCTTGGCGACCACAGGCAAGGTAATCAACAGTAAAAATACACTCCCGATTCTCGACTACTTCCTGATGGAGTTGAAGGGCGACGAATTGAAAGTAACCACCTCCGACCTCGAAACCACTCTGACGGGTACGCTGAAAGTCGATAAGGTGGAGGCAGAAGGTAAGGTGGCTGCTCCCGCAAAGTTGATGTTGGACGTATTGAAGGAGTGTTCGGAGATGCCGCTCACTTTGGAGGTGAATAGTGCCAATTGGGAGATTAAAATAGGCTGGAAGAGCGGAGGTTCGTCGGTACCGGGTGCCAATCCCGTAAGTTATCCGACCGTACAGTCGCTCGAAGCGGACAAAATCGATGTTACGCTCGATGTCGATACCCTCGTGAACGGTATCAACAAAACCATCTTCGCCACTGCCGACGACGAGTTGCGTCCGGTAATGAACGGCGTATTTATCAACCTCGACGATTCGGCTTTGACCTGCGTGGCTACCGATGCCCACAAACTCGTCAAGTATTCGACCGAATGCAAGTGCGCGGCAAAGGCGTCGCTGATTCTGCCGAAAAAACCTGCCAATCTGCTGAAAACGATGTTGCTCAAAGAGGAGGCAGACGTGCAGATGTCGTTCGACAGCAACAATGCCGTATTCCGTCTCTCGAACAGTACGCTGATTTGCCGTCTTATCGAGGGCAACTATCCCAACTATAACGCCGTTATTCCTGCCACCAATCCGAACAAGTTGCTCATCGACCGCATCGAACTCGTAAACGGCATCAAGCGCGTTGCCGTGTGTGCCAATCCGACGACCAACCTTATCCGCATGGAGATAGGTGCGAACAAGGTGTCGCTGACGGCGCAGGATTTGGATTTCTATGTATCGGCCAACGAGACGCTGAGTTGCAGTTACGAGGGCGCGCCTATCACAATCGGTTTCAAATCGACCTTCCTCGTGGAGATTCTCTCGAATATCGAGACGCCGACCGTTCAGGTCGAACTTGCCGACTCGACCCGCGCGGGAGTGTTCAAGCCGGTATATGACGACAAACAGAACAGCACGACGCTGATGTTGCTGATGCCTATGATGATTAACGCATAAGCAGGCGGACAATATGAAACTCAAACTCAAACGCCCGATTGTCTTTTTCGACTTGGAGACAACGGGTGTCGATACGTCGCGCGACCGTATAGTCGAAATATCGCTCGTAAAGATTATGCCCGATGGCGAGGAGATTGTCCGTACACGACGCATCAATCCTACGATTCCGATTCCGAAAGAGGCTTCGGATATCCACCATATCACCGACGAGGATGTCAAGGATTGCCCGACATTCGCCCAAATCGCCAAGTCGCTGAAAGAGTACATCGCAGGGTGCGATTTCGGCGGATTCAACTCTAACCGCTTCGATTTGCCGGTGTTGGTCGAGGAGTTTTTGCGTGCGGGTGTGGATGTCGATTTCCGCAATCGCAGGTATGTCGATGTGCAGAACATCTTTCATAAGAAGGAGGAGCGCACGCTGTCGGCTGCCTACAAATTCTATTGCCATAAGGAACTCGGCGATGCTGCACACGGCGCAGAGGCCGATACCTTGGCAACCTACGAGGTTTTGCAGGCACAGTTGGACAAATATCCCGATTTGGAGAACGACATCGATTTTCTTGCCAAGTATTCGTCGCGAGGTGCAACTGCCGATTTTGCCGGCCGTATAGCCTACAACGATAAGGGCGAGGAGGTCTTTGCATTCGGCAAATATCGCGGCCAATCGGTGGCGAAGGTCTTCGAGGAGGACGAAAGTTACTACGAATGGATGATGAAGGGCGACTTCCCTCAATATACCAAAAAGGTTATAACCGAGATAAAATTGCGCAGTTTTAACGGAAACAAGTGATGAATTGGCTCAAACATACAGGCGCGTTTTTGTTGTTGTCGCTCCTTGCCGACTGCGGTGTTGCACAGGCGCAGAGCGCAGACGCGTGGCAGGAGCAGACCATCTCGATTGAGGGCAGACAATACCGCTTGCACATCGTTGCCAAGGGTGAAACGCTCTACTCCCTCTCCAAACGCTACGGCGTGAGCATCGACGATATAATCGCCGACAATCCCGTGCTGAAAGAGGGACTGAAAACGGGTCAGGCAATCAAACTGCCGTGCAACGATACGACGGCAAAGGCGAGCGAGGTTGTCAAGCCCGCCAAGCGCAAGAGGGGCAAATTCATAACACACACGGTGGCGCAGGGCGAGACGCTCTATTCGATTTCGCGCCGCTATTCGGTATCGGTCGAGACGATTGTGGCAGACAACGACAACATCGATGCGTCGCATCTGGCTGTCGGCACCGAATTGCTTGTCCGCAAGGTCAAAGGCGCAAAGCAGGAGGAGCAGAGCGCGCAACCGACCGACAGCGGGCAATCGGATGGCGATACCGCTCCGCAACAGGAATATGCCTACCATGTCGTCCATTCTGGCGAAACGGCGGCATCGATAGCCGAGCGATTCGGCACAACTGAACAGGCGTTGCTTGCACTCAACGGCATGCGCCGACCGGCAGAGATGAAGACCGGCCTTATCGTAAAAGTGCCTCGACCTGTGGCAGAGCAGCCGAAGCAGCCGGAAGAGGTTGCCGAAGAGCAGCCGACACCGCAGGAGATAGGCTTCAAACCACTTCGCGAGGGCGAAACGGCGAAGGTGGCGTTGTTGCTGCCGTTGGATGCCAAAGGTGTGCCGGCTCAAAACTATGTCGATTTCTATTGCGGTTTTCTGCTCGGCATGGATTCGGTGCGCATGCACGGCATCTCGGCAGAGGTCGATGTGTTCGATACGGCGCACGACTATTCGCGAGTGGACGAAATCGTCAAAAACGGCAGTTTGGACGGGGTCGATTTAATCGTGGGTCCCATTTACGAGGATTTGATGGCTCCCGTTGCGGAGTATGCCGCTCAAAACTCCGTTCCGCTCGTGTCGCCATTGGCGAACATTGCGGGTACGCAAAACGGTGCAGTGTTCCGCATGTCGCCCGATGCGGAGTCGAAATATGACAAGGTGCGCGATTTGCTCGACGGCTCGAAACGGGTCGTATTCATCCGCTCGGGTGCTACTGATACGGAGTTCGAAGCAGAGATTGTGCGCGAATTGGGCGATACGCCTTATATGGTTCACGAATACGTTTACGAGCATCCTTCGATTATCGAGCAGCGCGAGAAGGAGCGCGAACGTACAGGTGCCGAATACGAGCCTGCACCGAGCGACCTTTCGCCGTTGTTGCAGGGCGAAGGCGAGCGGGTGTTCGTGGTGCTGTCGGAGAACGAGACGGATGTGGACAGGGTCTTGGCAGCACTTGCATCGGCGCACATATCGCTTTCGGCTCGTTCGCGCAGTGTCGCTCCGTTTGTCGTTTTGGGCAACAACAAATGGAATCGTTTCCGCAATCTCGACCGTTCGATATACTTCGCGGTCAATGCGGTGATGCTCTCCACCTACCATGTGCAGCGCAACGACAGCCTGATTAAGGAGTTCGACAGCCGTTATGCCGCAGCCTTCGGCTCGATACCGACGCTCTACTCCTATCGCGGCTACGATGCTGCCGTCCTCTTTGTCGGGTCGCTCCGCGATGCTATGCAGGGATGCTTGGAGGGTCGTACATTCGTTCCGTTGCAGACACCGTATCGCTTCGGCAAAGGGTCGGACGGCGCGATGAACATCAACCGAGAGTGGGTGAGAGTGAACTATCACAACAACTTTACGATAACAACCAAATAGTCGATTATGGCAAACATTCCAACCAATATACCCGAAAAGACCATCGAACGATTGAGCGAATATCGCCGCACGTTGCTCTCGTGTCATCGTCAGGGAATTACACACGTATTTTCGCACGTGCTTGCGGGCATCCACGGCATTACGGCTGTGCAGGTGCGACGCGATTTGATGCTGATAGGCTTTTCGAGCGACACCAAAAAGGGTTACGACGTGAAGGTGCTTATCGACTTCATCAACAATATCCTTTACAGCGAGAATGCGATGAACATAGCCGTTATCGGTATGGGTCATCTCGGTCAGGCAATTACCAAGTATTTCAACGGCAAGCAGTTGCGTCTGCGTATTACTGTCGCTTTCGACATCGACCCTGCAAAGGTCGGCCATACAATCGACGAGATTCCGTGTTACCACATGTCGGAGTTCGAGGATGTCGTGGCCAACAACGACATCAGTATAGTCATCGTTTCGTTGCCTACCAAGGCGGCATCGGAGTTGGTAATCCCGATAATCAATGCCGGTATCAAAGGCGTGCTGAATTTTACGTCGGCACCTCTCAACTTCCCTCAGGGTATCGTGGTCGAGAATTACGATATAACGACGGTACTCGAAAAGGTGGCATACTTCGTCAAGGCCACCGAGGAGAACAACCAAGCGGTGGAGCGATGAAGATAGCGAGCGGATTCGATATGTTGCCGCCGTTGTGCAATGCCGTCGTTACGGTCGGCTCTTTCGACGGCGTGCATTGCGGTCATCGAATGTTGCTCGACCGCGTGCGTCGCAAGGCGCAGGAGTGCGGTGGCGAGAGCGTGGTCGTAACCTTCGAGCCTCATCCGCGCATCACGTTGCACAAGGCGGAGGGATTGCGATTGCTGACAACGCTCGACGAGAAGGCTATGCTGCTCGATAGGTGCGGTATCGACTGCCTTGTCGTCGTACCTTTCGACGAAGCATTCAGCCGTTTGTCGCGCGAGGAGTTTCTCGGCGATTACATCATCGGTCGTCTGCATGCGCAGACGCTGGTTGTCGGCTATAATCACCGTTTCGGGCGCAACAACGAGGGCGACTACTCGTTCCTTGCGACTGCTGCGGGGATAGAGGTGGTCGAGGTCAAACAGCATCTGGCAGACGGGGACAAGGTCAGTTCGACGGTGGTGCGCGAGGCTGTTGGGCGCGGAGCAATGGACGAGGCAGTGCGACTGCTCGGTCATCCTTATCCGATAATCGGCAAAGCCGATGCAGCGGGAGTGTCGGTGTCGGACGAATACAAACTCTTGCCTCCCGACGGCGAGTATCTTGCGGCTGTAAACGGCGAAAAACGGATAATACGAATTGTCGGTAACCGTCTCCTTGTCGGAGAGGGCGCAATGCCGGCACAAACGATAGTGGAGATTTATGATAACGCACGAGGTTAAAATCCGTGTCCGTTACAAAGATACGGACAAGATGGGGGTGGTCTATCACTCCAACTACATAGTCTATTACGAGGAGGCTCGTACCGAGATGTTCCGTTCCATCGGTATTCCCTATTCCGAATTGGAGGAGCAGGGCATAATGACGCCGATTTTGGAGGTCGAGTCGAAATATATCGCACCTGCCTACTATGACGAGGTCGTTACGGTGCGTGCCACGATAGCCGAAGAGCCTATGGCTCGGATGAACATCACCTACGAGGTGCTGGACGAGCAGGGTCGTACAATCAATACGGGTCGCACGGTACTCGGCTTTGTCAATGCCGCAACGCGTCGTCCTTGCCGTGCTCCGGAGGCTCTGTTGCAGGTCATCCGCGAAAAGTTGTAGCGATGACGATGAGTGGCAAGTGCCTGCGGGTTACGTCGGGCTATATCGCATTGTTGGCACTCTATTTCGGCAACGCAGTCTTTGGCGACAAGAGTGCTACGCTGTTCGACGAGGTGGTCAAATGTGCACCGCTACTCTTTTTGGGCGCAATCGTCGCTATGGAACACTATCGCGGTGCGCGATTGCTGGCTGCCGCTCTGCTGCTCTCGGCAGTGGGCGATTGGGCTGGCGAACGCGGATGGTTTCTCGCGCAGGCAGGGTCGTTTATGGCGGCACACGTAGCATTTGCCCTCTACTTTCTGCGCCGTACAAAGGTCGATGCGGCAGGCGTTGTGCTCTCGGTCGCATTGGTTGCAATAGGCATCGCAACTGAGATACTCCTGTTGCCGCATATAGGTTCGATTGCGGAGCGCGTGATGTGCGGCGGGTATATCGTTGCGATTATTGCAATGGCTGTTTCGGCAATTCTGCGGCAGGGTGTATGGCGATGGGGTGGCGTGGCAGCAGCGATGCTCTTCGTATTATCCGACGGCTGTATCGCTTGGAATCGCTTTGTCGAGCCTCTGCCGTATGCGGGATTGTGGATAATGACCACCTATTTTGCGGCGCAATATATCTTTGCAATCATCGGTTTGAAGGAGGGCGAGGCGAAATAACACTCTGCCGGCAACATTGCCTTACCACAATGCTTCGGTATATAACAACAAATCGAGCAACCCGTTGGATTGCTCGATTGGCGGTGTGTAGGGGACTCGAACCCCTGACCCCGTGCGTGACAGGCACGTATTCTAACCAGCTGAACTAACACACCGTTTTGCTGATTGCGAGTGCAAATATAGAACAAATTTATTTTCCCTGCAAAAATTTTTGTACAAAAATTTAGAAAAATTTTATTTGCGGAACAGCGAGAAATGCACGCTCCCGTAACTTCTTAATTGCCAAAAATATTCGTTTGCCGAGAAATCTTTGGCTGCGGAGTGCTCGAAGATGAATATGCCCCCTTCGCGCAGTATGTTGCCCGAGAGTACGAGCGGGACGATGTCGGTGGCTTGCTCCAAATCGTAGGGCGCATCGGAAAATACCACGTCGAAACTCTTCGGGCAGTTTTTCAGATAGAGAAAGGCGTTGGCCTTTATCGGAAAGATGTTAGTTGCACCCAAGTCGCGCACCGTCCGACGGATGAAATCGTAGTGAACGGCGTTGATTTCGACCGATGTTACGCTGCGGGCTCCCCGTGAGGCAAATTCGTACCCAATCGAGCCTGTACCGGCAAAGAGGTCGAGTACGTCTGCCGATTCGTAATCGACGATGTTGTTCAGTACGTTGAACAGATTCTCCTTGGCGAAATCGGTTGTCGGACGCGCCCGCAGATTGCGTGGCGGATTGATGGTACGCCCGCGATATTTACCGCTGATTATTCGCATACGACCCTTTTGAAATAGCGTTTGAGCAGTCGGGTGGCACTCCGACTGCCGCGTATATATATATCGGTATCGTTGCCCAATCCCGCAGTCTCGACGAATCGCAGGGCATAGAACAGTACATCGTCTGCCGATTGCAACCTTATCGCCTCTGCCAATCGCAACGAGCCGTCGAACAGCCTGTAATATGCCGTATCGTCGGCAATGACGATAGAGAGGTTGCGTCCCTCGTCGTGCCTCTTGTCGAGCAGTGGCGAGGTGAATTTGGCCCTTGTTCCCAATGCGGCAAGCACCTTGTCGAGCAGCGCGGCGTCGATTGCCATGACTGCCACCGTTGCCGCCCGCATCTCGCTGCAAACCGTCGTTTCGCCGGCGGAGCATGCCAAGCCTGCCACGGCGAGATATTGCGCCGACAGAGCCTCGTCGAATGCCTCCTGCGGTACGAGCGTTACCTTGTGGGTGCAGACCGTAAAGAGTACGTCGTCCGAGCCGGCAACGACTTCGGCAGGCAGGTCGGATGCAGAAAAAGAGTGTCCACCCAAATTGAATTGAATGGACACGTCGTTTCGGGCAGCAGCGGTGTTATTCCCAGTTGCCTGCTTCATTGTTACCGCCCTCCATCGAACCGAACTTGATACCCGGGTATCTGTTGCGATTGTGAATGTCGTTGTCGATAAGGTTGATTATCTCCTGACGATAAGCCACCGTATCGAGGAATGCGATGTAAGGCGCACGGCACTCGACAGTCGGAATCACGATTTTGGATTCGGTGTTAATCAAACCCGCTTCGAGGATATACTCGGTTTGGTTGTCGGTGTAAGGGATGTAACGCAGATTGCGGACATCCTGCTCGGAGAGTTTCTTGAAGAGAGAGTCCTTTACGGAGTAGGTAAATTTCTCGATGTTCTTCTTCTTCATCTTCTTCAACATCGCCATTGCAACAGAGTCGTCCTCATCGACGATTTTGCGCTCACCCTCCATTGTCTCGGTCAATACGAAATTGATGAGAGTATCGAAACTTGCAGTGAAACGCTGGTACTTGCTCTTGAACTGACGCTCGGCTGTACGAATCTCTTTGATGCGTTCGATGACGGCCGCTTCGCGAACCTTCTGCTCCTGCTCGAATTTGATAGGAGTAGAAATCAGAATGTAAATCCAAAACGAGAGGCCGATGATTGCCAATGCAAGAACTAACTGGATTATTTTCTTTCCCATTTTAATTATTTGTTATAAGTTTGTGTCAAATTTAATCGTTGCCGATGGACAAAACATTTATTGCGTCCCAAATTTACGCAAAATTCTCGTATCAGCCAACTATAAACCAAAAAAAAATCATCGAATCGCTATCAGCCTATCTTGCCGATGACGATTCGTCCCGAATTTTCGTGCTGAACGGTTATGCCGGTACGGGAAAAACCTCGCTTATTGCCGCTGTTGTCGCGGCACTCAAACAGTCGGGCATCCGTACCGTTCTGCTCGCTCCGACGGGGCGTGCCGCCAAGGTACTCTCGCAATATGCGGGCGAAAAGGCGCAGACAATCCACAAGCGGATATATCGCGAACGTACCGATGCCTCCTATCAATCGCGCTTCTCGCTTGGCTACAACAACGAGAGCGGTGCGGTGTTCATCGTCGATGAGGCGTCGATGATAGCCACGGATACGCAGGGCGACGAACGGACGATTTTCGGCAGCGGCTCGCTGTTGGACGATTTGATGCGCTATGTGCGCTCGGGCAAACGGTGTCGCATTATGTTTGTGGGCGATAGTGCGCAGTTGCCTCCCGTCGGCAGCGATTGCTCGCCCGCGCTCGACCCTGCTTCGCTGATGCCGTACGGCGATGTGATATACGAGACGATGGACGAGGTGGTGCGTCAGGCGCAGACTTCGGGCATATTGTTCAATGCCACGCTCGTCCGCTGCATGCTCGAACAGGATATCGTCGCCATTCCGCGCTTCGAGACGGATTACGACGACGTGCAATCCATAGAAGGCGGCGAATTTACGGAGTTGTTGCAGGAGTGCTACGACCGCTACGGGCGCGACGAGACGATAGTCATAACGCGCTCGAACAAGCGTGCCAACCGTTACAACGAGGGCATTCGGCGCAATGTGCTGTGTGCCGAGGAGGAGATTGAGAGCGGCGATATGCTGATGGTGGTCAAGAACAACTACCACTATACCGAGCGCATCGAGGATTGTCCGATGAACTTCATCGCCAACGGCGACATAGCACGGCTCAAACGGTTGCGTCGTTACGAGGATTTTTACGGCTTCCGCTTCGCCAATGCCGTGCTGTCGTTCGGCGACTACGACGACACGGAAATCGAGTGCAAAATCCTGCTCGATACGATTTATTCCGAATCGCCTTCGCTTACGCGCGAGCAGAGTCGTCGTCTGTTCGACGAGGTGGAGCGCGATTATACCGACATCGGCAGCCGCATCAAGCGGTTTCGGGCAATTCGCGAGAATCCGCATTTCAACGCCGTGCAGGTCAAATTCGCATACGCCGTAACCTGCCACAAGGCGCAAGGCGGTCAGTGGAGCGCAGTCTTTATAGACCGCTGTCTGTTCGGCGACGAGCCGATGACGCGCGACATGTTGCGATGGCTCTATACCGCCATGACACGCGCCAAGGAGCGGCTCTATTTGGTCAATTTCGACGAGCGATTTTTCGCCGAGTAGCAAAATTTTCGTACATTTGCATCTGTTGCAAAGCAAAGGCTTATGGCAAAGATCGACGATACAAAATATATTGAGACGCCGTTGATGAAGCAGTACTATGCCATCAAGGCCGTCCATCCCGATGCGATTCTGTTGTTCAGGGTCGGCGATTTTTACGAGACCTTCGGCAGCGATGCGATTGAGGCGAGCGGCATACTCGGCATCACGCTGACGCGCCGAGCCAACGGCAGTGCGTCGTTTGTCGAACTCGCGGGCTTCCCTTATCATGCCATCGATGCCTATCTGCCCAAATTGGTGCGTGCCGGCAAGCGGGTGGCCCTTTGCGAGCAGTTGGAAGACCCAAAGTCGGTCAAGGGCTTGGTCAAACGCGGCGTCATCGAACTTGTAACACCGGGTGTGGTGCTTAACGACAATATCCTCGAAAACAAGGAGAATACCTATCTGGCTGCCATCTGTTTCGGGCGCGAGAGTACGGGTGCCGCATTCTTGGACATTTCGACGGGCGAATTTTTCATTGCCGAGGGCGACGACCGCTACATCGACAAACTTTTGTCGAATCTCTCGCCTCGCGAGGTGGTCTATCAGCGCGGTTACGACGACCGTTTTGCCACCTCGTTCGGCTCGAAATACTATACCTACAAGTTGGATGATTGGGTCTTTTCGTATGATGTCAATGTCGATAAACTCTGCAAGCAGTTCGGAGTGCCTAATCTCAAAGGTTTCGGTGTCGATACGCTCCACAACGGCATAGCGGCAGCGGGAGCGGTGCTGTATTATCTCGAATTTACCGAACATCGCAATATTGCCCACATAGCCTCCATCTCGCGTTTGGAGCAGAGTGACTATGTGTGGATAGACAAATTTACCATTCGCAACCTCGAACTGTTCTGTACCAACGGCGGCAGCGACAACGGCTCGTTCGTGCGGGTCATCGACCGCACGCTTACGCCTATGGGCGGCCGTCTGCTCAAACGTTGGGTAGCGATGCCGATTCTCGACATTGCCGAAATCAACCGTCGGCAGGATGTGGTCGAGGCCTTCGTAAAGGGGCGCAAAACGGCAGAGGCTGTTGCCAAGCAGGCGGAGTGCATCGGCGATTTGGAGCGCATAGCCTCGCGCATAGCCTCGTTGCGGGTGCTGCCCCGCGAGTTGGTGCAACTCAAATTGTCGTTGCAGGCGTTGGAGCGGCTGAAAGCGACGCTCGAAGCGAGCGACAACGAGGTGTTGCACGAGGTTGCGGCGAGCATCAGTCCGCTCGTGCAGGTGCGCGAACGGTTGGCTCACGACATCTATCCCGACCCGTCGAACAATCAGGTGCAGAAGGGCGGAGTGATAGCCGACGGTGTCAGTCCCGAACTCGACGACCTGCGCCGCATAGCACTCCATGGCAAGGACGTGTTGGCGACCATTCAGCAGCGAGAGAGCGAGGCAACGGGTATCACGTCGCTCAAAATCGGCTACAACAACGTATTCGGTTACTATATCGAGGTGCGCAACACCCATAAGGAGAAGGTACCCGAAGGCTGGATTCGCAAGCAGACGCTTGCCAATGCCGAACGATACATCACCGAAGAACTCAAAGAGTACGAGCAGAAGATTCTCGGTGCCGAGGTGCGTATGGCGGAACTCGAACAACAACTCTACGACGAGTTGATAGCCTACCTTTCGCAATATCTCAAAGAGTTGCAGCGCAATGCCCATGCCGTGGCTCGTATCGACTGCCTGCACTCGTTTGCCGTCATGGCACGCGAACGCAACTATGTCCGTCCGACGCTCGACGAAAGCAACAGCCTCGATTTGAAGGGTGCGCGTCATCCCGTCATCGAGACGATGATGAAGGTGGGCGAGGAGTATATCCCCAACGATGTCGCACTCGACGATTCGAAGCAGCAGATTATGATGATAACGGGTCCGAATATGTCGGGTAAATCGGCTCTGCTGCGTCAGACGGCACTTATCGTGCTGATGGCTCAAATGGGGTCGTTCGTGCCGGCACGCAAGGCGCGTATCGGCATCGTGGACAAGATTTTTACCCGAGTGGGTGCATCGGACAACATCTCGCAGGGCGAATCGACCTTTATGGTGGAGATGTTGGAATCGGCAAGCATTCTGAACAACATTTCGGCTCGCAGTCTCGTGTTGCTCGACGAAATCGGGCGAGGTACAAGTACCTATGACGGCATATCGATAGCGTGGGCAATGGTGGAGTATCTGCACAACCATCCGCGCGTGCATCCGCGCACGTTGTTTGCCACCCACTACCACGAACTCAACGAGATGGAACAGGTCTGCCCGAGAGTGAAAAACTACCACGTTTCGGTCAAGGAGGTGGACAATACGATTGTCTTCCTGCGCAAGTTGGAGCGCGGCGGTACGGAACACTCGTTCGGTATCCATGTGGCGCGTATGGCAGGTATGCCGCGTTCGATAGTGGAGCGTGCGACCGACATCCTGCACAGCCTCGAACAGGTCTATGGCAACAACGAAATGGCACCGTCGGGCAATCTGCGCAATCGCGGCAAGCGGCAACCGTCGCCGAGCGTTACGGAGGCTGTCGGCGAGAGCGGCTCGTCGATTCAACTCTCGATGTTCCGCTTGGACGACCCTGTGCTGATTCGGATTCGCGATATGATTCGCGATTTGGACATCAATTCGCTCACCCCTCTCGAAGCATTGAATACACTCAACGAGATAAAGAAGTCGGTGATGAGCGATTAGTGGTTAGAATTTGCGGGGCTTTGCTCCGCAAATTTTATGCCCAATTATATACTTTAATGCACCAAATTAGTAATAATGATTTTAATACTTGGGTATAAATAACTTATGACAAGAATTTGCCCACACCTCGGATGCTGATATGGAGTAACTTTTCTAAATTGACTGATTTGATGCTTGTTTCTTGCAAAATTATCGTAATTTTGCAGTAACAACAAAAATAGTTAGCAATGAAATAGAAGTTTAACAAGACATATTAGAAAAAGAAGTGTTTGCTTCTTACTTGTGAAAGTCCTAAAACACCACTTTGAAGACTAAAAATCACAGCAGTAAGGAAGTGAATGCTCATGCCATAAGGTTTGGGCTTTCCTTGTTTGTGATTGTAGGTGTTGTGGTGATACCTTGGACTTAACAAGAAATCATCACACCTTTCTTTTTGTGGTATGGCTACAAAAAGAGCATCAAATGAGCAAAAAGACTATCATTTTTCAAGAATATGAAAAGGTGGAAACAAGAGAAGTTGATGAATTGTTTTCTTTCAGCATTCTATACCATGATAAATGGAGCTTGCGTAATACAATTCATCAATCTGAGTTTGTTGTTGCAGCCATGTGTCGAGGTATGTCTAAAATAGCACTGACTAAAATAAATCAAAAAGATTATTTGATTATTGATGATGGTGTAAGCAATCCAAAGCAAATAAATGATTTCCTGTCTATGCAATGTGATAGAAATATGATGGTTACACCTGAAATGCTTTATCACGCAATCTATGATTCTACAGACCAGTTATTCCCTAAAATGAGACTAACAGATATTTATTATAACTATAAATGGCTTATTTAATGATGGAATTTCCCCTAACATTTGGTTTACAAAAAACAAGTTTACCATTAATAGTAACATCAGGCAAACTAAAGAACTTGTGTTTTCTTATAGATACAGGTTCTACCCATAACACCCTTTTTAACTTTGTGTATGAACACTTCAAAGATGAGTTTAAATTACTTGATAGTACTTGTAGAACAATGGGAATTGAGGGACATTACATAGAAGCCCCTGTCATTGAAGCTACATTCAATTTTGAGGGGATTAATTACACATCCACCTTTT